>CAZJDN010000034.1:14103-16805 GCA_964544775.1 uncultured Thiothrix sp.
GCCCAGCATTTAAGCGAAGTCGTCGAACACTTGCACAACGCAACCCCGCTGGTACGTTGGGAGCAACCTATCCAAACCACCAGCGTGCATTACCCATTTGATTTAAGCGATGTGAAAGGGCAATTCATGGCGCGACGGGCGTTGGAAATTGCCGCTGCGGGTGGGCATAACTTACTCATGGTCGGACCACCGGGGACGGGCAAAACCATGCTGGCGAATCGATTGGCAACGATTTTACCCCCATTAAATGAAACCGAAGCCTTGGAATCAGCAGCGATTGCCTCCATTAGCCACCACGGGTTTGATTGCCAGCATTGGGGGCAACGCCCAGTACGTGAGCCGCACCATACCTCTTCTGGCGTGGCATTAGTCGGTGGGGGTTCGCAAGTAAAACCGGGGGAAATTTCGCTGGCGCATCACGGGGTCTTATTCCTCGACGAACTCACCGAATTTGACCGCAGCGTGCTGGACGTACTGCGTGAACCATTGGAAACGGGCAAAATCACCCTATCGCGTGCCGCGCGCCAAGCCACTTACCCCGCACGCTTCCAACTTGTTGCCGCCATGAATCCTTGTCCGCAAGGGCGTGCTTGTGATTTGCGCGAAAACTGTGAATGTTCACCGGAACAACAACGCCGTCACCGCAGCCGCATTTCTGCCCCGTTTCTGGATCGGATTGATCTGCAAATTGAAGTACCGCGTGTGAAACAAGCAGACCTGCAATCACTCCAAGCAGGGGAAAGCAGTGCCGAAGTACGTCGTCGGGTCGAAACCGCTCGCAACCGCCAGCAACAACGCCAAGGCAAAATCAACAATGCCCTAAGTGGACGCGAAGTCGATTGCCATTGTTTATTGCAAGAAAAAGATCAAAAGTTACTCAATGCCGCAATGGAGCGTTTCAAACTGTCGGCACGGGCTTACCACCGCATTCTGAAAGTGGCACGCACCATCGCTGACCTTGCCGCTTGCGACGAAATTCGCACCGCACATTTAACCGAAGCCTTAAGTTACCGCGCTTTGGATCGGTTAGCGGCAATGTAGCACGTTTCCAGCGTAACTTGTTGCGGGGCAAACGTGCGTTCGTGAAAATGGATTTGCCCCGCCGTATCCAGCAACAGCACGCTTGAACAGCGCGTGCCGTATTGTTCGCCCGTAATGAAAATCGACGACAGCCAGCGTTCCTTTTCCAAGCCTATGCCCGTATCGGGCAAATCGGCATCCGCCGCTGGTGTGGTATCCGCCAACAACGTGAACAAATCTTCAACCAAACGCGCCCCGGTTTGCTGAAGAATCGCCGCGAATCGCTGCTGACCGCGCGTCACTTTCGGCCAAGGCGTATCCAATGAGGCATTACTCAAGGCATGAATTCCCGCCGTTAATGGCATTACCACTTGTCCATTACGGTTAGAAAAAAACCACAACCGATCCGGCAATTGCCCTGTAATGAGGTTGAAACCACCATAACTTTGCTGTTCTGCCGCCAATTGCTGCAAACTGACCTCAAGATCGTGGCTGATTAACATATCGCGTACCAATGCCCCGCGTGAACGGGCGGCGGGTTGTGGAATGCCAGCACGGTAATTCGTAACCAATGCCAGTCGAGCAGTTTGTTGATTTAACGCCAACCAAGAACCCGCTGATTCCACGTCGCGCCCCCCAACAATGGCGGGAAAGTCCACCCATTCGTGCAATGGCAATGCCGGACGGTGGAAATATTCATCCCGATTTGCCGCCAAAATAAACGGGTACGTCGGATGCTGACGCACAGCCAATAACGCAAAACACATAGCCAATAACCATTGAGAAGATGCAAGGATTATAGCCAAGAACTTCAACACCTTGATCACTCCCCCTGTCACAAATCCCCCCAACCTTTGGCGGCTTTGTCGGTTTTCCCACAATCACTACGACACTATCTTTATTAAAACAATCAGTTATCCGCTTGGCACAGGCTTTGCACAACCGTTTTGCAACGACATGAGCCGAGGTAACGCCCCATGATGAAGTCTAAGGACATCGCCGAGTTATTAAACGAACCCGCTTGCGCCCACAATAAAAAGGAAAAATCCGGTTGCGCACGCCCCAAACCGGGAGCTTCGGCAGGTGGTTGCGCATTCGACGGCGCACAAATTGCTTTATTACCGATTGCGGACGTGGCGCACATTGTCCACGGTAGTATTGCTTGCGCGGGCAGTTCATGGGATAACCGTGGC
Organism: uncultured Thiothrix sp.; assembly: GCA_964544775.1. Classification (GTDB taxonomy): domain Bacteria; phylum Pseudomonadota; class Gammaproteobacteria; order Thiotrichales; family Thiotrichaceae; genus Thiothrix. The sequence goes on from CAZJDN010000034.1 coordinate 16,317, forward strand.
ACACGTTCCAGTGGTCCACGTTTGTACAAAATCGGCATGACCACCGATTTAACCGAACAAGATGTAATCATGGGACGCGGCGAAAAACGCTTGTTCCATTCCATTAAGCAAGCGATTGATGATTACGCCCCCGCCGCCGTGTTTGTTTACAACACTTGCATTCCCGCGCTGATTGGCGACGACATTGAAGCGATTTGCAAATCCGCCGAAGAACGCTGGGGCACGCCCGTTGTGCCCGTGGATTCGGCTGGTTTTTACGGCACGAAAAACTTGGGCAACCGCATTGCAGGCGACGCGATGGTGAAATACGTTTGCGGCACACGCGAACCCGACCCCTTACCACGCGGCGCGGAAAGTGAAACGTTCAAGGTTCATGACGTGAATTTGGTCGGTGAATACAATATCGCGGGTGAATTTTGGCACGTTTTACCGCTGCTCGATCATTTAGGCATCCGCGTATTGTGTACGCTGTCGGGTGACGCACGTTAC
>CAZJDN010000035.1:0-11332 GCA_964544775.1 uncultured Thiothrix sp.
TCGTGCCGGAATCGGATAATTCAGTGAACCAATTAGGGTTGCTTGTCATGGCAATACGTTGCTCGTTGCTAATTCAAAGGCGGTATGATGCCACAAGCTGCCAGTAGGGTGAATGTAGGATTAGTGAAAGATAGGTGTGCCGCCGTAAAGGTTCATGCCTTCCGCCCATAAAAAGCTATTGCCTTCTTCGGGGCGATTAATCAGCACCATTAACACCACCCATTTCAGGCGGTCGAGGTTGAAATCTTCGTCTTGCAGTTCCAATACGCGGTCAAGGATTTGTTCGCGTGCTTCGGGGCTAATCACGCCTGCTTGTTCCAAAAAGACCAAATAGCCTTGGCATTCGCTGTCTAACCAGCGTTGCTCTTCGGGGGCAAACATACGGGTTGCAGAGGAGCGAAACGGCGTTTCTACCCGTGCGGCTTCATCACCGAGGCTTTCTAGCCAATCAAAAGCACGGGTAATTTCGCTGTTAAGAAACCCCGCGTCTTGCAGGTAGCCGTGCATAGAGGCGCGGTCTTCCGGCAGGTTGTCACCCATGTCAGGATAGTTATCGAAAAGGTAGAAAAGGACATCCAGCGTGTTTTCTTTCATCAGTTCCCGTTTCCCGGCCCCAACCGCATGTAGTGCCCACCACCACACGCTGCTACAAAGCCCTGTAGTTCCAGCATCAGCAGAATGGATGAAACTGCTTCAGCGGTCAAGCCTGTGTTAAGGATAATCTGGTCAATCGGTAGGGCTTCGTAGCCTAACGCAGCAAGGACTTGCTGGTATTCGGGGTCTAATTCCGTTTGTGCGGGAATGGCTTGCGCTTGGGTGAAACTGAATGCTGTTGGTGACGGCGGTGTGGCTTTATCCTGTTGCAACCAGACATTCAGTTGGGGGGCGATTTCTTCCAGAATATCGCTAGCGGTTTCGACCAGTTTTGCCCCTTGTTTAATCAGGTGGTGGCAGCCCCGCGCCAACGGGTTATGGATAGAGCCGGGAATCGCAAACACTTCACGCCCTTGTTCCATCGCATGGCGAGCGGTAACTAAGGTGCCGCTTTGTAATGCCGCTTCGACAATTAATACGCCGAAACTCATGCCGCTAATAATGCGATTGCGGCGGGGGAAGTGTTGCGGGTGCGCAGGAATACCAATCGGAAACTCGGATACTATCGCGCCGTGTTCCACCAGTTGCATGGCTAGTTTGCGGTTACGCAAGGGGTACATAATGTCCAACCCATTACCGACGACGGCAATGCTATTACCGCCTGCTTCCAAGGCAGCTTCGTGCGCGTGTGCGTCAATGCCTACCGCTAAACCGCTGGTAACGGTCAAACCGTTGGTGGCGAAATGTGCGGCGAAAGCGCGGGCGTTTTCTTTGCCGCCTTGGGTGGGATTGCGTGTGCCGACAATCGCCATTTGCGGGTCATTGAGTAATTCGGCATTCCCCAGCACAAATAATACAGGTGGTGCGGTACGAATACGGGCAAGTAACGCGGGGTAACGGCTATCTTCGGGCACAAGAATGTGGTGTGTATCCGCCGTTTGTAACCATTCCCAATCGGCACTGGCGGCATCTGGCGTTTGGGCGCGGTAAGCCGCAATGCCTTCGGGTTTTAGCCCTGCTTCTTGCAATGCTTTGTCGCTGACCGTTAAAGCCGTTGCCGCCCCGCCAAAAAATTCCACAATACGGCGCATACTGCTAGGACCAATGCCTTTGGCTCGCCAAAAATGCAAGCGGGCGCGAAGTTCATCGTCAGCAATGGGGTTTAAGCGACTCATGGTGTTGGTTTAGCTTTCGGTAATTAGGTGTCACGATTGTGCTTGAGTCGCAAGCAAGGCGCAAACAAAGCTGCCCAGTGGGTGGGTAGCTTTGCCGATGAGGTTAGAATTTATCCAATGCTTTGGCTTGCGTCTCGGTGCGCTTAATATCTTGCGCCATTGCATTTAATCGCGCTGCGGTGGTGGCTGGCAGATTGGGTAGGCGTGAGGCTTGTTCCAAGACAGCGCGGGCACTTTTGTATTCACCCATGCGTAAGCTGCGTTCGGCGGCATTGGTATAGGCTTCCGCTGCGAAACCTGCTTGTTCTGCGACCCGTTGGCGCATTTCAATAAATTCCAAGCTGCTTAATTCTTGTAAGCGTACCGCGCCTAACAGTTGCCAAGCCTGTGCCGCTTTGTCATTGGCAAGTAAGGTTTCACCCAATAGGGTTAAAACGCTTTCGTTGTTGGGGTTACTACGTGCCAATGACAGTAATAGGGGTTCGGCTTGCGTGTATTGACGAGCAAGGTTTAAGGCTTGTGCTGTGGCTAATTGCACGGCTAATGGATTGTTTTCAGGTAATGTTTGCAAAGCGGCAGCACCATTACCGCTGCGGATTAAGCGCATGGCTTTGGCGTATGCGGCAACCGCAGGATTATTTCCCTGTGCGGTTGAGCCGGGAGCAGTGAGTGCGCGTAATTTTTCCCGCGCATACCAGTAAGTGGTGTCATCGTGTGCAGGTGGGCTGGGCATTTGATTAGCGCGGCTGCGAGTATCACTGACCCGATCAATGCTTAACGGGTGGGTGCTCAGGTATTTGCTGATGTTACCGTAAATTTGATCACCGCTACGGCGGTCGAGCTTTTCTAAGAAACTGGGCATGGCTTTGGGGTCAAACCCCGCCCCTGCAAGGATTTGTAAACCCACGCGATCTGCTTCGGATTCCGCATCGCGTGAAAACCCCAGTTGTTTATGGGCTTGGGTGGCAATCGTGCCCGTAATAATCGCTTCCCCTGCATCAGGGCTTTTACTCGCAGCGGCTGCTCCGGCTAATACCCCCAAACCTGTGAGCAACGGGCTACCGCGTTGATCTGCCATCATGCGGGCAATGTGGCGTTGCGCAACGTGGGCAATTTCATGCGCCAGTACAGCGGCTAATTCGCTTTCTGAACTGGTATTCAAAATGAGACCGGAATTGATCACCACCACGCCACCGGGTTGGGCATAGGCGTTAACTTCCGCGTCTTTTACGATCATGAAATAGAAATTCCCGCCTTTGGGGGCATGTGCTGCCAAACGTTTACCCAACGCTTGAATCCACGCGCTTAACTCTGGGTCTTCGATAACGGGGTCAGTGCCACGTAACTCGCGGACTAATTTCACCCCCAGTTGGGTTTCCTCAGTGCTACTCATCACGCTGCTGGCAGGGTCGCCGAAATCCGGCAGGTTAATACGACTCCCAATATCGGGGGATTCGAGCGAGGGGGCGGCCATGCAAGGCAAACTCATTGCCCAGAGGCTAGCGGCGATGCAAAGGGGTAATGTTTTCTGTTTCATGTGCAAACTATAGCGTAATTGCGGGAACTTGACAGTCCACCTTGTTGATTTAGAATATCAGCATATTGTGATATTTAATGGGTTATTTTGCTTATGTTTGGTATTCGTGAAGTTGACGCACCCGCGTTGAAACAATTGTTGGATTCAGCAGAAAAAGTGCGTCTGATTGATGTGCGTTCTGCTTCGGAAGTGGCGCAAGGGATTATCGAAGGCTCAGAATTCATGCCATTGCATACCCTGCCAATGCGTATGAATGAATTACCCCCCGATGAAACCATTGTGTTTTATTGCCGCAGTGGGGCGCGTTCGGCACAAGCCTGCATGTATTTGGCGCAAAATACGGGCATTAATGCCATTAACTTGCGTGGTGGCATTATGGGCTGGTATCAGTCGGGGCAGAAGATCGTTTTGCCTAACGCTGCCTAAATTAGAAAATTCTGTTATAGTGAAATTGCAGGTAGGAGGGGCGGATTTCAGTTCTGGAGTTCGCAGGATTGTCAATTTCACGAGAGACACAACGTTATGAAAAAGCTGGCGATTATCGCAACCAAAGGGACTTTGGATTGGGGTTATCCACCGTTTATTCTGGCATCAACAGCCGCAGCATTGGGCTATGATGTGCAAATTTTCTTTACATTTTACGGGCTGCAATTACTGAATAAAAATCTGGATTTGCAAGTCACATCGGTAGGCAATCCCGCCATGCCAATGCCCGTTCCCATGCCTGTTTTATTGCAAGCATTACCGGGGATGCAAGGCATGATGACTGCCATGATGAAAAAGAAAATGAAAGAAAAAGGTGTGGCTGATTTGGCGGAATTACGCGAATTATGCCAAGAAGCGGATGTGAAATTCATTGCTTGTCAAATGACGGTTGACCTGTTTGATATGGATCACGCGCAATTCATTGATGGTGTGGAATACGCGGGCGCAGCGGCATTCTTTGAGTTTGCTGGCGAGTCCGATATTTGTTTGTTTATTTAATCTGCAAGGTTATTGGACAGACTGTCGAAAGCCGGGTATATCCCGGCTTTTTAGTGCGAGGAAATCGGCGATGAAAATCATGCTTATCAGTGGCAGCCATCGGCTTAATTCCCAAAGTGAAAAAGTTGCCAAGGTTATTGCCCAATCCTTATTAGCCCAGCAGCAAGCGGATGAAACCGAAATCTTTTCCTTGGCAGATAACCCATTACCATTATGGGATGAGGGCATTTGGCGCGGTGAGGAAAAATGGCAGTCTTTATTAACCCCGCTTTCTGAGAAATTAACCGCTAGCGACGCTTTTGTCATCGTTTGCCCAGAATGGCACGGGCAAGTACCCGCCGGATTAAAAAATTTTTTCCTACTTTGGGGGGCTGGTGAGCTTGCGCATAAGCCTGCATTAATCGTTGGTGTTTCATCATCGGATGGTGGGGCGTATCCGGTGGCGGAATTACGCATGAGCAGTTATAAAAATAACCGCATTTGCTATATTCCTGAGCAACTCATTGTACGTTATGTGGAATCCGTACTGAATGAGGATGCGAGTAACAATAACCCGGATGCTGATCGCTATTTCCGTGAGCGTATTGTGTACGCAGGCGGCATCTTGAGTGCGTATGCACACGCACTGAAAATGGTGCGCGATTCCGGTGTAACACAAACCGATGTATTCCGCTTCGGCATGTAGTGAGAGCGTATAACAATGTTAAAAACAGCCGCGAAGACACCGCAGCGGGTCTTAAACCGCATTGGTCGTCTGAGCTATTTTCACGATGATCGGCATGATCAACGGCGTAATGAAATTCGTTGGTTGGTCGAGGAATTTGTGGAAATTCCGGTGAAAAACCTTCCGCCTGCGTTGGAGGGTTTCACCATTGTACAATTAACCGACATGCACCTGCGCCCGTATACACAGGTGGAACACATTCTACGGGCGGTGGAAAAAACGAATGCCTTAAAGCCGGATTTGGTGGTGTTAACGGGGGATTACGTTTGGCACGATGAGGAAGATATTCTTGATCTTGTGCCAGCACTCGCTAAGTTAAATGCCCGTTACGGCATTTTTGCGGTAATGGGGAATCATGATATTAAGACTGACCCGGTATTGATTGAGGAAACCTTTGTTAAACACGGGATTCCGGTATTACGCAATCGCGGTTTAGACCTGCAACACGGCAAGGGGCTGTTGCACTTAGCAGGGATTGATGATGGCTGGTTGGGGCAACCGGATATTCATACGACCCTAGCGCAGTTACGCGGGGATAAACCCGTGGTGTTACTGGCGCATGAGCCGGATATGCTGGATTGGTATGCACACGATACGCGCATTTCATTGCAGCTCTCTGGGCATACCCACGGTGGGCAGGTGCAAGTTTCCCCCGGCAAGCCATTTATTCGTCCGTATTTAGGGCGGAAATATGTGCAAGGTTTATATCGTGTCAATCAGTCGTGGGTGTATACCAGCCGTGGCATCGGTACGACGGGTGTACCTTTGCGACGTAATTGCGCACCTGAAATTACGCACATTACGCTGGTGGCTGGCGACAGGTTTCCCGCCGTGGCGTGACGTTTATCTGAAAGCCTTTGGAGATTTCAAGCATTTCAGTAAACTGTCAATATATAGATAAAATAAAGTGTGCAAGGGGGCTACCTGTCGGCTTCCATACCTTTTACAAGCGCAGGCTTGCCAAGGTTGTTGGCGGGTCTGAAATAATTAAAAAAACAAAGAGCCTATCCGTGTGAATACGTCCGACTCCCAAACTAATGTGTCTGAGCTTGACCTGAGCGGTCTGAAAGTTGTCGTGGTGGATGACAGTAAGACCATCTTGCGCACCGCCGAAGTTTTACTGGGCGAACAGGGCTGTTGGGTAGTGACAGCCAGCGATGGATTCGAGTCGTTAGCGAAAATTGCTTCCTTTAAACCGGATGTTATTTTTGTCGACATTATGATGCCGCGTCTGGATGGTTATCAGACTTGCGCACTCATTAAAGCTAACCGCCAATACCGTGATATTCCGGTCATTATGTTGTCGAGTAAAGACAGCATTTTCGACATGGCACGCGGACGTTTGGCAGGGTCTGATAAATACCTCACCAAGCCGTTTACTAAGCAAGATTTGCTTGCTGCGATTCAAACGCACGTTAAGTTGGCAACACCAGCTTCCCAGCCGGAAGGATAATGTGTCATGACTGCACCGCATGTGCTGATCATTGATGACTCGTTGGCGGAAACCCGTATTTTTACCGTTTTACTGGAAAAACATGGGTATAAAGTCAGCGTCGCTTGCAATGGTCAAGAAGGCATACAGGTCGCCAAGGCTCGGCAACCGGATGTGATCTTAATGGATGTCGTCATGCCTTTACTGAATGGTTTTCAAGCTACCCGCGAGTTAACCCGCACGCCGGAAACGGCGCATATTCCGATCATTGTTTGTAGTTCAAAATCCGCTGACACTGATCGTTTATGGGCAATGCGCCAAGGGGCAAAAGCCTATTTAGTAAAGCCCGTTTCTGCCAATGTGTTGCTGGATACGATAGCGCAATTCGTGCTCAGGGGAGGCGGTTATGGCAAACCCGTATGAGTTACTGGCAGGGCTGGCTTTATTACGGGAAAAGAAACGTCGTTCGCACCAGCATATTGATAGGGAATTGCACGAATGGTCGGGCTTTCAGGTTCGCATTGGTAAGCTCACTTGCTTGATTCCTTGTGAGCAAGTGGAAGAAGTTATGACCCCTAGTACGATCGCAATGGCGCGTAATGTGCCTGCGTGGGTGGTCGGTGTGGCGTATTTTCGGGCGCAATTGGTAACGTTGGTTAGTGCCGCAGCATTGCTGTTGGGGGATATGCGAGCGGCGGGTGCTTCCGCACGGGTTTTTGTGTTGCGCGGTAAACAGGAATGGTTTGGTTTGCAGGTGAGTGCTTTCGACGGGGTACGGCATATTTGGTCGGATACGCAAGTCGTGGCAGCACCGGAAGGTTTTACAGGGGCTTGGTTGCAATACGTACCGCAATGGTTGGCGTTGGATGGTGAAACCGTCGCGGTGTTGGATTCCCACCGCTTGTTGCGTGCCTTGGAAAATGGGGAGGTTCGCGCATGAGCTTACTCGTTTGGCAAGCATTAGCCGTCACCTTATTACTGTGTGTGTTGGTGTTAGGGGTTGCGTTGTTTGTGGTCTTGCGTAAATCGCGCACGATTGCCAAAGGCGGCAATGAACAACAGCAAAAAGCCATTATGCGTTTATTGGATGAAATGGGGGCGTTGGCGGATGGGGATTTAACCATGCGTGCAACGGTAACAGAAGACGTAACAGGCGCAATTGCGGATGCGGTGAATTACGCGGTGGATGCGTTGCGTACCTTGGTTATTCGGATGGATGCCACTTCCCACCGTTTAACCCATTTCGCCCAAGATGCGGATGGGCGGATTAACCAGTTAGCGGAATCCAGCACCCGTCAGGCGCGTGACATTGGTGTTGCAACTTCGGCGATTGCCACCATGACGCAATCCAGCCAAAAGGTTTCGCGGAATGCGTCGAGTTCAGCGGAAGTGGCGCGGAAATCGTTGGAAATTTCCCAAGCGGGGGCGCGTACTGTGCGTGCCACGATTGCGGACATGGTAGCGATTCGGGAACAAATGCAGGCAACGTCCAAGCGTTTAAAACGGTTAGGCGAAAGTTCACAGGAAGTCGGTGACATTGTGCGTTTGATGAATGACATTGCCGAGCAAACCAATATTTTGGCATTGAATGCGTCGATTCAAACCACTTCCAGCACGGCAGCGGGTGGTAGCAGTGGGTTTCGTCGCCTTGCCGATGAAATGCAGCAACTCGCCCAGCAAGCGGCGGGGGCTTCGCGCAAGATTGATGTGCTGATTCGCACCATGCAAGCGGATACGCACGAAGTAATGGCATCAATGGAAGAAACCACGGCGAAAGTGGTCGACGGCGCACGCAACGCAGGTGCAGCCGGGGATGCGCTGGATGAAGTTGAAAACGTTACCGTCGGTTTAGTGCGTTTAATCGGGAATATTTCCGAAGCAGCAGGAAAACAAACCGATATGGCAGGGCAAGTCAGTGGCACGATGAATGCCATTCAAGAAACCACCCTGCAAACAGCGCAATACAGTCAGGAAACACGCACCTTAGTTGCGAACCTGAATGCCACGGCGATGGATTTACGTGCCGCCATTGCGGGCTTCAATCTGGCAGAAGAAAAAAGATAATGACAGGTGAAATATGATTTCGGATAAATCAAGTTTGGCAAGCCGTCTTGGCTGGATTATCGGCGAACTAGAGCCTGCAATTGAACATGCACGGCACTTATTCGCGCAATATTGCCAGTCTGCGGAAGGCGGGGAATTAAGCAGTTGCCGTGAGGCTTGCCGCCAGATTTGGGGCGTACTGGACGTATTAGGCGCGGAAGGTGCAAGCGTATTGGGCAAGGAATTGGTTGCCCTGTTTGACGCGCTGATTCAACACAAAGTCAGCAATGTCAAAGCAGCACAAGATGCAGCAGCGGAAGGGCTGGTGCAACTGTCGGAATACCTCAAGCATCTGCAAGACGGTTACGCGGATTTACCGATGGTGGTATTGCCGACGCTGAATAACTTGCGAGCAGCGCGGGATGCGGAATTGCTTTCCGAACACATGGTTTTCCTGCCAGAAAGTGGTCACGCCACCAACCAGCAAATCGGGACGGATGAAGTCGTTAGCCTCACGCCAGACCGTTTGCAACAAGTGGGGACAAAGCTGCGGTTTTATTTCCAAAAAGCCTTGTTGGGCTGGTTTAAAGGGGAGCAACCCGCCCGTATGTTGCAAGCCACGGGCAAAGTGGCAACCAATATGGTGGTGTTGAATGCTGAACAACGCTTACGCGCCTTGTGGTGGATTACCTCTGGTTTAGCCGAAGCTCTCGAACAAGGGCGGTTGGAACACAGTGTCGCCGTGAAAATGCTGATGGGGCGGATGGAACGCGAAATCAAGCATTTCAGCGAGGTGGGCGAAGCCGTATTTAATCGCAAAATCCCTGACGAATTGCTGAAAAACTTACTGTATTACATTGGGTTGGCGGAATCAGGGGCGGCGGTTACGGATAAAGTCAAAGCCGCGTACAACTTGGATATGTATTTGCCGCAGGGTGAAACCTTGGAGCAGTTACGCCAGCATTACGCTACCCCTGGGCGTGATTTGTGGCACGCAGTTGCGAATTCCGTTACCGATGAATTGAAAGGGCTGCAAAGCATTCTCGAAGGGATGCAGGATGTGGCGCGGCAACCGGAATTACTGGGCAAACTGGCGGATAAAACCTCCCGATTAGCGGGTACGTTAGGCATGATTGGTTTGGGGCAAGCCGCCGATTTGACCAAGCAATTAGCCGAAGCCTTGGTGGGTAAAGTGGATCGGCACGAAGAACAAAGCCGTGATGATTTACTGCACATTAGCACGCATTACGTGCGCTTGGAAAAGGTATTGGCGGAATACGCCCGCACGGGTTATGACACGACCGAAACGGCGTTTAGCTCCGCAGCGGATGGGCAAGACCCCGCCAGTGCCCGTAGTTTACTGCGCACAGCACAAACGGAATTGAGTAAAGCGCAAGCGCGAGTCGTGGCGTTTTATAAGGAAGGGTGGGCGTTTTACTATTTGGAAGAAGTGGTTACGTCGTTAGATACCATCAGTGGCGCGTTGAACATGATTGACGCGCAAGAATTGTTGCCGATGGTGAATACCGCAATCCGTTACTTGCGGGAAGATTTACTGGCCCGTCAACGCGAGCCGTCACAACCAGAGCTGGCAGTGTTTGCGGACGTATTAACGCTGTTTGAAGCGGCAATTTCCGCGCAATTGCAAGATGAAGATTACCTTGCGCTAATGCCAATGGGTTACGACAAGTTGCGTGAGTTGGATGCCTTTAGCGAAGTTGCCTTGCTAGATAACATTGATCTTGACGAAATTGCGCAAGATGTCGAGGCAAAAAAAAAAGCGAAACAGGCATCAGTTTCAGCGTTTTATCAGCGCTTGCGGCAGCCGGGGCAGTAACGCCAACAACGGAATTAGCCGCTCCGCTCACTCCCGAATTACCCGTCATACCCCTTCCAGAGGAATCCCCTCTGGAAGTATTGGACGCACCAATAACTACCAGCGTCTTACTTCCTACCAGTACAACAACAGTTACCACGGAATTATCCCCGCCGTTACCCCCTTCAACGCCTAGCTTACGCGATACGTTAGGGGAAGATATTTACGAAATTTTCACGGAAGAAGTGGCGGAAATCATTCAAAGCCTGAGTGAACTTTTCCCCCAATGGCAGGCTAACCCGCAGCAACGGGAGTTACTGGCAGAAATACGGCGCGGCTTTCATACCCTCAAAGGCAGCGGACGCATGGCGGGGGCGTTTGCTTTGGGGGATTTCGCTTGGGCGCATGAACACTTACTCAACCAAGTGGTGTCGGGGCAATTACGCGCCGATGAACCCGTATTGACGCAAGTTGCGGCGGCTATCCGTGAATTGCAGGCACGCGAAACGTTCTTCCAAAATGCGCAGGTGAAAGATGCTGGCGTAACCGTCATGGTGGATGCGGCAGAAGCTATTATTGCAGGCAAACCCTTACCTGTTACGGCAGCGGTAGTCAATGAACCTGTTGTACCAACGGCAGTAACAGTGGAAGACGCAATCCCTACCCCTGCGGATGAGGTGGAAGATATACCACCTGCGGTTGAGGAAGTGGCATTGCCTGCAACAACGTGCGTGGATGATGTTGCCCCGATTGAATGGTTGGCAATGGATACCGAAGCCATAACGCCGTTTGAACCAGAACCGATTACCGACATACCGCCCGTGGCATTGGCGGAAGCAACGGCTAGTGTTGCTACGCCAGAGTCGTTTACCGAAGTCGTTAACGTTGCTGCACCAGAACCATTTGCCGAAGTCGTTAATGTTGCTGCACCAGAGCCATTTACCGAAGTCGTTAATGTTGCTGCACCAGAGCCATTTACCGAAGTCGCTAGTATTGATGAGCCTGAAACGGTTACGCCTGTTGTGCA
>CAZJDN010000035.1:11432-15919 GCA_964544775.1 uncultured Thiothrix sp.
CCGAAGTCGCTAGTATTGATGAGCCTGAAACGGTTACGCCTGTTGTGCATTTTGACGACGTAATGGGTGAACACGACGCGCAAGCCGAGCAAGAATCTGAAACGCGCTTGGTCTGGCAGTTGTTTTGGGAGGAATTCCCCGATCAGTTACAGGCTCTTGATCAACATTTACAACGCTTGCACGATCAGCCTGCGAATCATGAAATCCTGCGCGAATTGGAACGCGAGTTTCATACCCTCAAAGGCGGGGCGCGTATGGCACAACTTACCGCGTTGGCAGATGTAAGCCATGAAGCAGAAACCTTGCTGTCGCATTTGCCGCGCAATGGGGAAGCTAATGCGACGACGTTGGAAGCCTTACAACAAGCAGTGGATCAATTGCATGTGTTGGCGGAGCAAGCACGCAATGGTGGTTTAGCCGCACTGACGCAACAAACACAGCTACCAACCAATAGCGTGGTTATTGCGGATGAATCCAGCACGGAAACGCCAACGGTTACGCCTTCCAGCCACGCTGCACCCAGCAATTGGGCGAATTTCCAAACGGGGCAAAACGAATTTACCAGCTTGTTGGAACAAGTGTTGGCGGAACAAGCCGACAGCTTACCTGACATTAGTGTGTTGGGGATGCCTGCAAGAAATGATACGGCAGAAGCGGTTACAACCGAACCCGCCGTTAGCAACAGCAATCACGAAACCATCCGTTTACCCGCTATTTTCGTGGATAACTTGATTGACCGCGTGGTGGGGTTGAATGTGCAACAAGTCCGGCTTTCTGAGCATTTCAATAGCATGGGCGTGGATGTAGAAGAATTGGTGCGTACCGTGGCGCGGTTACGTCAGCAAGTGCGCGTATTGGAGTTGGAAACCGAAGCGCAAATTCACGATGGGCGCAGTTCGCGTTCGACCAGCACGGTGGCGCACAGCAGCGGGGCAGAATTCGACGCGCTGGAAATGGATCAGTACGCCGAAATTCAGCGTATTTCGCGTTCCCTCGCTGAAAGTTTAAACGATTTGGTTAACCTTGAAGCTGATCTTTCCAGCCAACTGCGTAAAGGCGAACAGCTTTTACAAGAGGACATGCGAACGACGCGCCAAATTCAGCAGGATTTGTTGGATACGCGCTTGGTGGCATTGACCATGTTAGTGCCGCGTTTACGCCGTTTAACCCGCCAAACGGCTACCGAATTAAACAAACAAGTGACGTTGGAAGTGGAAGGCGAGGATTGCGAACTCGACCGCAATTTACTGCAAAATATGACCGCACCGTTGGAGCATTTGATCCGCAATGCCATTTCCCACGGGATTGAGTTGCCGGACGAACGCGAGCAACAAGGCAAGGCGCGTACTGGGCGTGTAACTTTGAGCGTAAGTCGGGATGATGCCGAAATCGTGATGCGTTTCCGTGATGATGGGGGCGGTATCCATCGGCAGAAATTACGCCAGCGCGGGGTGGAATTGGGCTTTATTCAAGCCGAAGACAATTTGTCGGACAATGAATTAGACCGTTTAATTTTACGCCCCGGTTTCACCACGGCGGAGACAATCAGTCAAATTTCGGGGCGCGGCATTGGTATGGATGTGGTGAATTCTGAGATCAAAGCCTTGGGCGGTAGTTTGCAAATTGAATCGCGTGCAGGGCAGGGAACGGAATTCATTATCCGTTTGCCGTTTACCTTGATTGTGAATCCGGTGTTGTTGGTGGATGTGGAAGGGCAAGTGTTTGCGTTACCGATTACGGGGATTCAAGGGTTAGCGCGATTGTCGGGGGCGGATATTCAAAAAGTATTGAGTAGCGAAACGGTGCAGTTGGAGTTTGCGGGGCAGTTTTACCATTTACATCAATTGGCAGAACAGTTGGTGGGGGGCGGTGCGCAAACGTTTGCGGTGGATGAAATGTTCCCCGTGGTGTTTGTGAAACTGCAAGAACAAGCCGTAGCGTGGATTATTGGGCACATTCGTGGACGGCGCGAAGTGGTTTTACAGCCATTGGGTTTGTTATTTAAGGAATGCCGTTTGTATTCGGCGGCGACAGTTTCGCCCGACGGCAGTGTGTTCCTTGTGCCGGATATGGCGGAATTGGCGCGGCGCGTGGGGCATAGCAATGCGGCAAGTAATACGGAGACCGCAGAAACGGCGGATGCGCTGATGCAACGCCAAGGTCCAGCACGGATTATGGTGGTGGATGATTCCATTACCGTGCGGCGAGTGACGGAGAAATTCCTTAATACGCAGGAATACGCGGTTTCCACCGCTAAAGACGGGATGGAAGCCTTGGAGCGCATTGGCGAATTCATGCCGGATGTGGTGTTACTCGACATTGAAATGCCGCGCATGGATGGCTTTGAATTACTGGGGCATTTACGCCGCGACCCACAATGGCAACGTTTACCCGTGGTCATGATTAGCTCACGTACCGCCCCGCGTCACCGTGAACACGCCATGAGTTTGGGGGCGACGGCTTTCTTGGGGAAACCGTATCAAAACGAGATTCTGCTCACGACGTTAGAGCAAGTATTAACCAGTGGGCACATCAATGACGGGGAGCGCATTTCAGCATGAAAAATACCCATAATGGCGTATTACCGCCGATTAAATGCCTGATTGTTCGCTTACAAAAGGCAAGTATTATTCTGCCCGTCAATTTAATGGCGGAATTGGTGGACGGCGATGAGTTAAACCCTTCCGAACATCCGGGGGTAGAAGGTTGGTTGCAATGGCGCAATCGGCAAATTCCCGTGGTATCACTGGAATCGTTATGCATGTTGGAAGAAGCAGGCGCAGTAACGGAAGGTAAATGTTTAATCTTACACACCTTGTCACCAATGGCGGGGCTGCCTTTCATTGCCCTGCGGGTACAAGGTGGGTTGAATACGTTGGATATTTTGCCCGATACCTTACGCGATGATCACAGCGGTAATGTGCAACGCTGCCCGTATGTAGCACGGCAAGTACGGGCTTCGCATTTATTGTGTTTTATTCCCGATTTGCCTGCCATTGAAGCGGTAGTGGCGGAAATCTTACAACTGACCGTGGGCGAGCACGCTTTGGAGTTGGCTTCGTCACACGAGCGTGAGTGAGAGTAACAGCAATAAAATCAAGGTAATACCCAGCGCGGCATTAACCGTATTGTGTTTACCCATGAGTTGATCCGCGAACACGGCTTTTTCCGCAGTATTGCGCATTAGCTCTAGGCGGGTTTGCACATTGAGGGTTTCGGGCTTTTCGTAAGTGGCGTAACCGCCTTTCATATTGATCAGCGGAATCAGCATATTGATGTTTAAATGGGCTTGGATTGCGTCTTGCGTTGGGGATTCGTAATCCACTGCCCACGGTGCGGCGTATTCAAAGGCTTCGTGCAAAAACATTTGGCGCATTTGTTCTTGGCTGTCTTGCAGAATCTGGCGATTTCGCTGTAAAGCCTTTTCCAAGTCATCCAATGCCATCATCGGCACGGGTGCTGACATGTGTACGTAGTAATCGCGTTCCCGCACGCTTACTTTGATTGTTCCGGCGTAATTGCCCGGTAAGGTAATTTCTTTTTTATCAGCCATAATCGGTATCCCACAGTAACGTGGTTGTGCATTATTAGTATTGATTTTACCGTGCCGAATTGACTGCCCCAACAGTTTGCACCCAGCACGATGACCCCGTGTATCATCATACGCTAAGGCAGATTAATGTCCAAACGCAAAGCCACACAGCACGCTAGTCACGGAATTGGATAACAAATCGTGCTGAAAGTTTCGACTTTTTAAGTTTTGGTTGCTATTGAATGCCGTCGCTGTCAGGCAAGTTAGCGTAAACCGCTTCTACCGTTGGGCTAGTTTCCAGCACTTGCACCACAATGGGCAATGGTTCGGCAAAGATTCCGGCGAGATCGTATTCGTGCGGGTTTTGCAATGGGAACGCTAGTTGTTCAATCGGTGGGGAAAATTGCGCATTTACCCCCGCTTTATTACCCCGTGCATCGACTCGATACCAGCCGTAGTCGGGTAGGTAAAGCGCGTTCAGACCGTGCAGGCAAAACGGCGGTTCGTCGGTAATGGTTAAACGCTGGTAACACAAGCCCGCTGGAATGCCATTCGCGCGTAATAATGCCGCTAGCAAATGGCTTTTGGCGTAACAATACCCTGTGCCATGTTGTAAAACATCCGAGGCTTTGCAAGTTACCGGGTTAAGGCGGTAATCCCAACTGTGTTTAATGTTGTCACGCACAAATTCAAAGCAGGCTTTAGCGATAGCTTCCGGCGTGGTTTGTCCTATTGCTAAGGTTTTTGCTTGCGCCAATACGTGCGGGTGTTGCCAGTCAATGTACGGGCTGTTGGCTAAGTAAGTTTGCATCATGAGCATCACAGGGCTTTAAGCGGCTTCGCTGCTGCTATCTTGAAACTGTCCCAACTGCGCTAATACCACCGTTGCATACGCGCTGGCTGGTAACGCAAACTGCAAGCGCAGCGTGGTCGTGTCCAGTATTTCCAACTGCAA
>CAZJDN010000036.1:0-15730 GCA_964544775.1 uncultured Thiothrix sp.
ACAGCCTCATTGCTTGCGTTGTTGATTATGTGTAATGTTGTGGCATTTTCTGTCTGAGTAACGCTTATTGTTGCGGGAATTTGTGCGGTACTGCTGCTGGGTGTGGTAACAGACTCGGTATTGGCGAGTGTTACAGGGCGTGATTTGAGTAGGTTGGTTGCATCATCCAGTGCTCGCATGACGCGTGTAACCAGTAACGGGCGTGTGAGCGATAGGTCAGCAGGTGCGTCGCTTGCATCACCAATGCGAATGGTGATGGCTGTTGTGTTTGGAACGTTTAGCCCATCAGCGACGATGAGAATGTGAGCGGCGTTACTGGTTGATAGTGTGTACGGTTTGCCTTGCGATGCGCCGAAGGTAATAACACGCTGGATAACGGCTTGATCTTTATCAGGCAATTCAAGTAAACAAATGTTGATTTCTTGTTGTACCGTTGGCATTTATGTTCTCCGTCTCCTAGTCTCAGGCGGCAAGTTGCGTACTGAGCCATTTCTGTAGTTGTGTTTTTAACGTGTCATGATCCACGGGCTTGGTCAGATAGTCATCGACCCCTGCTTGTTGCGCCATCTGACGGTGTTTTTGTGTGCTACGCGAGGTAATCATGAGTATTGGTAGATGACGTTTTTCTGGCCAGATACGAATGGCTTGCGTCATTTCCAGACCATTCATGCGTGGCATTTCGAGGTCGGTAAGGATTAATTCTATCGCTTGTTCATGTAAACTTTGTAGTGCATCTAAGCCGTCCACGGCGGTTACGGCTTGATAGCCCATTTGTTCGACCATGAGGCTGAGTGATTTGCGGTTGCTTAAGGAGTCATCCACAATCAAGATACGTGAGCGGGCAGGCGTTTTAAGGGTGCGTATTGGTTGTGTGCCGCCGAGTGTGATAGTGCCACTTTCAAAGTTACGCAGTAAACGCAAGGTATCTAACACGGGTGCGACTGCGCCATTAGCTAAGATACACGCGCCGCTAATGCCTTGGGTAAGGTATAACCACGGTGCTAGGCTTTTAACCACGATGTCGCGCGGTTGTAGGATTTCATCAACGTGTAAAGCGTGAAACCGTTGTTCACTTTTTACCAGTAGTAAAGAATGCCCTTTACGCAAGTCCGTTTGTTCGGAATGCCAGCCTAATAACTGGGCAAGTGGTATCACTTCCAGTTTATCAGCGAGGTAGGGGACGTACCATTTGCCATTTTCCTGAAGGTGCTCGTTGGCTGATACGTAAAGCAATTGTTGAATGGTGGAGCTTGGAATAGCAAGCAAATGTCCCGCCGCTTTGACCAGTAAGGCGTTGGTGGCAATTAAGGTTAGTGGAACTTGAATGTGAATGCTTGTGCCTTGACCGAATTTGCTGCTGATGTGCATTAAACCTTGTAAGTCTTCGACGGCACTTTGCACTACGTCCATGCCTACACCGCGCCCAGAAATTTCGCTGACTTGCTCACGGGTGGTAAAGCCGGGTTGCAGGATAAGACGAAAAATTTCTTCTTCGCTAAGTATTTGTTCCGCATTGATTAAACCACGTTCGATAGCACGAGCGCGAATCCGTGTGACATCCAGACCTTGCCCGTCGTCACTCAAGGTCATGTGAATGTGGCTGCCTTTTTGTTCAAAGCGCAAGCTAATTTGCCCGTCTTCCGCCTTACCCGCTGCTTGACGTTGTTCGGGTGTTTCAATGCCGTGGTCGACGGAATTGCGTAGCATGTGCAGCAAAGGCGCGGTTAAACCTTGCAAGATGTCGGTATCGACTTGCAAATTTTGCCCAATAATGTGGATATTGGCACGTTTATTGGTGCGGCGGCAGGTTTCACGCACAGTACGTTCTACCCGTGCGGCAATCGATTGTACTGGAATTAAGCGAGTACGAAGCACCGTTTCACTGAGTTGCCGTTGCAGCCGTTGCTGTTGATACAGTTGGTCAGAAATTTGTCGAATTTGTTGTTGCAGGCTACGGGTAAGCTCTCGGCTATCCGCAACAGATTCGGTTAATAGGTTAGTTGTACTGTACAGGTCGTTATAGCCTTCCAATTCAAGTTGATCGAAAGCCCCGCTGTTGGCGGTATGAACGGCATGTAAACTGGGTTGCTGAGTGAGCTTGGTTGATTGTTGATCAATCGTTTCGCTTAATTCATCCAGTATTTGCCGAACTTGTTCATCCTGCTGTTGCAGTTGTTTACCAAAATGAATGGTGCGTTGAGCGTGTTCGGCAATTTGGCTGGTAGAGGTAATTAACTCGCCTGCCAAGTTAAGCAGTTTCTGGATCGTATCCATCGGTACGCTTAGGTGCGAGCTGCTACTGCGGGGAACATTGGCGGCAGTTTCTTCTGCCGTTTCGTCTTCTGTTATACCGGATTGGGTAATAAAGTCTGGTAAAACAAGCGGATGTTCAGCCAAGAAGTTGGCAGGTTCGGCAGCATCATCGTTAGTTTCTGTGCTAATAATCGGGTTGGGTTCGTGCGCAAGGCGTTGTTCCCACACGTCCATATCAGCAAGTAAACTGGCGTATTCGTCCGGTAAGTTTTTACCTTCTTGTAAATTATCGAATAATGACTCTAAACAGTCGGCAGCAGCGGATAAGGTTTCACCTAAACCATTGGCTAGCTGCGGGGCGATATTGAGATCAAGAATGTCTTCTAAACGGTGGGTAAAAGCAGCGATGGCATCAACACCGACTACGCCGCTTGCCCCTTTTATGGTATGGGCAAGGCGTGCGGCGTGGCGTTTGTGTTCAGGCGAATGATCACCTTTGGCAATTTGATGGATCAGGCGTGCTGCTTCTGCCACTTGTCCCGGTGTTTCTTGTAACCACGCTTCCAGTAATTCGGGGTGAATATCTGGGTCCCACGACAGAGGGTTACGGGTTACGGGTTCTTGTGCGGCATTAGGTTCTGTGCTGGTTGTTTCTTGCGTATTAACCGGGAAGGCACTTTGCAATGATGCTGTGCGTAAGTTAACCAGTAATTGCCCCAGTAATGCTTCAGAGGGTGGTTCAGGCCACGCATCGCTGGTTAATTCCGCACTGATTGCAGGTAAGTGGGAAAGCTCTTCGGGTTCACGTAGGGCAACAGCGGTTAATTCTATCCAACTAAACAGTTGCCCACTTTGCAACAGTTCCAAAATCGCTTCGGGTAGGCTGTGTTGAAAGCTGGCGAGAATCCCTTGAATCCATTCAGCCGTTTGCTGAAAACCGTCCATGCCGAACATGGCTGCGGTCATGCTGAGGCGTTCGTATTCGGCTATAGCACGCGCCGCCACATCGGCGATTTCGCTGGGGTCTTCTGCCAACGGGTTAAGGCTGGAAAGTTGCAGTGCAACTTCTTCCAGCTCTTCAGCAAAGGCGATGGCATCATCCATAGGCTTAGGCATCCAATGTGAAGACGTTTACGGATTTCACGAGGCGTTGACCGTATTCCGCCATGTTGCGGGTCAAACCTGTGAGTGACAGTAACTCTTTACCTGTAGCGTGAGTGGCTTCCAAAATGCGTTCCGCACGGGTTTGCAGGTCTTTACTGATGGCAACCTGTTCAGCGGATGAAGCAGCAATTTTTTCTACCGATGTAACCAGTTGGTTGGTCGCAGCGAGGGTTGCTTGCATTTGTTGAGCAGCATCCTCTGCAAGTTTAGAACCGTTTACAACCTGCTCGATGGTGTTATCCATTGTGGCGATGGTGGTATTGGCTTCCTGCTGAATATTACGTACCAGTGTACCGATTTGGTTGGTGGAATCGCGCGAGCTTTCCGCTAAGCGTTGAATTTCTTCCGCGATCATGGAGAAGCCGCGTCCTGCGTCGCCTGCGGCGGTGGCTTGCATACTCGCGTTCAATGCCAGTACGGTAGTACGTTCGGAAAGGTTATTAATTACGTCAATGATTTGGCTGATTTCTTGTGAACGTTCACCCAGTCGTTTTAGACGTTTACCTGTTTCTTGTACCGTGGTGCGGATACTGGTCATGTTTTCCACACTGCGCGATACGGATTCTTGCGCATGGCGTGTGGTGTTAGAAGTGGTATCCGCAACGTTATTTGCTTGTTGGGCTGAAGTTGCGATGTCATTTAAGCGTTGTAACATGGATTCCAAGCGCATAGCTGTTTCTTCTGCTTCCGCTTGCTCAGTTTGTGCCAATTCGTTAACGGCAAGTGCGTAATGGTTTACGTTTTGTGACGTGGTTTCTACGGACTGCGCAATTTCACGGACTTGGTGTAAAACGTCAGTGGTGTCTTCCGCCAATTGGTTAATCGCGTCTGCTAAGGGTCCGGTTGCGTCTTCGGTTACTTTAGCGCGAACGGTCAAGTTACGTTCACTGAGTTCAAATACCGCATTCAGCAAGGAACTGACCGATTGGTTTAATTGACGGTGGTCGCGGTCGATTTTCGCTTGGGTTGCAATACGTTCCTCAACCATGCGGTCGAAGTTGTCGCCTAATTCAGCCAGTTCATTTTGTCCTTGCAGTTCTACCCGCGCTTGTAAATTACCTGAGGAAATTTGCCGCATAGTACCTGTCAGTTTGTCGATGGAGTCGGCGATGGATTGGTAAATAAAGTAACCCAATGCCGCAGTAATCAATGTACCGAACAAAATCAGGATGATACTGGTCAATAAGAAGGTATTAACGCTGCCTTGTGCGGAACGGAAAGATGAGTCTGCTTGCTTAATATCGCGTTCTACTTCTTGGTGGATGCTGTCACGTAACGGTTTAGTGTCCGCATTCAGGTCATTTTGTAGGTAGAGTTCGAGTTTGTTACGGTCTTCGGCTTTGAGCAATATCTCGCTTTGCTTCATTACCTGCCCAAGTTTCTCGATTTCGGCAATTGCGTTTAAGGTTTGTTCGTCTTTGTCATTGATGGCTATTTGTTTTGCTTCTTTATACAGCGGCAAAATACCTTCTTGGATGTCTGTTTCCAGCTTGGTAATGGTTTTTAGCCCGTCCTCCCAAGTACGGCTACCAATTTGCACCTCGTACAAGGTGGTAATGTAGTCACGTTGCATTCGCCGGATAATTTTATTGCCTTTATCAATCGCCGAAACGTTATTGTTAATGTTTTCTAAGGCTTGGCGGTTTTGGTTCAAGGAAACCACTGCGAAAGTACCCGTCAGGAACAAGATTGCCAACGGAATCAAAATCAACAAATAAATACGTCGCGCAACCGATAGGTTGAGCAAGAAGCTGGTGCTTAAATTAAATTTACCTGCCATGAAAAATCTCCCTAAATCAGTTCATTGTCGCGTTGTTATTTAGGCCAACCGCTCCACGCGGGGCTTTGCATGGAGACCCAGTTACCATTGGTTAGGTTGGTCATCGCAATGAAATCTGATGCTTGGTTATCATCCGTAAAGTTCATATCGAGTCCGCCAAGGTCAAAGTGTTGCCCTAGCAGTGTTTGCATAAAGTTTTGGCGGGTAATGGGCTTGCCATCGGCATCCAATTTTTGCAGTGCGTATAAAACTAAACGCCCAACGATATACCCTTCTTGGGTAATGGTGTTGTAATCGTTACCGAGTGCGGTGTGTGCATCTTTTACAATGGGTAAATCACTGTCCGTCGGTGGTGTGATTTGTGTCATGATAATCGGGGTATTGACTGCAAAACGTTTGATTAAGCTGAGAAAGTCAACTGCACTGGTGGCGGAAATAGCAGAGTAAGACCATTTTTCACCTTTTTGCTGTGCGTAAGCAATAAAGCGTGAGGTTGGTTCATAAACCCCGACGCTAACGATCAATTTACAGGCTGTACCTTGTTTCTTTTCCCAGTTTTTGAGGGAGTCATAAGCATCGCGTGCAATAAATGTATTGCGGGTATACACCCCTAACGGGGCAACGTTATTGCGTGCAGGGTCTTCCCCCGTCATTGCCAAGGCTTTGTCCAACGATTCACGGATAGCATCCGCACCTTTCACACCTTCAAACGCCGCCCGTATGCCTTTGACCCCTTCCATGCCAAACTCGTCGTTTTGCGCGTAAGCACAAATCGCTTGTGGGGCAACGCCTTGTTTTAATGCTTCGGTAACAATGGCTTGTGTTTCTTGAGCGTAACTAGCGCGGTAGTTAACAATGCCTTCTTGTTTACCGCGTAAAAAGCTCCCGCCTGTGTAAAAACCCACGGCGGGGATTTTCTTTTCCGCTAACAAGGGCAGCGATACTTTCGCGGTCGGTGTCCCCATGTTGCCAGCGAAAATGAACACCCCTTCACCGATCAACTTTTTGGTTTCCTCCACGGTTTTTGCGGGGGTGTAAGAATCGTTATGGCTTTTGAAAACGAGTTTGCGGCTGCCAATCGCTTTGTCTTTTAGGGCAGCTTCAATCCCAATTTTCATCCCCGTACCCAAAGCACTGGCGCGACCTTCTAAGTCCATTACGCCGCCGATGACGATTTCTGAATCAGTTACGCCGTCTTCTGCATACGCGACACCCCCCAGCCACAGCGGTAAAAACGCAGTAGATAGCCAAAGCATGGTTGGTAGAAATGGTTTTTTCATACATTACCCTCGTTGTGGACAGGTGTGAAATCAACGGTCTGAGAGACGGCGGATATGTCGTAATAGTCTTCCATGATCTGCCGCAAGTAAGGTTTGCCCATTATGTCGCAAAGTATGTGGAATCCAATTGGGCAGGTTTTCCCCCGCATACGTGGTTAAATCTTCCTGAGATAATTTAATATGGGCTGGAAAACCATCACAGGTAAGAATAACCGGAGAAAACTGCGGGTGTTGGATCAACAGTAATTGGGGCTGCACACTTGCGCTATTGCCCAGCAGTACCTTGTGCATATCGACGACAGGGAATAAATCACCACGCAAACTCACTAACCCTGCACACCAGTCAGGGGAAAAGGGTAACGGGTAGACCGTTTGGCTGGTTAATACTTCGGCTACCAGCCCAGCCTCGAGCAAAATGGAATGCACACCAATGCGGTAGCAAAACCGACTAACGGTCGTATTGTTTGGTACAACCGTTTGGACACTCCTCGCTTGTTGTTCAATTCCCACGCTGGCCTCCTCTTTTTAACCGCCAGAAAGGGTTGGTCTTTATTGGAATGGGGTAGTGGTTGTTTGTGTACTATAAGGCGGCGATTTGCTGCAAAACGTCTTCATCTTTGTAAGGTTTTACAATGTAAGCATTTGCGCCTAATTTTACCGCCCATTGTTTATCCACTGGGTTGGACTTGCTGGAAACCATAATCACAGGAATGGCTTGTGTCATGGGGTTACGCTTGAGTGCACGGCAGGCTTGGTAGCCATCGCCATCCTCCATAATGATGTCGAGCATAATCAGGTCAGGTTGCTGGCTTTCAGCTAAGGCTTTTGCTTCATTACCAGAATGGGCTGCAATAACCTCGTAACCTGCGGTTTCCAGAATATGTGATAAATTTAAGCGTTCCGTATTAGAGTCATCTGCAATCAATACTTTACGAATGGCAGATGTGCCGTTTTGTGCGCTCATTATGGCGTTTCCCTTTCGATCTCTGATTATCAGTATCCGCAGTCCTGCGTGATTACCTCCTGCTGGGGGCAGGGCGAATAACCGTCAAGTACTGTTTATAGTCAATTGGGGAGCATTAAGCAAACTAATTTCTGCTTATGGGGATATATTCCCGGCGGGAACGGTACGCATGGTAAACTTTAAGCACTGGACGGTGCGTAATGCGGCAGGGGTATGTATCACGCCTTTCCCCATGTCAGAGAAAGGCATAATAGCAATAGGGAAAATTAATTAGTGGTTGTCCATTGACCGTTTGGTTGGCGGCAAGCGCGCATTTGAATATTTTCCGCACGACCGTCAATGTAACCTGTTACGTTTACTGGACGGCAAACTTGCGCGGTGCTGGTGCGATAGGTTTGACCGGGTGTAGCGGTGTAACGATAGCCCGTTTGTGGGTTTTGCCAGCTAACTGGGCTGCCTGTCGCTACGGCTTGACCTAAATATTGGCGGTCGTATTGGCTGCCCATTTGTGAGCCAATGTAGCCACCTAATACTGCACCTGCGATTGTGGCTAAGTCCTTGCCATCACCTTCACCGAATTGATGACCGACGACACCACCTAGAACAGAACCAGCAATTGCGCCAGTGGTTGCATTATTCATCGGCGCACCGCCACCACAGCCTGCTAAAGTCAAGGTTACAGCCAGTACGCTAGCGGTTAATGTTTTAGTCATTAGGTGTTGCATAAAAACTCCTTTTTAGAAAAGCGGATACCCTATCTTATAGCATATCCGCGCTTGAGTTGGGCTGGGGATTAGTATGGGCGGTAGTAAGGTTGTGGTTGGCGATAGGCTTGATCTTGGGCTGTACCCATTTGACCGCCAATGTAACCGCCTGCAACTGCACCTGCTACGGTTGCTGCGTCTTTACCATCGCCTTTGCCGAATTGATGACCAACGACACCACCCAGTACAGAACCTGCAATCGCGCCTGTGGTTGCATTACTCATTGGCGCACCACCACCGCAGCCAGTCAAGGTTGCAGCTAATGCGATAGCACTGAGGGAAAGAGTTAAAATTTTCATTGAGATAGCTCCTTAAAACAAGCTGTGTTTATGTATTGGCAGATGCCAGATTTTTATAGCTGGTGTTGGATTTGACCAAGGAGTTCAACAAAGGTTCGGTAAAGTCATCGTTATTTTCTATCTTTGAACCGTAGCCCCGTATGTTCCTACGCCTATTCTCCCCCAAATAACGGGGGGAGTTCCAGCAAAAAAGCGATGGAATGCGCTTTATTTATTATTTACGGTGCAGTTTGGAAGGTAAAAGTATGGCTAGTTTCTGCATTCGCTTTTATTTCCAAGGTGGCAGTTTGCGTTTGTTCACCCACGCTCGCTTTTACGCGGTAAGTACCGACAAGGAGCTTTTCGCGGCTGCTGTTTTTTAGCAATTGACTGGTAATGTAATCGTCTTGAGCATCGTAAATGGTGAAGTTTGCTGCCACAGTTTGTTGCTGGGTATTGACTGCTTGCAATGACAGCGTACCCATTGCACCAAGGTTGAAATGGTAGGGCGTGGTATTGCCAGCGGTAATCTCAACGCTATGCGTCTGCTTGATTTCCCCCCATAGTGCATCAACTTGGTAAGTTCCCGCAGGTAAGCGGTGTGTAACTTGGGATTTGTCGGAAAAACTCGCGACAAGCTGCTTATTGTGATCGTAAATGAGGAAGTTTGCTGGCAGTGTTTCTTGCGCATTATCCGCGCCGAGAGACAATTGCAGTGTGCCGGGGCTGTCTGCGGTTGCGTTTACGGGGGGAGTTTTGTTGCTTGGGGCGGCACTGATGATTGTCGGTAGGGTATTGGTATCGCTGGCGAGGATGAAATTCCCCCCCGTATTGTCTGCTAAACAGTGTAATTGATCATCTGATGTGTCACGTAAGGCAATGACATGGATGCGTAAGTTAGGTTTGCTGGCTTTTAAGGTTTTGGCGACCGCGCAAGGGTCAGCATCGCAGCTTTCTTGCCCATCGCTGATCAAAACTAAATTGTCGCTCAGTTGCGCGGCTTGTTGAATGGCTTGCGCAATCGGGGAACGTCCACGCGGGGTAATCTTGGTGGCGGCATTGCGGATGGTTTCGCTGTTATTCGCCGCAGGTTGGATGGTTTGAATGTCATGGCAGTCGGCTTTATGTTGCGCCCCGTATGTGATTAAGCCGATGTTCGTTTGCGCGGTTTGTTGTTCTAGTAAGGTGGCTAAACGTTGGCGTGCCAAACTAATTTTGTGTTCGCCATGCAGTTTCCCCCACATACTATTCGAGCCGTCTAAGACAATCATCAGGCTATCATCTGCGGTGCTAAGGCTAGGTGTGATTAATAATGCGGCGAAAACGAGGGTGGCTAGTGGTTTCATCATGGCGTTTAATCAGTTCTGGTGAAAATACCGCGTAAATGGTAGCACTGAGTTGGTTAAAGCGTGGAATTTTCCGACCGTTCGGCAGTTGATGGTTTGCTTTAGGGGCATTCCTCCCTAGAATGAGGTCGGTAAGAATAATAATTAAAAAGACAGAAATCATGCAGGTTGCAACATCTCATGCTTCTCCGGTTTTGTTTGGCGAAAGGCTGGTCAAACAAGGCAAATTAAAACCCGCCGATCTTGAACGCGCCTTGCGTGCGCAAGCTGAAATTCGCCAGCCATTGGGCAGTGTGTTGGTGCGTTTGGGCATGTTAACCGAGCAAGAAGTGGCATTCGTTCTTTCACGTCATTTGGGTGTGCGTTTGGCTGTGACCAACGATTACCCTTCTTTGCCGCTAGAAAACCCCGGCATTTCCATCAATTACATGCGTACTGCCGAAGTAGTCCCCGTGTTGTTGGAGAACGAACGCTTAATTGTGGCAATGTCTAACCCGCAGGATGCATTTTCCCGCCAAGCCTTGCACATGGCTTGTGGTAAACAGATTGAGCCGCTCTTGGGTTTGCCGAGTGAAATCCGCGCTAACATTGAGCGTTTGTACGGTGCGGATGCGAATAAGGCGCGGGGTAATGATGATGAGTTTGAAATTACCAGTGGCAATGAAAATCTGGACGACATTGAACACCTGAAAGACATGGCGAGTGAAGCTCCGGTGATTCGCACGGTCAATCAGATTATGACCAATGCCATGAGTCAACGCGCTTCGGATATTCATATCGAGCCATTTGAATCGCATTTGAAAGTGCGTTACCGCATTGATGGGGTTATTCACGAAGTCGAATCGCCACCCGTGCAATTGACGGCAGCGATTATTTCGCGGATTAAACTCATGGCGCGTTTGAACATTGCGGAACGCCGTTTGCCACAAGACGGGCGTATTCAAATGCGTGCGCAAGGCAAAGAAATCGACATGCGGGTTTCCACTGTTCCCACCATGCACGGCGAGAGTGTGGTGATGCGTTTACTAGATAAACATAGCGTGAAACTCGACCTGAAAACGTTGGGTTTTTCCGACGATAATTTCCAACGCATTCAAAAAGAACTCGATGCACCGCATGGGGTTATTCTGGTTACAGGACCTACGGGTTCGGGGAAAACTACCACGCTTTATGCAGCCCTGACGCAATTAAATACGCCAGAAAACAAAATTCTCACCGTCGAAGACCCCGTGGAATACGAGCTGGAAGGCATTAACCAAATCCAAGCCAACCCGAAAATCGGTTTAACCTTTGCGGATGCTTTGCGTTCGATTGTGCGTCAAGACCCAGACATTATCATGATCGGGGAAATGCGTGACGTGGAAACCGCACGGATTGCGATTCAGTCTGCCTTGACGGGGCATTTGGTGCTTTCCACCTTGCATACCAATGATGCGGCGAGCGGTATTACCCGTTTGCTGGATATGGGTTTGGAAGATTACCTGCTGACTTCGACGGTGAATGGTATTTTGGCGCAACGTTTAGTACGGCGTTTGTGCCCACAATGCCGCGAATCGCACAGCGTGTTAGCGGAAATCGAGCAGGAATTGGGCTTGCGTCAATACCAGCCGGAAGGTGAATTGCGTTTATGGCACGCCAAAGGTTGCAGTGCGTGTGGGCATACGGGTTACAAAGGGCGTAGTGCGATTCACGAATTTCTGGTGATGGATGACCCCTTGCGTCGATTAATCTTAAAGCACGAAGACGCAGGCGTATTGCAGGAACAAGCACGCAAAGCCGGAATGCGTACCATGTACGAAGACGGTTTAATGAAAGCACTCAAAGGGGTTACGACTTTAGAAGAAGTGTTGCGCGTGGCGGAGGAAACCCCGAATGCCAACCTATAGTTACAAAGCCATTACCCCCGCAGGTGTTGCTAAAGAAGGCACGTTGGAAGCTGCCAATGAAGCAACGGTGGTGGAAAGTTTACACGCGCAAGGTTTGATCCCGGTCAAGATTCACGCGGGTAAAGCTAATGCAGTGCAGCAAGGCACTGCGAAAAAATCACGCGGCTTGTTTGCCAGCAAAAGCATTAAGCAAGAAGACATTATGGCGTTAACCCAGCAAATGTCTTCCATGCTCAAAGCGGGTTTGCCGTTGGATCGCGCGTTAGGCATTTTGTTGGAAATCAGTGATAAACCCGCCGTATTAGATTTGGTGCAAGGCATCCAAAACCAAGTGCGTAGTGGTAAACGCTTTGCCGATGCATTGGAAGAAAGCGGTAAGTTTTCACGTTTTTATATCAACATGGTGCGTGCAGGTGAAGCGGGTGGCTCGATTGATAATGCGCTAGCGCGTTTGGTGGAATACCTCGCACGGGCAAAAGAGTTACGGGGCACGGTTATTTCTGCCTTAATTTACCCTGCTATTCTTGCGTTTGTGGCGGTGGTGTCGATTATTGCCTTGTTGACCTTTGTCGTGCCGCAATTTGCACAAATGTTCGGTGATATGGGGGCGGAATTACCCACGATTACCAAAATCGTTATGGGAGCGGCGGATGCGCTGCAACATTATTGGTGGGCGGTATTGGGCGGTTTTTTACTGCTGCTATTGTTAGTGCAATACCTATTTACCAATGAAAAAGCCCGTACTGGTTTAGACCGTTCCATGCTGCATTGGCCGATTGTCGGTGTGTTAGTTGGCAAGATTGAAACCGCGCGTTTTTCCCGCAGTTTAGGTACGTTATTACACAATGGCGTGCCGTTATTGGGGGCGTTAAAAATTGCCAAAAATACCGTGAGTAACCGCGTAATGGCGGCAGCGGTGGAAGAATCCGCCGATAGCCTTAAGCAAGGCGAAAGCCTGACTCGGACATTATTGGGCAAAGGCGTATTTCCCCCTTACGCTTTGCACATGCTGCGTGTTGGCGAGGAAACTGGGCGCATGGAAGAACTGCTGCGCGAAGTGGCAGACATTTACGACGATGAAGTTAAAACGTCCGTGAAGCAGATGTTGGCACTGCTTGAGCCATTGCTCATTATGTTCATGGCGTTGGCAATTTTGGTCATTATTGGTTCGGTATTATTGCCCATGATCAATATGGCTGATTTAGTGAAGTGAGGATTTTTTCCCAGAAAATCCAGTAAAGCAAAATAATAGCAACAATAAGGAGCTAATCAATGCAAAACAAACCCCAACAGGACAGTGTATTTCGACCACAACGCGGCTTCAGCTTGATTGAGTTGATGATCGTGTTGGTTATTTTAGGTTTAATTGCGGGGATAGTCGGGCCGCAAGCCTTGAAATACCTCGGTAAAGGCAAAACCCAATCCGCTAAAGTTCAAATTGAAAACATCAGTGCTGCATTGGATATGTATCGCCTCGAAGTGGGCAGTTACCCCACGACTGCCGATGGTTTGAAAGCCCTTGTAGCACAACCTTCCAGCGCGAAAGGTTGGAATGGTCCTTACCTGAAAAAAGGCGAAGTGCCAAAAGACCCGTGGAATAACGATTACCAATACAAACGCCCCGGCAGTAATAACCACCCTTATGATTTGAGTTCTATGGGGGCGGATGGTGCTGCGGGTGGTGAAGGCGAAGATGCAGACCTTAGTCTTTGGCAACAATAAACCCCAGCGCGGGTTTACCTTACTAGAAGTCATGCTGGTGCTGGTCATCGGCGGGCTTTTAATGGGAGTTGTGGCAACTTCGTTGAGTGAAGGTCCGGTGTTACGCAATGCCTCGCGGGAAGTCGCGGCAGGTTTACGCCATGCACGCGCCGTCGCGGTGGTACAACAACAGCCAGTCGTGTGGAAAATGAACATCAAAGCGCACGATTTTTGGTTGGAAAGCACGGGCAATAAAGACGCACCGCACGCTTTTCATCACGGGGTCGAAGCCAAAATCAATACCACCGCTTCGGAAGTGGAATCCGCCGAGCAAGCGGGGGTTCGCTTTTACCCCGACGGCAGTTCTACGGGCGGTTCGGTGGAACTGACTTACAACAAGCAGACTTTTAAAGTCAATGTCGAATGGGTGACAGGGCGTGTCAGTATCCAGTAAACAACGCGGTTTTTCCTTACTTGAAGTGCTGGTTGCCTTTGTTGTTATGGGCTTAGTCGTGGGGGTATTACTGCAATTGTTTGGTGCGTCGATGCGCAGCGTCGCCTTGTCGGATGAATACAGTTTTGCCGTACAAGTGGCGGAATCGCAGTTAGCAGCGGTGGGCAGTGCGATTCCCGTTAAACAAGGCACGGTTTCCGGCGCGGAAGAAGGTTCTGACTACCGTTGGAATGTTGCCATTGAGCCGCTGAAATTAGACGAAAAGCTGGAAAATTTACCCGTTCCAATGCAAGTGTTTCGGATTGAAGTAACAGTAACGTGGGGCAATGGCGATAAACCGCGCACTTTTAGCTTGTCGAGTTTACGTTTCGGGGAAAAGTCATGAAAGCGCGTGGTTTTACCTTGCTCGAAATGCTTATTACGCTGACCTTGGTTTCATTGCTATTTTTGGCATTATTTGCCGCGTTTAATACCATTGGGCGTAGTTGGGATGCTGCCGATACACGCATGAATAAAACCGAAGACATGCGTTTGATCAGCGAATTCCTGCGTCGTCAATTGGGGCAGGCAATGGTGGTTAAAATTAAAGGTGAAAAAGAAGCCAATGTGTATGCCTTTTCGGGCACATCCAATCGTGTGCGTTATGCCGCACCCTTGCAACCTTTGCAACATCAAGGCGGCGTATTCCTCATTGAATTAAGTATTATTAACGGAAAATCTGGCGGTAAAGCCTTAGTAATGCGTTACGCACCTTATCGCCCTGAATTAACGTGGGAACAAGCATTTAAAGATGCCGAACCTGTGCCTGTTTTCGATGGTTTAAAAAGTGCCGCATTTGCTTATTTCGGGGCGGAAGATTTAAAAACTACGCCAGAATGGGCAAAAGATTGGGAGGATAAACCCTTATTCCCCCAATTATTAAAACTGCAATTAGCCGATGCAGAACGCACATGGGCGGATATTGTTATACAACTGCCGCAGGTAAGTGATTATGCGAAATAAGGCGCGACAACAAGGCGTGGCAATGATCGTGGTTTTGTGGATGATCATGATTATGATGACACTGGCGGCAACCTTGTTATATGCCACGCGCACGGAATCCAGCATGGTCGATTATGCGCGGCGCACGGCTAAAGCACGGGCGGTGGCAGATGCAGCAACCCATTACGCGGTAATGCAGCTTTATTTACCGAATAAAGAACGCGATTTGCAATTGGGTGGTGCGCCATTGCAATGGCAATACGAAGGGACGCAAGTCGAAATCCGTGCCATTGGCGAAAACGGTTTAATTGATATTAACTTTGCGAGCCGTGATTTATTAAGTCTGATTTTGAAACAATTGGGTGTTGAAAACCAAGCTGCTAGCAATATGCTGGACGTATTGGAGGATTTTCGTGATGTGGACGATTTAAAACGGGTAAATGGGGCAGAAGACCACGATTATGAACGAGCGGGTTTAGCATTTGGGGCAAAAGACGCGCCGTTTGAACGCATCGAAGAATTACAACAAGTATTGGGTATGACTCCGCAATTGTATGAAGGTTTAACCCGTTTTCTCACGGTTAATTCCGGCGTTTCTGGTATTAATCCCATGCTTGCCCCGCGCCAAACATTATTATTATTGGCGGAAGGTGATACGGCAAAAGTCGATGCCTATATTGCCCAACGGGAAGAAGCGGCAAAAGAGGGGCGTTCCGTATTACCGAATTTCGGGCAAGCCTTTTTCGATAACAGCCAACAACCCTTATACCGCTTGCAAATCAAAGTGAGTGCAGACGAAACCAGCCCCCCGTATTTTGAAGAACGTTCCGTGCGTTTAGCCCCTGAAAAAATGCCGCCGTTTGTGACCTATTTCAAACT
>CAZJDN010000037.1:0-4712 GCA_964544775.1 uncultured Thiothrix sp.
ATTACAACGCGACCTAAAAACCAATAAATACGACGCATTAACCGAAAGCTGGGCAACGGTTGTTCCAACTTTGCCATTGGAAGAAGGCAATGGCGTTAAAATAGGGGAATTCAAAGGAAGGGTGGAAGATTTACAAGCACGTTTCAATATTAACAATGTCTTGGATGAAAATGGGAAATTACGCACTTCGGGCGAAGATCAACAACTCAAACGCTTGGTTCAATGGGTGGGTTTACCAGACGGTTTTGCTACGAGCATTATCGATTGGATTGACCCTGATACGGTTATTCAATCGGGGGAAAGTGCTGAAGGTGACTATTATTTATCCAGCGCAATTCCCTACCGCGCTGCGGATATGCCGCTGGCTGATACCAGTGAATTACGCTTAATACGCCTTGAAGGTGAGGCGAAAGACAAAGAAACAGCTTTAAAAAAACTTTTGCCTTATGTAACCGCCTTGCCGTTAAAAAAAACTACCGTGAATGCCAATACTGCCAGCAAACCCGTTTTAACCGCTCTGGGTTTAAACACACAACAAATTGAAACCATTATAACCGCGCAACGCGAAAAAAAACCTTTCAAAAGCAGCAATGAATTATTCAATGCATTAAACTTGGATGAAAAACAAAGCGAAGTATTAAAAACAGCGTTAGATGTCAACTCACAATACTTTCGGTTGCAAGGGGAAATCAAAGTGGGACGGGCGCGGGTCTACCTTAGCAGCGTATTTTTTCGTGCGCCGGATAAACCGATTCGTGTCATAATGCGCCAATTCGACCGGGTTAACGACACACAACCAGCGACAACAACAGACGATGCTGATACTACGCCTGCAACATCCTGATGATTCCGAACCTGCATGGGCGGTGCTAAACGGCACGTCTGCCGAATGGATGCACGGTTCTTGGGAAAAACTGCTGCCTTTAACCCAAGGGCAACAACTCGTCTTGCTCATCCCCGGACGTGAAGTTTTACTTACCCACACCACGATTAATACCCGCAATCAACGCCAGTTACAGCAAGCCGTCCCGTTTGCGTTGGAAGACGCGCTTGCCGACGATACGGAAAACTTACATACCGTTTGGCAAATTAGGCGTGACTCCAATCAAATCGACGCAGCAATCATTGAGCGCGAACGTTTACGCCATTGGATTACGGCATTACAACGACGTAAATTACGCGCCCATGCCATTTTGCCGGATGTATTCGCCCTCCCCTACGAACCAGAAACGTTAACCTTGTGGCAACAAGGCGAACACGTTTGGTTACGCACTGGAGACTTAAGCGGCTTTACCTGCCATAACGCGACATTGCCGTTAATGCTGGAAGGGTTACGCGCAAGCAATACTGCCCCGTTACGACTACGCCTGTATGCTGATCAAGCAACCCCGTGGGCAGAAAATACCGCGTTTGAATTAATCCCCGAATTACACCCCGAACAGTTACTTGCCAGCAGTTTACAAACTGCCATGCCGCTGAATTTATTGCGTGGTTGGCAAGACGAAAACAAAGCGCAATTACAACAACAATTAAAACGCTGGCGCATGGCGGCGATTCTTGCGGGTGTAACGCTGAGCTTGGGTGCAACGTGGTACGGCGTGAATACTTACCGCTTACAACAGCAATTAAATCAACTGGATGCAAGCAATCAGCAGCTATTCGGCGAGCTATTCCCAGAAACGGGCGAAATCGACCCACGCGGCTTGAAAGGACGCTTGGAATCGGAACTCATCGCTTTACGCAAAAATGCGGGGCAAACGGGCGCGACTGACCCGTTACAACCACTAGCAACGTTTGCCGCTGCGTTTACCAATAGCCCTGGTTTAAACGTGGAAGAAATCCGCAGCAATGCTGGCGAACTGGTCATTAGCTTACAAACCAAAGACCAGCAAGCGATTGATACCTTACGCAGCAATTTAGAAACCGCACTGGGCAAAGCGGTTGAACTCAAATCCTCGCGTTCCGCTGATACCATTAAAGCCAATCTTACCTTGGGAGGGGCATCATGAATGCATGGTGGCAAAACCTCAACAGCCGTGAACGCCGTTTAGTCGTCCTTGCAGGCAGCTTACTGGCAATCGCTTTACTGTGGGCATTGGTGGGTAAACCCTTAGCCAGCCGTTACAAACTGCTGCAACAAGACGTACAAACCGCCCTCGAACTCAACCAGCAAATGCAGCAACAACGAGGGGAAATCGAACAATTACGCGGTGCTGCTAGCACTACCCCCAATCTTAGCGACGAAAACCTTTACAGCGCGGTCAATAAATTACTCAAACAACACCAATTGGACGGCGAAGGCACAAGCGCGGACGAAAAAGACAACAATCAAGTCAGCCTCAAACTCGATGGCAAACCGTTTGATGCCCTGATCCGTTTTCTGGCGCAATTAGAAAATGAATACGCCGCCCACACCACTAGCATGACGCTAAAACCTACCGATAAGAGCGGCATGGTAGACGCGGAAATCCTGTTACAACGATGAAAAAACGTACCCTGTTCCTCGCTGGCTTTACCAGCTTTATCCTCACTTCGCTTACACAAGTTCCCGCGCAATTGATCACGGAACGCTTACAAGGCAAACTGCCCGTCGATTTACAAGACGTAAGCGGCACACTTTGGCAAGGTTCTGCCAGCAGTTTGACATGGCAAACCACGCAACTGCGCAACCTGCAATGGGCTATCAGTTTCCCCTCACTATTGAAGGGGCAACTCGCCGCCGACCTGCAAGCGCAACTGGCAACAGGCGGGAAATTCGCCGGAACGTGCGGTCTCGGTTTTACCCGTCAAGTGCAATGCCACGCGCTAACGTTAAACGACATCCCCGCGCAAAGCCTCGCCCCGTATTTACAAAACTTCATGCTGCCGGAACTGCGCGGTACATTCCAAGCTGACCTCGAACAGCTTACCCTGACACAACCGTTACCGCGTGCCAGTGGTAAAATAACGTGGCAAGACGCAGGCACACAGCTTGCCCCGCAAACTTTCGGTACTTACACCGCCGACCTTAGTGAAGGCGACAATGCTAGCCAGCAAATCAGCCTTAATTCCGCCCCCGATGCGGCATTTAATGCTAGTGGGCAAGTCAATCTGCAAACCGACGGTAGTTACCATTACACCCTCAGCTTCAAGCCGGATGCCAGCGTTGGCGCGGATGTAAAACAGTTTCTCGATGCAGCCGTGGGCACAGCGCAAACCGATGGCACGTATCACCTCGACAAACAAGGCAAACTCAACACGCCTAATTAGCTGAAAGCACAGGATAATCGGCACAAGCCAACAGTAGCCGCCGCACTTGCTTTGGTGTAACGTGACAGCCTTCCATAGCCATTATTCACGCGAGGGATTCCATGCAAAAAGCCTTATTACTGTCCTGCATTGCTGTCTTATTGAACGCCTGCGCCACCTTAGAACCGGAAGATTGCTTACGCGGTGACTGGCAAAGCATTGGCTATTCCGACGCGCTGAATGGTAAATCCATCCTGCTGAATGATCATGCGGATGCCTGTGCCAAAGTCCACGTTGTTCCCAACCAAAGCCTGTACCTGCAAGGCTATGACACAGGCGCACGCCAGTTCTGCACTTACGACAAAGGTTTGCAAGTAGGCACGGAAGGTCGCTACGTACCGGATGAACTGTGTACTCGCGTGGGGCTAATCGAACCGTTCCAAAGTGGCTACCAACGCGGCAAACGCATTTACGAAAAACAACAAGAAATTGAGCGCAAAAACAGCTCTATTGACGACATTGAGAAAAAACTCAACGACATCCGCCAAGGTAAGCAACAAGCTACCCCGCAAGAAGTCGATTTGCTGTACCGCGAAAAAGAACTCATCCGCAAAGAAATTGACCTGTTACAACGCGAAAAAGACGGGTTGCGTTAATTCCCACGTTTAAGGTAACGGGCTAAAAAACGATCCAACTGATTGGCAAAGGCTTGGCGGTCACGCTGACTCAACGTCGCAGGACCGCCCGTCATAATGCCACTGTTACGCATTTCTTCCATCGCATTACGCACCCGTAACCGCTCGCGGATGTTTTCTGGTGTGTAAAACTGTCCGCGTGGATTCAGCGCGTGCCCGTGTTTGGCAATCACCTCCGCCGCCAGTGGAATATCAGCAGTAATCACTAAATCCCCCGCTGTTAACGACTGCACAATGTAATTATCCGCCACATCAAATCCGGCGGCGACTTGCACGTTTTTAATGTACAACGACGGCGGCGTGCGCAAAAACTGATTCGCCACCAGCACCGTGCGAATCTGCAAACGTTCCGCAGACCGGAATAGGATTTCCTTGATCACATTCGGGCACGCATCGGCATCAACCCAGATTTGCATGGCTTTGTCCTTTAGGGATGGAGAAATAGCGAGTGTAGCATCAGTGATTTGCGCGTTTGGGGTTAATGAGTTTGAGCTTAGGTCGTCACTGGCATTCGGTTCAGCTACAATCTCCACATGAATACGACATCCCCCCTACTTGATTCTTTAAACCCGCAGCAGCAGCTTGCTGTTTCTGCGCCGCCGAAACCTGTGCTGGTGCTTGCAGGTGCTGGCAGCGGTAAAACCCGCGTGTTGGTGCATCGCATTGCGTGGCTGATTGAGGTTGAAAACGTGTCGCCATTGAGCATTTTGGCGGTAACGTTTACCAATAAAGCAGCAGCAGAAATGCGTGGGCGCATCCAAGAACTGTTACAAGCCCCTACAGGTGGGA
>CAZJDN010000037.1:4812-15473 GCA_964544775.1 uncultured Thiothrix sp.
GCAGCAGAAATGCGTGGGCGCATCCAAGAACTGTTACAAGCCCCTACAGGTGGGATGTGGATCGGTACATTCCACGGATTGGCACACCGTTTGTTGCGTTTGCATTGGCGTGAGGCGAAATTACCGCAGACATTCCAAATTCTGGATTCGGAAGATCAAATTCGTCTGATTAAGCGCATTTTGAAAGCATTGGACATTGACGATACGCGCTATCCGCCGCGCCAAGTAGCCAGTTTCATCAATGCACGAAAAGATGAAGGTTCGCGTCCACAGCACATTGATGATCGTGGGGATTTCTCGCAACGGCAATTCGTGCGGATTTACACCGCTTACGAAGAGGCGTGTCAGCGCACAGGCGTAGTCGATTTCGCCGAATTATTGCTGCGTTCGTTGGAATTGCTGCGCGACAACCCCGAATTGCAGCAGCATTACCGCAACCGTTTCCGCCACATTTTGGTGGATGAATTCCAAGATACCAACGCGCTGCAATATGCGTGGCTGCGGTTGATTGCGGGGGAAAGTAATCCGGTGTTTGCAGTGGGTGACGATGACCAGTCGATTTACGGGTGGCGCGGGGCGAAGATCGAGAATATCCGTAACTTTACCCAGCATTTCCCCCATTGCGAAACCATTCGGCTGGAACAAAATTACCGTTCAACGGCGAATATTCTCAATGCCGCCAATACCTTAATTAGCAATAACCGTGGACGCTTGGGTAAAAACCTGTGGACGGATGGCAAGGAAGGGGAACGCTTACAATTGTACGCCGCGTTCAACGAGCTAGAAGAAGCGCGGTATGTCGCTGGACGTATCCAGCAATGGGTGGAACAAGGTGGTGTACGCCGCGATGTGGCGGTTTTGTACCGTTCCAACGCGCAATCACGGGTATTTGAAAGCACCTTCAATGAAAATCGCATTCCTTACCGCGTGTATGGTGGCTTGCGCTTCTTCGAGCGGGCGGAAATCAAAGACGCACTGGCGTATTTACGCCTTACCGCGAATCGCCAAGACGATGCCTCGTTTGAACGCATCGTTAACCACCCGCCGCGTGGGATTGGCGA
The DNA here is from genome assembly GCA_964544775.1 of uncultured Thiothrix sp. Taxonomy (GTDB): domain Bacteria; phylum Pseudomonadota; class Gammaproteobacteria; order Thiotrichales; family Thiotrichaceae; genus Thiothrix. Next base: position 5,874 of record CAZJDN010000037.1, read on the forward strand.
ACGCACGGTGGATATTCTGCGCATCCATGCACGTACTGCGGCTATTTCATTGTGGGAAGCCGCCAACCAAGCCGCCGAGATTGGCGATTTTACCCCGCGTGCAGCCAACGGCGTGCTGCATTTCGTGCATTTAATCAACCGCATGGCAAGCGACATTCAACCGTTGCCGCTAGCGGAACAAGTCGATACGGTCATTGACCTTGCCGGATTAAAGCCGCATTTCCTCGCTAAAGAAAAAGGCGAAGCGGGGCAAACGCGGGTTGACAACTTGGACGAATTGGTTACAGCCGCACGCGGTTACACCTACATCAAAACCGACGATATGCCGGAAATGGATACGCTTTCTGCCTTCCTTTCCCACGCGGCGTTGGAAGCAGGTGAAGGGCAAGGTGCGGTTGGCGACGATTGCGTGCAAATGATGACGCTGCATTCAGCCAAGGGCTTGGAATTTCCGCTGGTGTTTTTGTGCGGTTTGGAAGAAGGCTTATTCCCGCATCAAATGTCGGCAGACGACCCCAACCGCATGGAGGAAGAACGCCGTTTGTGCTACGTCGGGATTACCCGCGCCGAACAGCAGTTGATCATGACTTACGCCGAGCAACGCCAATTACACGGGCGCACGCAATTTAATCCGCCGTCGCGGTTCGTGCGCGAATTACCGGAAGCATTAGTTGAAGAAATTCGCCCCAAAGTAAAAACCTATCAACCAACCCGTTACGCTGATAGCAGCGGTTATCGCCAACCCGCGCCCACGCTGCCTGCGCGTACCCCTAACAAATATGCCGAAAGCGAAGTCGGCTACCGCATGGGGCAACGGGTACGGCACGCCAAATTCGGCGAAGGCGTAATCACAGGCTCAGAAGGCTCTGGAGCGCATTCCCGCGTGCAAGTGAATTTCAAAACCGCTGGCAGCAAATGGCTGGTGCTGGGTTACGCCAATCTGGAAAAAATCTGAATTACCCCGCCCTATTCCAGCCCAATATCTCCTTTGGGCTGGTTACTTCGCTTCGATGGGTTTTCCTAATCCACATCAATTTTTCCCTACCTTAATCGGTCTACACTGCATTCTGTTGATACATATCAAACGTGTGTAACGCAATCGGCTGACAATGAGCGGCGTGAATAATTACACCGATAAGTGGAACAGCATGTTGGTATTGGGCATTGGCAATGTCTTGCTACAAGACGAAGGAATCGGCATTCACATCTTGAAGTTTATGGAAAAACATTTCCCAACCTTCCCTGATGTGACCTACAAAGACGGTGGCACATTAAGTTTCACCCTCGCCAGCACGATTGAGGAACACGACCACCTGTTAGTGCTGGATGCGGTTGAACTCAACGCACCTCCCGGTACGCTTTGTTGCTACGAAAACGAAGCGATGGATCATTTCCTCGGCACAGCAAAACGCAGTGCACACGAAGTCGGTCTGCTCGATCTGATGGACATTGCTCGCTTATCGGGGCATTTACCCAAACGCCGCGCGTTGATTGGTATGCAATACGGTATGTTTGATTGGGGTGAAGAGCCTACCCCGCAAGTAAAAGAAAATATCCCACTGGCAGGGCGCGTTGCCGCAACCTTGTTACAGAAATGGGAACTGGAAGAACATCCCCCCTGTGGGAAAACCGCGCCCAAGCTGGAGGTCATTTATGGCAGTCATTACCGTAGGCGAGCAACTACGCGCACATGGCGTTTCACGGCGTAACTTTCTAAAATTCTGTAGTCTGGTTGCATCGAGCATGGCATTGTCGCCCACGCTCGTACCACAAATTGCCGCCGCCTTAGAACAAGCCACCCGCCCTAGCGTCATTTGGTTATCTTTCCAAGAATGCACGGGCTGCACAGAAGCCATTACCCGTTCGCACAACCCTAGCCTTGAAGGGCTGATTTTCGATGCAATTTCCCTCGATTACCACCACACCTTACAAGCAGCAGCAGGTTTCGCGGCGGAAGCAGCACGCGACGCAGCAATCAAAGCCAATTACGGCAAGTACCTATTGATTGTGGATGGCTCAATTCCGCTGGGGAATTTGGGCTATTCCACCATTGCGGGAATCAGCAACGTAGCCATGCTCAAGGAAGCTGCCGCAGGTGCGGCGGCAATTATCGCACTGGGAACGTGTGCCGCTTACGGCGGTTTGCCCCAAGCAAACCCTAACCCAACGGGTGCGGTGGCAGTGGCGGATATTATCCACGATAAACCGATTATCCATTTACCCGGTTGCCCACCGATTCCGGTGGCAATTACGGGCGTGATTGCACATTTCCTAACCTTTGGGCTGCCTGAACTGGACAGTTTGGGTCGTCCGAAGGCTTTTTACGGGCAAAACATTCATGACCGTTGTTACCGCCGACCGTTTTACGAGCGCGGTTTATTTGCTGAAACCTTCGACGATGAAGGGGCGAAACAAGGCTGGTGTTTGTACAAACTCGGTTGCAAAGGTCCGATTACTTACAATGCTTGCGCCGTGGTGAAATGGAATGCAGGTACGAGCTTCCCGATTCAAGCGGGGCATGGCTGCATAGGGTGCTCCGAACCCCATTTCTGGGACTTTGGCGGTTTGTACCGTTCGGTGGCAATACCCGCAGGTAATCTTGGTAAACAAGCCGTGTTTGCCGCTGCGACAGGTATTGCCGCTGGAGTTACGTTGGGAGCATTAAACAAGAAAACCCAAACCGACGCAGCACATTCCCACCAAACAATCAGCGTAGCTGAATTGAATCAGGAGGATTGAAATGAACGCAGTCAATTTCCTGTTATGGGTTAAAGGTAGCGCGTTTAATGTCGCGGTGTTTATTTGCGTCGCAGGCATCGTGTTACGTTTGTTTGAAATCCTGTCGTTGGGTAAGAAAATCAATTACGCCGTGCCCAAAAGTGACCCGATACACGCAGGTTGGCGCGAAATGTGGCGGCGTTCCGTGCCGGATAAAGCCACATTCTACCGCTCGTGGTTAACGATTGCGTTGGGGTATGTGTTTCACCTTGGCTTATTTGTCGTCGTGTTTTTACTTGCTGCACACATTACGGTGTTGCGTAATGTACTGGGGTTTGGTTGGGCAAATTTACCCACCCCGTTGGTGGATGCAATTGCTGTCACTACCCAACTGGCATTAATCGCGCTATTGCTGCATCGCTGGCGGCATCCAGTGAAACGCTTTCTTTCCACAGCGGATGATTACGTGGCGTGGGTGGCAACGTTTGCCCCATTGCTCACGGGTTATTTGGCTTACCACCATTTATTGCTGTCACCGCAAATGCTGTTGGGTTTGCATATTTTGAGCGTGGAAATTTTGCTGGTGCTATTCCCTTTCACCAAGCTAATGCACGCAATCACGCTGTTCCTTGCACGCTGGTATAACGGCGTTGCGATGGGGATTCGGGGGGTAAAATCATGAGCGCATTGACACTTGAACGCGGCATTCAGGCTTTTAAAGCGCAACTGGATGCACCAATGGCAAGTTTCTTTTCCGCGTGTGTGCATTGCGGTATGTGTGCGGAAGCCTGTTTGTTTTACACGGAAAACCCTGACCCACGCCACACACCGATTTACAAGCTCGAACCTCTACGGCGCGTGTGGGAACAAGAATACACCTTACTCGGCAAACTTAAGCACAAACTGGGTTTGAGCAAACCCGTAACGGATGAGGAACTCGCCGCGTGGCAGGAATTGGTTTACAACAACTGTTCGCTGTGTGGACGTTGCAGCCTGATTTGTCCGGTCGGGAATGACATTACCTACATGATTCGCAAAATGCGCGAAGGCATGGTGGCATCAGGTCACGCACCCGAAGGTTTAATCGGCGCGTCTACCCGTGCGATTACCCTCGGTAGCCCAATGGGGGTGAAATTACCTGCCTTGCAAGCGCAAGTAAAACGCATTGAGAAAACCACTGGATTGCATGTCCCTTTTGACCAAGTAGGTGCGGATTACCTCGTCTTACTGTCGTCGATGGAAATCATGAATTACCCCGAATACCTCGAAGCAGTCGCCAAAATTCTCACCAACACGGGTAAAACATGGACACTCAGCAGCGAATGTTTCGAGGCGACCAATTCCGGCATTCAAATTGGCGCGTCTGACATTGCGCGGGAGTTGGTTAGCCGCATAGTTAATACTGCCGAAAAATTGCGTGTTAAAACCGTCATTAGCCCCGAATGTGGGCACGCTTACACCGCCTTACGTTGGGAAGGACCAAACCTGATTGGGCGACCTTACACCTTTGCAGCCCAACACATTCTGGAAGTGCTGGACGAATTGCGCGAACAAGGTTTGCTGCAAACCGAAGGCATGGAAGATGCCAAACTCACCTTTCATGACCCCTGTCAAATTGCGCGGCGCGGCGGCGTGGTACAACAACCGCGCAATTTACTCAAACAGGTAGCAAGCAATTTCGTGGAAATGGCGGACAGTGGCACGCTTAATTGGTGCTGCGGTGCAGGCGGCGGTGTTTCTGCCAATGAGGAAGCCGAGGAAGTCAAACTAAAAGCCTTCCAACGCAAGAAAAAACAACTGGACGCGCTGGGCGTAGATACCCTTGTTACTGCCTGTGCAAACTGCCGCATCCAATTAGAAGAAGGCTTGGAAGTCAATCAAATGGAAATCCCGGTGCTGGGTTTAACCGAAATGATTGCCGCGCACCTCAAAACCAATGAGCGAGGAGCAAAACCATGACTGAGCGCGTTGTTGTAGACCCAATTACCCGCATTGAAGGGCATTTGCGCATCGAAGCCCAAATGAATGGCAACACCATTACGCAAGCCTATTCTGCCGGAACAATGGTACGCGGGATTGAAATCATCCTACGCGGACGCGACCCGCGTGATGCATGGGCGTATGCACAACGGATTTGCGGCGTATGCACCTTGGTACACGGTTTGGCTTCGGTGCGAGCGGTGGAAAATGCCTTGCAATACAAGATTCCACCCAATGCCCAACTGATTCGCAACCTCATGATTGCCGCGCAATACGTACACGACCATGTGATGCACTTTTACCATTTACACGCATTGGATTGGGTGGACGTGGTTTCAGCCCTCAAAGCTGACCCCAAAGCCACCGCCGCCTTAGCGCAAAAAGTCTCGCCAACGTGGGGTAACTCTTCCGCTGGCTATTTCGCCGCTCAGCAAACCAAATTGAAAAAGTTTGTGGAAGCGGGGCAATTGGGCATTTTTGCCAAAGCCTATTGGGGGCATCCGGCGTATAAATTGCCGCCCGAAGCCAATCTGATGGCGATTTCGCACTACCTCGAAGCCCTAGCTTGGCAACGCGATGTGGTGAAATTACACACCATTTTCGGCGGGAAAAATCCGCACCCGAATGTTTTGGTCGGCGGCGTACCGTGCGCTATTGACCTGAATTCCGATTCCGCCATTAATATGGAACGGCTGGCGCAAGTACAAACTATTATCAAACAGATGCAAGCCTTCGTGGATAAGGTTTATGTGCCGGATACCTTAGCCATTGCCAGCTTTTACAAAGATTGGTTTAAACAAGGCGAAGGCTTAGGCAATTTCATGACTTATGGCGACTTCCCCGCCACGGGAATGGATGACCCCAGCTCTTTCTTGATTCCTTCGGGGGTCATTTTGCAACGTAACTTGGCGGAAATTCACCCCGTTGACTTGAACGCAGATGACCAGATTCAAGAATTCATCTCGCACTCATGGTACGACTACCGCAATGGCAAAACGCAAGGCTTACACCCGTATGCAGGCGAAACCGCGTTGAATTACACCGGGCCTCAACCACCTTACCAGCAATTGAATGTCGAACAAGCCTATTCGTGGCTCAAATCGCCGCGTTGGAAGGGGCAAGCCGTTGAAGTCGGGCCACTCGCACGGGTTTTAATGCTATACGCCACAGGCAACGAACACGCCAAAGCCCTCGTTGATTACGCCCTGAAATACCTAAATCTGCCGCTTGACGCACTGTATTCCACCCTCGGACGCACCGCCGCCCGCACATTAGAAACCAAAATCATCGCCGACCAGATGCAAACGTGGTTTGACAACCTCGTTACCAACATCAAAGCGGGGGATAGCAAAACCTTTAACGAAACGCTGTGGGAACCACATACGTGGGCAAACAAAGCCCAAGGCGTAGGTTTCATGGAAGCACCGCGTGGCGCACTCGCTCACTGGATTGTAATTAAAGACGGTAAAATCGATAATTACCAAGCGGTTGTACCGAGTACATGGAATGCCGGACCGCGTGATGGGCAAAATCAAGCGGGGGCGTATGAAGCCGCATTGCAAGGGCATACCCTGCAAGATTCCCAACAGCCAGTAGAAATATTGCGCACTATTCACAGCTTTGACCCGTGCATTGCCTGTGCCGTGCACGTCACCGACCCCAATGGGGAAGAGTTAACCCAAGTACAAGTGAGATAAACATGCAAAAACTGCCAACACTCATCGCCAGCGCATTGCTCGTTGCCAGCGGTACAGCCGCCGCACACCCGAATGGCTTTCCACACCACTTCGTTACCGACCCGAATACCGAACACTTTTGGCTGTTAGGTAGCGGCTTGGAATACGTTTTCGCCTGCATCGCCGCCACCGCCGTATTCTTCGCCCTCAAACGGATCAGCGCGAAAAAGCCCTAAAATTCGCCTAAACAGCGGGGTGTACCCGATGCACCCTGTTGAAGGGAATAATTCCTATCCCTCCTCTCGCTTCTGCGTAGCCTTCTATCGTAAGCTCATGGCATAGCATTTGCTTAATACATAGAATCGTTTTACCAGTGAAAACTAAGTATCCACTTATGCAGCTTGCGGACAATATCGCCGGACAATTACACCTTACTTTGCATTGCCTGCACGAAGGCAGCCATTGCCGTGTCCATCAGGTTGAAATTCAGTCGAGCCGCTTGCGTTTACCGCCGCACTTTTTTACCGATAAACCGATTGAAACCGCGCCCAAATTCGTCGGAATGCTCTTTAGTTTGTGTGGAACAGCGCAAAGCATTGCGGCTAGTCGCGCTTGCGAACAGGCAATCAATGCACCTGCCAGTGCCGAAATGGAGCAACGCCGGGCATTTGAAATACAAACGGAAACGTTATTCGAGCATTTATTACGCTTGGCGCAAGATTGGCACACCGCGTTGGCAAGCGAACCTGTTGCTCCTGCCGATTTACAAACACTGTTCAAATTAAAACGCGAATTGCTGCAAACGACTGAGCCCGCCGCAACCTTGGCAATAATTCAACAGTGGTTTGAAGTGCGCTTATTGGGTTTACCAACGCAACGCTGGCTGGATTATTGCGCACGCGGGGATGCAAAGAAACTTTCCATCCGTGGCAAAATCGGCAACCTCATGGCGCGGTTGTGCATGTACGATTGGGAACCTGCGGGTAATATTGCGCTCCACGCCTTACCAGAACTGGGGATGGATTGGTGGCAAGCGCGTTTAAACGCGGCAGATTCCGCCCAGTTTACGGCTGAACCGGAAGTCAACGGGCAGGCTTGCGAAACGTCGAGTCTGACACGGCAATGGGTAAACCCCGCGTTACAGGTGTGGCGCGAACGTTGGGGCAGCGGTTTAATGACACGCTTAATGGCGCGGGTGTTGGATTTACTCGAATGCTGGCAAAACCTCCAACACTTACCATCACCCACCACGCTTTACACCGCAACACCGTGGCAAAGGCAAAACGGTATAGGCATGGCAGCAGTGCAAACGGCACGCGGTTTGTTGTTGCATCGTGTCACGCAACAAGACGGCATTATTCAGCAATACCAAATCGTTGCACCAACGGAATGGAACTTTCATCCACGCGGCACGTTAGCCCAGATGCTGAACGGACTCCTCGCGCTGGATGAAGTGGAATTACGCGCTAAAGCACAAGCCCTGATTACCGCGCTTGACCCGTGCGTGGCGTACCAATTGGAGATTCACCATGCATGAAATGTCGCTGTGCGAAGGCGTATTGCAAGTGCTCGAAAGCGAAGCCAAACGGCAAAATTTCCAACAGGTTAAAACGGTTTGGTTGGAAATCGGCGCAATGGCAGGGGTGGAAATCGAAGCCATGCGTTTTTGCTTTGATGCCGTGACTCGCCAGAGCCTAGCCGAGGGTGCTAAGCTGGAAATCATTGCAATCCCTGCGCAAGCATGGTGTTTAAACTGCGCCCAAACCGTCACTGTGCAGCGTCGGTTTGATGCTTGCCCCCAGTGCGGCAGTTACCAGTTACAAGTGACGCAAGGGGAAGAATTACGCATTAAAGAATTGGAGGTAGAGTAATGTGTACCGTTTGCGGCTGTGCTGAAGGTGAACTCAAAATCGAAGGTTTCGCCCACCCGTTTAAACCCGTGGCAGCCCACGACTTGATTCGCACAAGTGGGCATCACCACCCGCCGGAACATACTCACCCGCCAGCAGCACCTACCCACGATTACGGGCAAGGTGCAGCACGCGCTCATGCCCCCGGTATGAGTCAGGCACGGATGGTACAAATCGAGCAGGACATTCTGGGTAAAAACAACCAATACGCCCAACATAACCGCGCATGGTTTGCCGAACGTGGCGTGTTGGCATTGAATTTAGTTTCCAGCCCCGGTTCAGGTAAAACCACCTTACTCACCACCACGCTTACCCGCTTACAAGGCAAAGTGCCAATGGCAGTCGTGGAAGGCGACCAACAAACCAACCACGACGCGGAACGCATTCGCGCCACGGGTGTTCCCGCTTTACAAATTAACACGGGTAAAGGTTGCCATTTAGACGCGCACATGGTCGGGCGCGCGCTCGAAGCCTTACCAATTGCGCAAAGCAGTATTTTATTCATTGAAAACGTGGGGAATCTGGTTTGCCCTGCCGCGTTTGATTTGGGTGAAGCGCACAAGGTGGTAATTTTGTCCGTCACCGAAGGCGAAGATAAACCGCTGAAATACCCCGACATGTTTCACGCTGCCGACTTAATGATTTTGAATAAAGTCGACTTACTGCCTTACCTGTCGTTTGATGTGGCGAAATGCGAGGAATTCGCCCGACGGGTAAAACCGGACATTAAAATCCTGCACGTTTCCGCCACCAGTGGCGAAGGCATGGATACGTGGATTGCGTGGCTGCAACAACAACGCCAAACGTTAGTAACGCAACAAATGCAAGCCCTCGAAGCCAAGCTGCAAACCTTACGCAACAGTTTAACTGTATAACCTGATGGAAATGCCGCGCCCTGCTGTCTTGTTACTGGATGACGAAATTCGTTCCGTTGAAAGTATGGCGCGGATTCTCAGCGAAGAATTCGATGTTTACACGGCATACACTGCCGCCACTGCGTTTGAATTACTGCACGAACAAGCCATTCAAGTGGTTCTAGCCGATCAGCGTATGCCGGAAATGACAGGGGTAGAATTTCTCACCCGTGTGCGTGAGCAATGCCCTGACATGGTACGCATGATTATTTCCGGCTATACCGACCCTGAAGACATTATCGAAGGCATTAATGCGGCAGGTATTTACCAATACATTGCCAAGCCGTGGCATCCCGATAATTTACTGCTAACGGTACGCAATGCGACCCGCTTGTATCAGTTGCAACGCGATAATGAATTGCTCTCGCTGGAACTGAAAATCAGTGGGCAACATTTACAAGA
>CAZJDN010000038.1:0-15370 GCA_964544775.1 uncultured Thiothrix sp.
GGAAAGGAGTTGCCTGCGAAGGTAGCTTCTTTCGCACTTTTTCCCGCTATCTGGGCTGTAAACTGCTATTCTCACGGGAACTTTTGCGCAAACACAATAACTAATATATTAGGTTTTGCTAATATTGATCGTCTTCTAATTTTTCGGAGAGATACGCATGAGGCGTTTTCTGGCAAGTGTTCTTTGCTTGTGGCTTGTCACAGGGGTATCCCTTGCAGATACAGCACCAATTTCCTCTGGGCAAAGTTCAGGTCGTTTTTGTGTGGGCATGAGTGCCAACGGTATTGAGCAGAAAGCCAGCCCCCACAGCGATTCCATTAGTAAGTACGCAAGCAAATACGGTATCGATGAAAACATTGTCAAAGCTGTGATTGCGGTGGAATCTTGTTACAACACTACCGCCGTGTCACCGAAAGGCGCACAGGGTTTGATGCAATTGATCCCAGAAACGGCGGCGCGTTTCGGGGTGAGTAATTCTTTCGACAGCAGCCAAAACATTTACGGTGGCACACGCTATTTGAGTTGGTTAATGCAACGTTACAACGGGGATTTTTACAAAGCGATTGCTGCTTACAATGCGGGTGAGGGCGCGGTGGATAAATACCAAGGTATTCCGCCGTATAACGAAACCCAACATTACGTGCAGCGGGTGTTAAGCGTGTATAACCGTTTGAGCGATACGCCTGTGGCATTACCCGCTGTGGCGAAAGGCAGTGCTAGCCATGCAGGTGGGGATGATTTCACCGTGCGTAAAACCAGTGGGCGCGTGAGTTCGGTATTCTTATCGCCGTTTGGTACGACCAAGCCGGGGCGAGCAGGTTGGCAAGCCAACCGTGCGCGTGCGCCGCAGCTTTACAAATAAGTTAATCGTTGAATAATTGCAGTAAACGGGTTTGTGCCGCGTTGGTGGTTTCGCCTGTTTGTGGCTGGCGGCGTAAATACGTGCCGTCAGCTTGCAATTCCCACGCTTGCGAGTTGTCTTGCAGGTATAACTCAAACGCTTCGTGAATAACGCGGCGGCGTAATGCAGGGTCGAGAATGGGGAATGCCACTTCCACCCGTCGGAAGAAGTTACGCGGCATCCAATCCGCACTGGAACAGTACAATTCCTCATCCCCCGCATTGTGGAAATAAAATACGCGCGGGTGTTCCAAGAATCGCCCCATAACCGAACGCACATGGATATTTTCCGACACGCCTTTGATATTGGGGCGTAAGCAACAAATACCGCGCACCACCAGTTCCACTTTTACCCCCGCTTGTGAGGCTTGGTAAAGGGCATGGATTACTTGCGGCTCGATTAAGGAATTCATACGGGCACGAATCAAAGCAGGTTTGCCTGCGCGTGCGTGTTCGGTTTCGCGCTCAATTTTTGCCAATACCGTTTTATGCAAGCTAAAAGGCGAAGCCAATAATTGTTTCAAATCGTCTATTCGCCCCAACCCTGTGAGCAGGTGAAAGACTTTGTGCATGTCTTCGGTAAGTTGCGGATGCGTGGTGAGTAAACCGAAGTCGGTGTACAACCGCGCTGTGCCCGTGTGGTAATTGCCTGTGCCAAAATGGGCGTAACGGCGTAAACCGTTGGTTTCGCGGCGTACCACCAAACACAGTTTCGCGTGGGTTTTGTAACCAACCACACCGTAGACGACGTGTGCGCCAGCGCGTTGTAATTGGCTGGTTAAACCGATATTGGCTTCTTCGTCAAAACGGGCGCGTAATTCCACCACAATGGTGACTTCTTTACCTGCGCGTGCGGCACGGGTTAAATGCTCAACTAAGGCAGATTTTTTACCCGTGCGGTACAAGGTCATTTTGATTGCCAATACATCGGGGTCGGAAGCGGCTTGCCCCACAAAATCCACCACCGATTGAAAGCTCTGGTAAGGGTGATGCAATAACACATCGCTAGCACGGATCAGGGCAAAAATATCGCTGTGGTGTTCCGCAATGGAGGCAGTAGGACGAAATGCCGGAAAACGCAGTGCGGGGCAATCCGCCAAGTCGCAAATAGCCATTAAACGGTTAAGGTTTACCGGACCATTAACGTAGTACACATCCTGCGCCGTGAGGTTAAATTGCTCCACCAAATAGTCGATATTGTCTTGGGGGCAATGGTCGGAAACTTCCAAACGTACCACTTCACCGTAGTTACGTTGTGGCAATTCACCTTGCATGGCTTGCAATAAATCATCGATTTCTTCCTCATCCACGTACATATTACTGTTGCGTGTCAGACGGAATTGGTAGCAACCCAATACATCCATTTCGGGGAATAAACGATCAATAAAAGCGTGTAAAATGGAGGATAAAAACACAAAGCTGTTGTCGCTGCTAGCCATTTCCGCAGGCAAACGGATAATGCGTGGTAAGGTGCGCGGGGCTTGTACAATGGCGGTGTCGATTTCGCGCCCGAAAGCATCCGTGCCGCGTAAACTTACAATGAAATTCAGGCTCTTATTGATGACATTGGGGAAGGGGTGGGCAGGGTCAAGCCCCAACGGACTGAGTAAGGGCATTAATTCGCGTTCAAAGTAATCAAATAGCCAAGCGCGTTGTGCTTCATTCCAATGTGTGCGGCGTACAAAAAAGATTTTTTCTTGCTCTAATGCCGGAATGAGCACTTCATTGAGCAATTTATATTGCCTTTCTACCAAATCGTGGGCAGTTTCGCTAATCTTGTGTAAAGCTGCGGTAGGCGATAAACCGTCTGCGCCAATCGAGGTGATATGGAGGTTGAGCTGCTGTTTTAGGCTGGCAACGCGCACCTCAAAAAACTCATCCAGATTGGAGCTGGATATGCACAAAAATTTCAGGCGTTCGAGTAAAGGAATACGCGCATCTTGGGCGAGTTCCAATACACGGTGATTAAAGGCAAGCAAACTTAGCTCACGGTTGAGGTAATAGTGCGGATTATCGAGATCAACGCTGACGGGGAGGGTTTCCTGCATCATGAAGCTATCCTTGTTTATCGTTTTATCCAATGGTTTGCCACCATAATCGGCTTGGGTGACAGTTTGATGACAGCGCAAGCTAATGCAGTCGTCTTCGCCGAGTAACCAATGGTAATGCGCAGGCGTAAGGAGTTTACGCACGGTGGAGCTTATTGTTATTGTTCGCATGGTGGATGTCGTTGTTTGTTATTATTGTCCGCGTTTATTCGCTGGCATAAATCGCTTATCATACACGAAGCGGGCTAAATTCTATAAAAATGAGGCATGATCGGTTATGTTTGAGTTAGTCAAATCGGGTGGATTCATGATGATTCCCCTGCTATTGAGTTCCATTATTGCAGTTGCAATTATTATTGAACGTTTTATGTCCTTACGGGTGGGCAAAGTTTTTCCTGCTGCCGACATTGAGTTGGCGCGTAAATTAGCTAACAGCACCACTTTACCCGAAGAAAAATTGGATGAATTACGTGACAATTCCATTGTTGGGCGGATTCTTGCTACAGGATTGGAAAGTCGCGAATTACCTCGCCACATTATGAAAGAAAACGTCGAGGAAGCGGGGCGGCACGCGGTTCACGATTTAGAGCGTTACTTACCTGCGTTGGGTACGATTGCTACCGCAGGGCCGCTAATGGGGTTATTGGGAACAGTCATGGGCATGATTGGCGCGTTTACTGCAATTAACCACGCGGGAATGGGTGATCCGGCGGAGTTGGCTTCCAGCATTGCCGAAGCCTTGGTAAGTACCGCTGTAGGTTTATTTGTGGCTATTCCGGCATTAATGTTTCACCGTTACTTTCGCGCTAAGGTGGATGGGTTTGTGATTCGGATGGAAAAAGAAGCCATGCGTTTGGTCGAAATTACCAATAACCAACGGCGCAATATGCCTGTTCCACCACCGCCAAGCAAACCTGCTACCCCGCGTCCGACACCTGCACAAATTGCAGCAGCGGCACAAGCGCGTGCGAATGCAACCCCACAGGGTAAGGGGGGCGTATGAAGTTTCGTTCTAATCGCCGTGAGGATGAAATCGATATTAACGTGATTTCGATGGTGGACATTTTGTTCGTCTTACTGTTGTTTTTCATGTTGACCACCACGTTCAGCCATAAAGCGGAACTGAAAATTGAACTGCCTACCGCCAGCAATACCGCCACTAACACGCAAACGGATAAACTGGAATTGTTGATTGATGGGCAGGGACGTTACTATATCAATGGGCGTGAAGTGCTTAATAATAAGCCGGAAACGCTTTTTCAAGCCATGAGCCAAACCTTGGATGAAATGCAGTCTGCGCCGCCGCCGTTGGTGATTTCAGCGGATGCGAATGTGAATTACCAAGCCGTAGTGACGGCGATGGACATTGCAGGGCGACTGGGTTTGACCAATTTCTCAATGGCGACTAAACAGTCCGAACGCAATAACCCCTAGGATTAGGATGACAACACCCCGCACAACTGGCTTGCAGGTTTACCAGCGGCTAATCGCTTACTCCATTAAATATTGGCATTACTTGCTGTTGGCTGTGCTGGGTTTGATTGTCAGCGCGGCAACGCAACCTTTGTTTACGTGGATTTTGGGCCCTTTGTTGGATAAAGCGATTCTCCAACGGGATCAGCAAGTGATTGCGTGGTTGCCTGTGGGGATTTTGGGCATTTTCTTGCTGCGCGGCATGGCTATGTTCGTGTCGGGGTATTACATCGGTCTGATTGGACGTAAGGTGACGCAAACCTTACGTGAACAAATTTTCGGGCAGATGTTGCGGATGCCTGTGCAATTTTTTGAAACCAATGCTTCCGGTAAATTGCTTTCTTACGTGAGTTATTACATTGATCAAGTGGCGAATGCGAGTATTCGCGGGGTTACGTCCTTGGTGCAAGATTCCTTTACCGCCTTGGGTTTGCTGGGAATGATGTTTTGGCAAAGTTGGCAATTGGCGTTGGGAATTCTGGTTATTGGCCCTTTCATTACCCTGATCATTGTGTACGTTACGCGCCGGATGCGGCGTTTAAGCCATAAGTTGCAAGATTCGGTGAGTGATGTGACGCAAATTGCCAATGAAATGATTCGTGGTTACAAAGTGGTGCGGATTTTCAACGGTGAAGAGTACGAAGCAAAACGTTTCAACCAAGCCAATGAATACAGCATGGCGTTACAAATGAAACGCATGATGACGGAATTGATGAGTACGCCGTTGGTGCAGTTTTTAGTGGCTGTGGCATTGGCGGCGATTGTGTACGTTGCTACCCGTGAATCCACTTTGACGAGTTTGACACCGGGGACGTTTATGTCCTTCATTATGTCGATGATCATGTTGTTAACCCCGATTCGTAACCTGACGCAATTGAATCTGCAATTACAAACCGCGATTGCAGCGGGGGAAAGCCTGTTTGATTTGCTGGACAGTCAACCGGAAATCGATCACGGCACACGCGAATTAAGCCACTGCAACGGGGCGGTGGAATTAAGCAATGTCGCGTTTGTGTATCCGGGGACGGAAAAAACAGTGCTGCGTAATATCAATTTGCAAGTCAAACCGGGCGAGAAAATTGCGTTGGTGGGTAAATCCGGCAGTGGTAAAACTACTTTGGTAAATTTACTGCCACGCTTTTACGACGCAACGCAGGGCGAAATCCGCTTGGATGGCGTGCCATTGACGGAGTTACGGTTACAAAATTTACGCACGCAAATTGCTTACGTCGGGCAAGAAATTATCTTGTTTAACGATACGGTGCGGAACAATATTGCTTACGGCGATATGCGCGGCATGTCGGATGCGCAAGTTCGGGCGGCGGCACAAGCGGCTTACGCGCTGGAATTCATCGAGAAATTGCCGCAAGGGTTTGATACCTTGATCGGTGACAATGGGGTTACGTTATCCGGTGGGCAACGCCAACGTTTATCCATTGCACGCGCGATTTTGTCGCCTTCGCCTGTATTGATTTTGGACGAAGCTACTTCCGCCTTGGATACCGAATCCGAACGCCATATCCAAGCCGCATTGGATCACCTATTAGCTAACCGTACCACGTTCATGATTGCGCATCGGCTTTCCACCATTGAAAATGCAGACCGTATTTTGGTTATGCACGATGGGGAAATTGTCGAAATGGGGAATCACCACGAATTATTGGCATTAGGTGGGCAATACGCCCGTTTACACGCAATGCAGTTCCACGATGAAACGGTGGCTTGAACGCTGGTTGCTAGCGGTTTGGTACGGTAATCAAGGGTGGGGAAAATACCTGTTATTGCCGTTAACCGCTGTCTATTGCCTGCTTAGTTGGCTGAATCGCACGCAACAATTGCGCCAGCAAGTGATACACCCCATTCCGGTGATTGTGGTGGGGAATATTACCGCAGGCGGAACAGGTAAAACGCCGCTGGTGATTGCGTTGGTCGCGCTATTACGCCAAGCGGGGTTTAATCCGGGGGTGGTGAGTCGCGGGTTTGGCAGTAAAGGGGCACTACAAGCCGTTACTGCGCACAGTTTGGCGGCTGAAGTGGGCGATGAACCGTTACTGATTGCGCAACGCACGGGTGCGCCTGTGGTCGTGGGGCGCGAACGCAATCAAGCTATTACGCAATTACGCCAGCAATATGCTTGCGATGTGGTGCTGTCGGATGATGGTTTGCAACATTACCGCATGGGGCGAGCGATTGAAATTTGCGTCGTCGATGGGCAGCGGCAGTTTGGCAATGGTTGGTGTTTGCCATCGGGGGCGTTGCGCGAACCCGTTTCCCGCTTGCAACGCTGTGACTTTGTGCTGGTGAATGGTGAAACGCTGCAAGTGCGTGGGGATACGCTCTTTTCTTTGCAACACGATCAGCCTCAAGCATTGGCTGCATGGGCGGGAAAGCAGGTGCATGTGGTAACAGGCATTGGCAATCCACAACGGTTTTTAGCAAGTTTACACGCAGCGGGGTTGCAGCTTATTCCCCACCTTTACCCGGATCATTATGCGTTTACGGGGGCGGAATTGCAGTTTGCGGATGATTTACCTGTGCTCATGACAGAAAAAGATGCGGTAAAATGCCGTCAGTTTGCTGCGCCGAATGCGTGGTATTTACCGATTCAGGCAGTGTTGGATGAGGATTTTACCCAAGCACTGCTTTCACGTTTACAAGGAATGCATCATGGATAAGAAATTGTTAGAAATTCTCGCTTGCCCCGTAACTAAAAGCCCATTGATTTACGTTAAAGATAAGCAGGAATTGATTTCCAAGGCAGCGAAATTGGCATTCCCCATTCGTGATGGCATTCCGGTCATGTTGGAAGAGGAAGCGCGAGTTTTGACCCAAGAAGAGTTGGAGCAATTAGCGGTATGAACAAGGTATTGGTCATTCCTGCGCGGTACGCTTCTACCCGTTTGCCTGCCAAACCATTGCGCGAATTGGCGGGGAAACCGCTGATTCAGCACGTCCACGAACGTGCTATTGCGGCAGGATTTGCAACTGTACTGGTGGCAACGGATGACGCACGGATTCAAGCCGTGTGCGAAAGTTTCGGGGCGCAAGTGGTAATGACGGCGACAATGCACGAAACGGGCAGTGACCGTTTGGCAGAAGTCGTGCAGCAAATGGGCTGGGATGACGACACCATTGTGGTGAATTTACAAGGCGATGAGCCTTTAACCCCCGTGGCAAACTTGCAGCAATTAGCACGGAATTTAGCCGCCTACCCACAAGCGGGTATTGCAACTTTAGCCACGCCGATTGATCATGAACACGATTTTCTTGACCCCAATGTGGTGAAAGTTGTGCGCGATGCAAACGGCATGGCACTGTATTTTAGTCGCGCTCCGATTCCTTTTCAGCGTGATGCGGGTTTAGCCGTTACCGATTATGCGTTGCGTCATATTGGTATGTATGCGTATCGGGCAGGTTTTTTACGCGAATTTACCCGTTTAACCCCGTCAATGCCGGAACGGGTGGAAAAGCTGGAGCAATTACGCGCTTTATCCAACGGGTTTAAAATTCACGTCGATATTGCGCTCGAAGTACCGGGAATTGGGGTGGATACCGAAGCCGATTTAGTCAAAGTCGAAACGCTATTACGCGCCCGTTAAACACACGAATTAGTTTTGTATATTGGCATATTCTAATTTGTAATTAGAAAATATAATAATCATTATTTGACAGCTTAATGATGCTCTGTCAGTATTTATTGCGAGAGGAAAGAGGATCGCACGCAATAATTACTGGGAGGAGGAAATTATGCGTCATATCAGTGTTAATAAATCATTATTAGCCGCTGCTGTTGTCTGTGCAATGGGTTTTCAGCCTGTGTTTGCCACTAACGGTATGGCTCCGACAGGTTTAGGTCAGGTACACAAGGCAATGGGCGGGGCGGCTGCGGGTTACGCGGCAAATACCATGAGTATGGCAAGCAATCCTGCGTCGGCTTCGTTTATTAGCGACGGCTACGATGTGGGTTTGGAACTGTTTAAGCCGAATCGTACTGCTTCGGCAGGGGCAACCAGTTTTGATGGTAATGGCGATGAGCTGTTTCTCATTCCAGAAGGCGGTTATAAAAAGCAGCTTAATGCGAAAACGGCTGCGGGTGTCGTGGTTTATGGCAATGGCGGGATGAATACCAATTACACGGACGGTGTTCGTTTTGGCGCGGGGTATTTTTCGGGAGCTACTGCGGCGAAAACAGGCGTTGATTTACAACAGTTGTTTGTGTCACCCACGGTTAGCCATAAAGTCAGTGAAAATGTGGCGGTAGGTGTGTCTGCCAATCTGGTTTACCAGAAATTTAAAGCCGAGGGTTTAAACGGGTTCGCACAACCTTGTCCAAATAACCCCTGTTCAATGAACCCTAGTAACGTGACCAACCAAGGTTATGACGCTTCGACAGGCATTGGCGCAACGGTTGGGGTACAAGGCAAACTAAGCGACAAATTAACCGCTGGCGCGTCGTACCGTTCCAAAGTTAAAATGAGCAAGCTGGACAAGTATAAGGGGCTGTTTCCAAATCAAGGTGAAATGGATGTTCCAGCGGCAGCAACCGTGGGTATTGCTTATCAAGCGACACCTAAAACGTTAGTGGCAGCCGATGTGCAGCAAATCTATTATTCGGACGTTGCCGCGATTGGTAATAAAACCAATGCGGGTGCGTTGGGTGCTACGGGCGGGGCGGGCTTTGGTTGGGATGACCAAACCGTGTATAAAGTTGGTGTCAAACAGCAATTAAATAGTAACTTGGCGTTAATGGCAGGTTATAATCACGGCAAGTCACCCGTAGGTGCAGAAGACACAACCTTAAACGTTGTTGCCCCCGGTGTTATTGAAGACCATTTATCATTAGGTTTTGAGAAAAAACTAACTCCAAAATCAAAACTGGTTGGGTCTTATGTCCACGCCTTTAAAAACAGTGTGCAAGGTGCGGCTTACAAGTTACAAATGGATCAGGACGCTATCGGTATTGGGTATAGCCGCGAGTTCTGATCAGTGAGCTTTTGGAGGAGGAAAGTAGAGCGGGGCTAGTCCCCGCTTTCTTTTTTTCTGCTTCAACCCAGCATTTCTTCGGCTAAAGCACGGGTTGCGGGGGTAATTTCCACCCCGCCAATCATACGTGCGATTTCTTCCACCCGTTGCGTGCGGTTTAATTGCGCAATGCCTGTGCTGGTATGTTCCTTACCTTTGATTTTACTCACTTTGTAGTGCTGGTGTGCTTGTGATGCGACTTGCGGCAAATGAGTTACGCATAAAACCTGACGGTTTGTGCCTAAAGCACGTAATTGTTTGCCCACCACTTCGGCGATGCCGCCACCAATGCCCGTGTCTACTTCGTCGAAAATCAATGCAGGCAAGGTAACTTTTTGCGCCGCAATCATTTGTATCGCCAAGCTAATCCGCGATAACTCACCGCCGGATGCAACTTTCAACAACGATTTGAGCGGTTGTCCGGGGTTGGCACTGACGGTAAATTCAATGCTATCGCTACCCACGGCTTGAAAACTGTTGGGGTCGTGTTTGAGCGTAATGGCAAACTGCCCACCTTGCATCCCCAATTGCTGCATGGCTTGGGTGACACCGCTGGAAAGTTGTTGCGCGGCTTCGGTACGTGCCTGACTGAGTAAGGCAGCTTGCTGGCGGTAACTGCTGGTGCTGGTGGCAAGTTGTTGTTCGAGGGCGGCTAAGTCATAGTCGTCGCCACCCAATTGGGTTAACTCGATTTGAATGCGTTGTAATTTGTCTGGCAGCAAGGCGGGTTCAACGCGGTATTTCCGCGCAAGGCTGCGAATATCCGCAATGCGATTTTCTACCCATTGCAAACGTTGTGGGTCAATGTCGAGGCTTTCGGCGTAATCGCGTAATAATGCGCTGGCTTCCTGCACTTGAATTTGTGCGCTGGTGAGAAGTTCCAAGGTGGGTTCGAGGCGGTTATCGATGCGTACTTGCTGTTCAAGATCGTGGATTAAACGTCCTAGCAGGGAATGTAGCGAAGGTTCATTGTCGTACAGTTGCGCGTAACCTTGAGCCGCCGTTGCGCGTAATTGTTCGGCATTGGCAAGGCGATTGAGTTCTTCGTCGAGTTGTTCTACTTCCCCGGTTTGCAGCGCGAGAGCTTCCAGTTCCTGCGCTTGAAAACGCAGCAAATCAACGCGCTCTTGGTGTTGCTGATTTTGGCTACTGAGTAAGGCGACGCGCTCGTGTAATTTTTTCCAGCTTTGCCACGCGCTGCGAGTGCTTTCTAGCAAGCTATCATTGCCTGCGAAAGCGTCCAGCAGTTGGCGTTGCGCATCCTTTTTCATTAAGGATTGGTGTTCGTGTTGCCCGTGAATATCGACCAATTGTTCGCCTAGTTCGCGCAATTGGGTAAGGTTAGCGGGTGAGCCGTTAATCCATGCGCGGGATTTGCCTTGCGCGGTAATTACGCGGCGCAAAATGCATACCTCGTCTGCGCTTTCCAAGCCTTGCGCAATGAGCCAGTCGTGTGCAAACGGGGTGTGGCTAATGTCAACGCTCAGGGTAATTTCTGCTTTTTCCGCGCCGTGCCGCACGGTATTGCTGTCAGCTTTGTCGCCAAGGACTAAACCGATAGCATCCAGTAAAATGGATTTACCCGCCCCTGTTTCCCCCGTTAAGGCAGTCATGCCGCCGTGTAATTCGAGGTCAAGCGTGTCAATAATGGCAAAATCGCGGATATGGATATGTGTCAACATGGTTTAAAGCTGAACTCCCCAATACAGTTTTTCACGCAGAATATGATAGTAATCATAGCTGTGTGGATGCAGTAAGCGAACTTTTTCTGTCCGCGCGTAAATTCGCACCTTATCACCGGATTCCAAAGCGAGGTTGTTTTGCCCATCGAAAGAAACCCGTGCGGGAATATCGCGCTGTTCGCACAACTGGATTTCAATCGTGCTGTGGCTGCTTAATACCAATGGGCGATCACTCAAGGTGTGAGGGCAAATCGGTACAATGGCGAGGGCTTGCAATGCAGGGTGCATAATCGGGCCGCCGCTTGATAAGGAGTAAGCTGTTGAACCTGTCGGTGTGGCAATAATTAGCCCATCGGCACGTTGGGTATTGACGAAATTACCATCAATCCATGTGGTAAATTCAATCATGCGTACTTCATTGCGGACATGCAGCACCACGTCATTCAGGGCATCGCCTTGACCCATGATTTCATCATCACGAATGGTTTCAGCGTGTAAGACAATGCGCTGTTCTTCCCGATAGTGACCGTTGAGAATGGCATCCAGCGGGTTTTGCATGTCTTCGGGTGAAACATCTACCAGAAAACCCACGCGCCCTAAATTGATTCCCACAATGGGTACTTCATTCGCGGCTAATACGCGCCCTGCACCGAGTAACGTGCCGTCGCCACCAACCACAATTGCAAGATCGATTCGACGGGCTAATTCCTCAGCAGGCATGGAGGGTAAACCCAAAATCAGCCCCGCATTTTGATCACAAAAGACCTGATAGCCGCGTTGCAGTAAAAATTCATGCAGTTGTAACAGCGTATTGTCGACACGGGTATCATTGGGCTTGGTGAAAATACCAATGTGGGAAAACAAACTCATGCTGCATTCCCCCGCATAAGGTAGCTCAATACACTTTCCGCCAAGCGGTGAATGGCGGCGTAGTGTGCGTGATCGGCACTGAGGATTTGCTCACGGGTTTGAATGTACGGCTTGCCTGTGACTAATTCGTGGGCGCAGTTATCAATTAAACCTTGTGCGGATGCTTGCAGAATTTCCAGATGGAATTGCAGCGCAATGGCATTGCGTCCTAACTGGAAGGCTTGGTGACGGCAAGCGGGGCTGCTAGCCAGTAACGTAGCGTTAGCGGGTAGGTCGAACGTTTCCCCGTGCCATTGGAACACGGTACTGCTGGCAGGAAACTGGAATGCATCGGCGGGTAGGTTTTCCGCTGCATGAATGGGTAGCCAGCCGATTTCTTTTTCAGCATTGGGGTAAACGTTTGCCCCGTGCGCCGCAGCGATCAGTTGCGCCCCTAAACAAATCCCTAATACGGGTTTGCCTGCGGCGACGGCGGCGCGGATGTAGCGTTTTTCTGCCACCAACCACGGGAATTCGGCTTCGTCATTCACGCTCATTGGTCCGCCCATGACAATCAGTAAATCGATTTCATCTAATGCGGGTAAATGGTAATCGGTGAAAAACTGGGTGCAAGTAATGCTCGCACCTTGCCGTTGCAACCAAGGAGCCATGCTGCCTAAGTCGCCTTCAAACGAAACGTGTTGAAAATAGTGTACGCGCATAGTTTGGTGTCCGTATTTACTGACGCGCCAGTATACTGCAATTTAGCCCACTGCCGAAGACAGGCATGACAGCTTGGCGCAATTCCTTTTGAGCGGGTTTACAACCGTGCTAAATTGTTCATCGTCTGTTTAACTGATTTATAACAATGAAAAAAATATACACTATCCACAGCGTTACCCGTACTGCAATTGCCCCGGATAAAGGCGCGATTAGTTGGCTTATTAGCGATGAAAACGAACGTGAGCGGCGTGTTAGCGGGGTTACAACCTTAAATAAAAATGGGCAAATCATTGCTACGCGGGCGATTCATGCGCGTGAAGCTCCCTTGGTTGCGGAACTGTTGTTGCATGAGGAAGGCGATACTTTCGGCATTGACTTTACTGCTTATAATCTTGCTAATGCTTATGTGGAGCGCGAAGTTTACGCCAACATGCAAAGGCAAGCACGGCTAGGAGCAATGGGGGATACAGCGAGGTGGGTCTTAGCAGGCTTGGCGGTGTTAGCAATCATCTGGCTTGGTTGGACGCTGTATGAGAGTATGACGGGCTTAACAGTAATAAAATCGGCAACTTCGCATGAGCTACCTTGAGCGTATTCGCACCTGTAATAATTTTAACCCAACACACTACCGCCCATTACTGATTAATCAGCAGGTTTACGGTTATGTACAACCCGCTTTTGCCACGCACTTAGCCGCATGGCAGACGGTTTTTCACGTAACGGATCAAGCGGTGAGCCTAAACCCTGAACTTAGCAGTTATACCGCCCGTTCGCAGGCAGTAGCCCCTATTTTTCGCCAGTTGCATGAAGCAGGGGTTATTGATACATGGGTGAATGAGGCTTACCCGATTACCCATGCATTTGGGGCGGATGCGCAATTAGAAGTGGAACGCGCTGCCACCAATTTTCTCGGTGTAAAAACCTTTGGCATTCACGTTAATGGTTTGGTGCGCAAAGCCGACGGCATTCACGTTTGGGTGGGAACACGCTCGTTGGATAAGCCGTTTTGGCCGGGTAAATTAGATCAAATGGTGGCAGGTGGACAACCTGTCGGTTTAGGTTTGCTGGAAAATGTGATTAAAGAAGCGCAGGAAGAGGCGAATATTCCGTTTGCTTTAGCCCAACAAGCGCAAGCCGTGGGGACGGTTAGTTATCAACAACAAGGCTGGCGCGGTTTGGATAATTCCACCATTTACATCTATGACTTATGGCTGCCAGAAGATTTTGTGCCGGAAAATACCGACGGCGAAGTTATCGACTTTGCGTTAATTCCCTTGGCAGAAATTGCCTACATGACGGAACATACCACTGAATTTAAAGATAACTGCAATTTGGTCAATATTGAATTGCTGTTACGTAGGGGGTTGATTACACCGCAACACCCCGACTATGCCACAATCATCCAAGCATTAAACGCGCAGGAATACAAACAATGAAACAAGGACAACCGCAAACCATTTACCTCAAAGATTATGCTGCACCCGCGTATGGCGTGGATGCCGTTTCGTTGGTATTTGAGTTGGGCGAAGACGCAACCCACGTTACTAGCGTGGTCAATTACCGCCGCCACGCAGAGGCTGCCAGCGACGCACCGCTGGTATTGTACGGTGAGCAACTGGAATTACTGTTTATCCGCTTGAATGGGGTGGAATTAAGCCCGGAACAGTACGTGTTAAGCGATGAAGGCTTACAAATTCCGACCTTTCCTGCATTAGCAACCTTGGAAATCGTCACGCGCATTTATCCACAGAAAAACACTTCGTTGGAAGGTTTGTACCAATCCAGCGGCAATTTCTGCACGCAATGCGAAGCGCAAGGTTTCCGCAAAATTACTTATTACCCCGACCGCCCCGATGTCATGAGCGTGTTTACCACGCAGATTATTGCCGAAAAAGCCAAGTATCCGGTGCTGTTATCCAATGGCAATTTAACGGGCAGCGGCGATTTAGCCGATGGCAAACATTGGGCGCGTTGGGAAGACCCGTTCCACAAACCTGCGTATTTGTTTGCCTTGGTGGCAGGGAATTTGCAGCACGTTGAAGATCATTTCACCACTGCGTCGGGGCGCGATGTCACGCTGCGGATTTACACCGAAGCGCACAATATCGACAAATGCGACCACGCCATGCAGTCGTTAAAACGTGCGATGCGTTGGGACGAACAGCGGTTTGGTTTGGAATACGACCTCGACATTTACATGATTGTCGCGGTTGATGACTTCAATATGGGGGCGATGGAAAACAAAGGCTTGAACGTCTTTAACTCCAAACTGGTATTCGCCAGTCCGCAAACCGCAACCGACATAGATTACATTGCGATTGAAGCCGTGATCGGGCACGAATATTTCCACAACTGGACGGGGAATCGCGTGACGTGTCGTGATTGGTTTCAGTTGTCGTTGAAAGAAGGTTTGACCGTATTCCGTGACCAAGAATTTACCGCCGATTTGCATTCGCGTCCGGTCAAGCGCATTGAAGACGTGCGTAAATTGCGTACTTTCCAATTCGCTGAAGATGCCAGCCCAATGGCGCACCCGATTCGCCCCGCTTCCTACATGGAAATCAATAACTTCTACACCATGACAGTGTATGAAAAAGGTTCAGAAGTGGTGCGGATGTACCAAACTTTGCTGGGGCGCGACGGTTTCCGCAAAGGCATGGATTTGTACTTCGC
>CAZJDN010000039.1:0-1986 GCA_964544775.1 uncultured Thiothrix sp.
GCATCAATCGGATCAAGCCGTGCCGCACGTTTAGCTGGCATATAGCCAAACAACACACCGATTCCTGCCGAAAACACAAACGACAATAAATTAATGCCCGTATTAAAGGTGTAAGGCACTTGCATTACCTGCGATAACGCGAGGGATGCCAAGGTTGCCAACGCAATGCCAATCAAGCCACCCAACGCGGCTAACACGACGGCTTCAATCAGAAATTGCAGTAATACTTCGCGTTCCAATGCGCCAATCGCTAAACGAATGCCGATTTCGCGGGTACGTTCCGTCACCGATACCAACATGATGTTCATAATACCAATGCCACCCACCAGCAAACTGACCGAAGCCACCGCTCCCAATAACATGGTCATGACTTGCGTCGTGCCGGATAAGGCTTCGGCGATTTGCCGCGTATCTTGTACGTTAAAATTGTCGTCTTCTTTCTCGGTCAAACGGCGACGTTCGCGCATTAAACTTGTGAGCTTTTCTTTAACACTGGTAATGTCTTTTTCATCCTTAACCGAGACTTGGATGCTGTTAACGTTTTGATTTCCTAGTAAACGCCGTTGTACCGCTCGAATCGGCATAATCACCGTATCATCTTGGTCGCGCCCCATTGCCGCTTGCCCTTTTGAACCTAAGATACCAATGATTTCGCAGGAAAAGTTCTTGATCCGTAACGCTTCACCTAACGGTTGTTGGGCGTTAAAGAGTTCGCGGCGAATGGTTTCGCCGATTAAACACACGCTTTGCCCTGCTTTTTCTTCGGTTTCTGTGAAATTGCGCCCATTGGCAATTTTCCAGCCGCCTGCAATGAAAAAGTCATTGGTTGCGCCGACGACACTGGTTGACCAGTTATTTGCCATTGCTACCACCGTCGCGCTTTTGTTTACTTCGGGGGAAACCGCAGCTAACCCTGAAATCGTGTCCCGAATGGCTTCGGCATCTTCCAAGCTAAACGACGGTGCACCGCTCGAACCTGCCCCCGGTGGGCCCATCATGCGTTGTCCGGTACGAATTTGCAGCAGATTACTGCCTAAACTGGCTACCTGATTTTTCACCGCTTGGGTTGCGCCATTGCCCAACGTTACCATCGTAATCACGGCGGAAACCCCAATCACAATGCCCAAAATGGTGAGGAAAGAGCGCAATAAGTTGCGGCGGATTTCACGCAACGCCAGTAAAAAACTGCTCCATAACATGGCTAAATCCCCCTGTGGCGTACATCGCTGTCGATATTGCCATCAACGAATCGAATGACACGCTTGGCGTATTCCGCCATATCCGGTTCGTGCGTTACCATCAATACCGTAATGCCTTTATCGTCGTTTAAGGCAGTGAGTAATTCCATGATTTCGTGGCTGCGTTGGGTATCTAAGTTACCCGTTGGTTCGTCGGCGAGTAAAATCGTGGGATTGGTGACAATCGCCCGTGCAATCGCCACCCGTTGCTGTTGCCCACCGGATAATTCCGCCGGAGTATGATGCCCCCACCCGGTTAAACCCACTTGTGCTAACGCCGCTTGCGCTGCTGTATAACGCGCTTCGGTGGATTCCCCTCGGTATAACAACGGTAATTCGACATTTTCTTGCGCCGAAGTCCGTGCCAGTAAGTTAAACCCTTGAAACACAAACCCCAGAAAATGCCGCCGCAATAAAGCGCGTTCATTGCGTGACATTTGCTCGACATGCGCGTCACGAAACAAATACTCGCCAGACGAAGGCACATCCAAACACCCCAAGATATTCATTACCGTGGATTTGCCCGAACCACTAGGTCCCATCACCGCAACAAAATCCCCCTGCTCAATGCGCAGGTTAACGCCTTTGAGTGCTTGGAAACTTGCTTGCCCTTGCCCGTAAGTTTTGGTGATATTGCGCAACTCAATCAAAGCACTCATGGCTTTTTACCCGTGCTGCTGTCGGTAATGACTTGCATCCCCGCTTTCAAATCACCGCTGATGACTTCGGTCACTTTACCGTCGCTAAT
>CAZJDN010000039.1:2086-15194 GCA_964544775.1 uncultured Thiothrix sp.
AAGGCATTATCGCGGTTATCGGTGCTAATGGTTGCGGTTGCAGTCATCCCCGGACGCAAAGTTAAATCGGTATTTTGTACGTCCAACACCGTGGTGTAAGTGACGACGTGATCCGTTGTTGTTGAGCCTAAACTAACGCGGGTAATTTCCGCTTGGTATTCGCGCCCTGCCCATGCATCAACCGTAAACGTGGCTTTCTGCCCTGCTTTCACGTTGCCCACATCGGCTTCGTCAACCCCTACTTCGACTTCCATTTGCGCCAAATCTTCCGCCAAGGTGAATAACGTCGGGGCAGATAATGAAGCCGCTACCGTTTGCCCCGGTTCAACTGAACGGGTTAATACCACGCCGTTAATGGGTGAAGTAATGGTTGCTTTACCTAAATTGGTTTCGGCAGAACGCAATTCCGCCTGCGCGGATGTAACGCTGGTTTTTGCTACGGCAACGTCGGCTTGCGCCCGTTCCAATGTCGCCGCCGCCGTATCCAACTCAGACTTCGCAGGCAATTGCCCACCCGAAGTACGATTCAATTCGCGTAAACGTGCCAAATTGGTTTGTGCTTCTTTCACCGTCGCGTTGGCTTGTCGCACTTTTGCTTCAGCGGAAGCTAGCGCAGCTTTATCCTTGGTAATGGTGTCGTTTAATTGCGTAGTATTGAGGTGTGCCAGTGCTTGCCCCTTTTTCACCACCGCATTTTCCTCGACCAATACATCTACCACTGTGCCGGAAAGTTCTGTACCAATATCGACTTCGTTTTTCGGCTGTAAATTCCCCGTCGCGGTAACGGTTACAGCGAGCTTGCCCGTTTTCACTTCCGTGGTTTTGAATACCGTTTGCGTGCCACTTTGCGGGTTAGAGAGAAAAAAATACCCCGCGCCACCCGCTAATGCCGCTGCAATCGTAAGCGTGAGTAACCATTTACCCTTCCCCGTTTTGCCCCGTTTTGCCCCTTGTGCTAATACCGCTTGCACGGAATCGTTGGTTGTTACCGTTGTATTGCCCATTGTTTTACTCCTACCACGCGCCGCCGACAGCTTTGTACAAAGCAATGACCGCTTGGCTGTGCGCGGCTTGCGCGGATAACACGCTGTCTTGTGCACTTAAGACATTGCGTTGCGCATCCAACACGTTTTGAAAATCTGCTGTACCTGCGTCATAGCTCAACTTGGCGAGCTTTTCGGTATTACGTGCCAGTGCAACATTCTGCACTAAAATCGGTTGCTGCTGCCGGACAGTCGCTAAATCCGCGAACCCGTTTGCAACATCTTGCAAAGCACTTAATACGGTCTTTTGATAACTGGCAACCGCTTGCTGGTAAGCTGCGTCTTTCACCACCACTTGCTGTTTGAGTTTGCCGCCATCAAACAAGGGCGCACTGATGGAAGCCAGTAATGAGCGTGCAATACTTGCCGGATCAAGCAAATCGCCTAAATTCAAACTGCTGGCACTCAACGAACCACCCAAATTGAAACTGGGGTATTGATTGGCTTGTGCTTCGCCAATGCGTAATTTCGCGGCTTGTACTTTGTATTCGGCAGCACGAATGTCGGGACGCTGCCGTATCGCATTCGCCGGAATGCCATCCGCCACTTGTTCCGCCACGCTGGGAATCTCCCCCACGGCAGCTAAACGCGCTTGCATGGCTTGTGGGCTTGCCCCTGTTAACAACGCAATAGCGTTTTGGGCTTGAGTAACACTATTTTCCAAGCTGGGAATTTGCGCCTCTGACTGCCCAACACTTAACTTGGATTGTTCCAGTTCCAAACCACTTGCCAAACCCGCTTGTTGCTTTAACCCCGTTAAATGCGCGGTTTGATTGCGTGAAGCAAGGCTTTGTTTCGCCACGGCTAATTTGGCTTGCGCTAAACGTAAATTGACATAATTGCTTGCCACTTCCGCCGCCAGCGAGGCTTTCACGTCTTCCACATTGGCTTGTGAGGCTTGCACATCCGCATCTGCTGCGCGAGTGGCTAACTGATTCCCACCGAAAATATCGGCTTCCCAACTGGCATCCAAGGTTGCACCGAAACTGTCTGTGCCGCCACTGTGCCGTGCCGATGTCCCCGCAGATAAACTGGGTAATAAACTTGCGCTGGTAATGGCGCGTTGCGCTCGTGCTGAACGTAAATTGGCTTGCGCGGTTTTAATATCTGGATTGGCTTGCAAGGCTTCTTGAATTAACGCCGTCATTAATGGGTCGTTAAATTTTTGCCACCAACCTGCTTGTATGGGTGCTCGTTGCGGCGTTGGAAGGGCTTTATCCACTTGCATACGGGGCGTTGTTGCACCGCTGGCGGCATTACGTGTATTGGCAGTCGGTGCACAAGCCACTAATGCTATGCAAACCAACACACTTGCCGAAATTCTGCCGTTTTTACGCACAAACATGATTTATTGTCCATTACTGTTGCCTTGAGGGTAAGTGTACGCAACTCCCCGTAAAGGTGGGTAAGATGAATGTAAAGATATGTAAAAATCCCCATTCAGACTTGATTCATAAAATGATCAGACAATAGAATTTGCTTATCAGAAAACAAAAACCCATGTTCCTGATAAATAAATACCTAATTTTAACAATAAGTTGAGTGTCAATAATGAAAATTAAATTACTTGCCAGTGCAATCCTTGCTACTGCCTTAGCAGCACCTGTCATGGCGGATGATTCCATGCTGTTTCAACAAAGCGAAATGGTACAAATGCTGTTGAAATACGATACCAATGGCGATGGCGTTTTGTCGCGCGATGAAATTGTTGCAGCAAAAACGGCGGAATTTAATGCCGTAGCAGGTGATGATGCGAGCATGGCGTGGACAGAATTCCAAACCCTCCAAACCAGTAAACAAGCGGATCGTGTCGCAACGATTTTCAAGGTAATCAATACGGATACAACCAATGACATTACCTTGGCGGAATTCACCACCGCTTTTGCTGATAAAACCACGGCGCAAGCCACCACGGTATTTAACTTAATCGCTGGCACTGATGCTTCCATGAGCGCGACTGAATTAGCAACTCTCTTTAATGCAGACACCAACCGAATGGTATGGCTGTTTGCAGGGCTGGATACCGATGGCAACGGGGCATTATCGTTAAGCGAATACACTGCCACACCTAATTTGACCACAAAACCAACAACCAAACCAACCAGCAAAACAGGACGTAAGTAAACCTTAGCCGCGTCCAATTCACCTGTCTGTAAAGGCAGGTGAAGCCTGTGTAAAAGTGTGTAAAGTCGCTTTTTTTCGCTCACAATGTCCGCAATCATGCATCCCGTCATACAAATTAAACGGGAGATAGTCATCATGGACACGAACAATTTACGCCGCTGGGCAACCCCATTAACGATTGGCTCATTCATCTTAATGGGATTTACTGGCATTTTAATGTTTTTTGAAGTGCGTATTGGCTTAATTAAAGTCGCGCATGAATGGTTAAGCTGGGCAATGGTCATTGCCGTTGGTTTGCATTTGGCATTGCACTGGAAATCTTTCAACCGTTATTTCACGCAAAAATCTTCAATGGCTGTTATTGGGCTATTCACCACTATTGCAGTTGCTTCTTTATTTGTTTCAGGTGGTAATGAACGTGGCGGCCCGGGTGGCGCACCGCAAATGCAAGCAACCCGTATTTTAATCACTGCCCCCTTAACCCAACTCGCAGGTATTACAGGCAAAACCGTCGAAGGCTTGCAACTACAACTACAGCAACAAGGCGTAACCGTCGACGCAACTGCTACTTCACTTGATGCCATTGCACAACAAAACCACCGCAACCCAATGGAACTGTTAAACAATCTCATTGGCGCGAAACCGTAACTTTTTTCACCACTTTCCATCCACGAGCCAGATGGCAACGGCTGTCTGGCTTTTTTATGTTAAGCCTAGTTAAGTGGGTGTAAAAAATTGTAAAACCTTGTGTTCCGGCGCGGTAATCTTCGTATGATGTTGGTATGCATAACAAACCCCAACCGACAGGCAGGAGCCATGAGCAAACTTTTATTAGTCGATGACGATGTTGAACTCACAACCATGCTAAGTGACTATTTGGTACGAGAAGGGTTTGATGTAATCGCCGTTAATGATGGTGAGTCCGCAGTGCAGGAAGCATTGCACGGGGATTACGCACTGGTAGTCATGGATGTCATGATGCCCGGCATGAGTGGGATTGAAGCCTTAAGTCGCATCCGCATTCACAGCCCCATTCCCGTGTTGATGTTAACTGCACGCGGCGATGACATTGACCGCATTATCGGCTTGGAATTGGGCGCGGATGATTACGTGCCCAAACCTTGCGTACCCCGCGAATTAGTAGCACGCATTCGGGCTATTTTACGCCGCACCCGTTTGGAAAATCACATTGCCAACAATGAACCCCTGCAAGTCGGCACGATTCACCTTTGGCCAGCAAAACGCCAAGTTACGTTGAGTGGGCAAAACATCGAATTAACCAGCACCGAATTTAATTTACTGGAAGTATTAGCCTTGCAAGCAGGGCAAACGGTTAGTAAAGCTGACTTATCAGCGCAAGCCTTGGGGCGCAATTTAACGCGCTATGACCGCAGCATTGACGTACACATGAGCAGCATTCGGCACAAATTAGGGCTGTTGATGGATGGGCGATCCTACATTCAAACCGTGCGTGGCGTAGGCTACCAATTGGTACGAGATTAACGCATGGGCAGGCTATTTTGGAAAATTCTGCTGACGTTTTGGGTAACGCTCCTCATCACGGGCGGTATAACAGGTGTCACCGTTTGGTGGCATCAACAAACATTACGCAAGCTCAGTGAAGATATTGTTATCAAGCCGGATTCCATTTTAGCGATTAAAGCCGCTGCGAATACCTTCCGCTTCGGTGGCACAGAGGCGATGCGCAGTTTCATCCGTGAACAGGAGCAAGAAGCCCCCAACCATGTGAAAGTGTATGCCGTGGATAATGACGGCAAGGAATTACTGGGACGCGAAGTTTCCGCCGAAATATTAGCAATGGTACGTCAAAGGGCGGCGCAAAAAATCGAGCCACCGATTGCCCGTACTGAAACCAGCCAAGGGCAAACTTACACCTTTTTCGTGCCGCAATCGGGGCAATTCATGGAACACGATAAGCACGAGCACGGACACATGCCGCCCCCGCACACACTGGAATGGATGCTTATCGCCACAGGGATTATGGCAAGTTTCCTCTCCAGTTTTTTGCTAGCTTGGTATTTTGCTCACCCGATTCGTTCGTTGCGTGAAGCCTTTCGTGCTTTGGCTACAGGGGATTTAACCCGCCGTATTGCGCCTGCAATGGGAACACGACGTGACGAATTAGCCGATTTAGGGCGCGATTTCGACTACATGGCAACCCAATTGCAAAACCTCATGTCGTCACAACGTCGTTTGCTGCATGACGTTTCGCACGAATTGCGTTCTCCCCTCGCTCGCTTGCAAGTCAGTATTGGTTTGGCACGCCAACAGCCCGAACGGGTCAATGAAACGCTGGAACGCATTGAGCACGAAGCCGAACGCTTGGATAAATTGGTCGGCGAAGTTTTAACCCTTTCACGTTTGGAATCGGGTGTACCGCAACCCAAAGACGAATACCTCGACATTTTGGAATTGCTCGACACGGTCGTGGATGATGCGCGTTTTGAAGCCAATGCCCTATCACGCCGCGTCTCTTTTCATTGTACGTTAGACGACAACCCGGTCATTCAAGGGCATGGTGAATTGCTTTACCGCGCCATTGAAAACGTTGTGCGCAATGCCATTCATCATACGCCTGCGCACACGTTGGTAACTTTGAATGTTTTTCGCGATACCATTCATCAACAGTTACACATTACAGTGGATGACCAAGGGTCTGGCGTGCCTGACAATGAATTGGGTACGATCTTTGAAGCCTTCCAACGCAGTAGCACTGGCAGCAATGCGCGTAACGGTTACGGCTTGGGTTTGGCGATTGCTCGCCGTGCCATTGAAAGTCACGGTGGAACGATTCGTGCCATGAATCGCCCCGAAACGGGTTTACGGGTCGAAATTGTTTTGCCGTTGCAATAACTCCCGATTGTCAGTCACTGGCTTTGCCTCTACCATGCTGGAACAGCACCCCGCTCAGTAAGGTTATTGAATGCCACATTACACTGCCAAACGCACGGATTTATATCACCCTGACAATGAGCCGCGTTGCTTATTAACTTACCTACCCAGTGATGCATTGCTTGCGGCAGAATTGGCGCGTTTAGCCTATACCGATTCCAACCCCATCACGCAACAGGGTTTACAGGCGTTGGGATTTAGCCATTTGGTGTGGTTACAACACGCGAGTAATAAGGCATTGTTGGCGTGGAATCCAACCGTGGGCAAAGGTGTTATTGCTTTTCGCGGTACAGAACCGCACGACTTTGGCGATATACAAAGCGACCTCGATACGCGCTTGATTGATCACCCTGCTGATTTGGGTAAAGTACACAATGGTTTTTACCAAGCTGTTACCACGTTAGCCGCCCCCATTACTCACTGGGTCAGCGATAAAGCAGGGCAATGGCTGATTACCGGACACAGCTTAGGGGCAGCAATGGCAACCATTGCGACAACATTGTTACCGCTTACGCAGCAAACCTTATTCACGTTTGGTTCGCCGCGTGTGGGTAATGCTACGTTTATTACTGCCGTGCAACAGCGATGTACGAATATTAGTCGCTATGTGCATTGCTGCGATATTGTTTGCCGCGTTCCGCCGTGTATTGATGCAATGGGCGATTACGCCTTTCAACACACTACGCCGCAATACTACATCGATCACCTTGGGCAGATTCATGCTGCACCACCCTATTCCGCTGCCCAGATTCATGCCGATCATACCACTGCGCGGTGGCGTTATACCTTGAATGAGGCGTGGCAACGGGGCAACGTCTTAAGTCGGGATTTAGCCGATCACGCGCCATTGAATTACGTTTATGCCCTCGCAAAGGCAGAAAGCGTTGCTTTATGAAAATTACGGGCATGATTTTTCCCCCTAATTCCGGTTATCATAGCGGGCTATTTTGAGTTCAGATATTTTTGGAGATGGACAATGGCTACCTATGGTGCAAATGATTTACGTGTCGGTGTAAAAATTATTATCAACGGCGACCCTTACGTTATCGTTGAAAGTGATTTCGTTAAACCGGGCAAAGGACAAGCCTTCACCCGCGCACGGGTACGCAACCTCAAAAGCGGACGCACCATTGAGCAGACCTTCAAATCCACCGAAACAGCAGAAGGTGCAGACGTTGAAGACCGCGACATGGAATACCTCTACACTGACGGTTCAGCGTGGACATTCATGGATAGCACCTCATTTGAACAGCTTGAAGCCAACGAAGCCGCAATGGGCGATGCCGTCAAATGGTTGAAAGGCAATGAAAAATGCATCGTTACCCTGTGGAACGGCGTGCCATTGCAAGTGACTACGCCAAACTTTGCTGAACTGAAAATCACCCAAACTGACCCCGGTGTACGCGGTGATACCGCAACAGGCGGCACTAAACCCGCCACACTGGAAACGGGCGCAGTGGTGAAAGTGCCGTTGTACATGGAAGAAGGCGAAATCCTCAAAATCGATACCCGCACTGGCGAATACGTTTCCCGCGTTAAAGCGTGAACCTAACCGCTCTCAAACAACGCGCAATCCTGAACCAACAGGTGCGCGTTTTTTTTGCCCAACGCCATGTGCTGGAAGTCGAAACCCCTGCCCTATCGCAAGCGGGAAACACCGACCCGTTTATTGACAGTTTCAGCGTCACCACCGCGCACGGTTTACGTTGGTTACATACGTCACCCGAATACCCGATGAAACGGCTGCTGGTAGCGGGTTCGGGCGATATTTATCAACTGTGTAAAGTCTGGCGCAAAGACGAATCAGGGCGGCGGCATAATCCCGAATTTACGATGTTGGAATGGTATCGTGTGGGTTTTACTTACCAACAATTGATGTTGGAAGTCGCAGAATTACTGCACACACTGATTCCACACCTAACAAAACCGCCGCGTTTTATTACCTATCGGGATGCCTTCCTTGAAACCTTGCAGATCGACCCCCATACTGCTGACCAAACCACGCTAGCTGCCTGTGCGCAAGCGCACGGTGTCAACATTACGGGCGATATGCCGTTACAAGCATGGCGGGATTTATTGCTAACGCATTGTGTGGAAGCTGCCTTTCCACCTGATCAATTGACATTCCTTTACCACTATCCGGCGGCGCAAAGTGCGCTAGCGAAAGTGCAGGAAGACGCGGGGCAATGGGTTGCACAACGCTTTGAGGTTTACCTCGGTGCATTAGAGTTAGGCAATGGCTATCAAGAGCAAACCGATGCAAGCCGTAACCGCGAAATTTTACAGCAAGATGCACAAACACGCGGGGATGGCATTCCCATTGATGAACACTTTCTGGCAGCCCTCGAACAAGGTCTGCCGGAATGCGCAGGGGTTGCTATCGGCATTGATCGTGTCTTGATGTGCAGGATGCAAGTGAGTGACCTGAAACAGGTTATCAGTTTTTCATGGGAGGTGGCATAATAGCCGCCGCAACCAATACCAAGGAGATTTAATGTGGACTTTTTGATTGCTAACGCCTACGCCGACGGTGCGACCACCGCAGCCCAACCGGGTGGTGATTTCATGCCGTTAATCATGATGGCAGGTCTGTTTGTACTCATGTATTTCATGATCATTCGCCCACAACAAAAACGTGCCAAAGAACACAAACAAATGCTCGATACGCTGAGCAAAGGTGATGAAGTCGTCACCAACGGCGGCATTCTTGGCAAAGTAGCAGGTATCACAGACAACTTTGTGGATGTAACGATTGCAGACAATGTAAGCGTTAAAGTCCAAAAACAAGCAATCGCCTCTGTCATGCCGAAAGGCACGATGAAAAGCGCGTAAGCGTATACCCCTCACCCTGTGGGGGGTAGCTAAGCACTAGGCTAACAAACGGAAAGCTATAAAAATGAATCGCTACCCACTCTGGAAATACCTCATGATTGCAGTCACGCTGCTGATTGGGGTCACTTACGCTGTTCCTAACTTTTTCCCTTCCGAACCTGCTGTCCAAATCAGCCCGAAACACGATCAGGCGATTGACCCAGCAACCATGCAACGCTTTGAACAAGCCTTACAAGCGCAAGGCATTACTGTCCGAGCCAGCGAAAACACAGGGCAGCAAGCCTTGTTCCGCTTTGAAGATACCGATACACAGCTCAAAGCCTCGGAAGCACTCAAAGCAGCAAGCGGCGAACAGTTTGTGGTAGCACTCAATCTTGCCCCTTCCACCCCGCATTGGTTACGAGCGTTGGGGGCTAACCCCATGTACTTGGGGTTGGACTTGCGCGGTGGGGTTCACTTCTTGATGGAAGTGGATATGCAAGCTGCAACCAATAAAGCCCTTGACCGTTACGAAGATGAATTCCGCGACTTATTACGCGAAAAAGACATTAAGTACGAAGGCATTTCCCGCGATGGCGATACGCTCACCACCAAATTCAGCGATGCTGGCGTGCGCGATATGGCCGTCAATGCCTTACGCAAAGAATACAACGACACACTGCAATTCAAAGTAGTGGATAGCAGCAATGAAGTGCAAACCAGCATTTCGCAAACTACCTTGATTGGCATCCAAAAATTTGCCGTGCAACAAAACATTACCACCTTACGTAAACGGGTGAATGAATTGGGTGTTGCCGAACCTGTGATTCAGCAACAAGGTGCTAACCGCATTGTGGTGCAATTACCGGGAGTACAGGATACTGCACGGGCAAAAGAAATCTTAGGCGCAACTGCCACCCTCGAATTCCGTTTGGTTGATGAAGAAAATAGCCCCGCCGATGCGCAGCAAAACGGGCGCATTCCCATTGGTGATCAGCTTTACAAAGAGCGTAACGGTTCACCGATCCTGCTGAAACGCAAAGTCATGCTGACAGGGGATTACATCACGGATGCCGCATCCGGTTTCGACCAAAACAATCAGCCTGCGGTACACATTACCCTCGATGGCAAAGGTGCGAGCCGTTTCTCCAAAGTAACGGGGGAAAACGTGCAAAAGCTGATGGCCGTAGTTTTCATCGAAACCAAAATCGAAAGCAAGGAAGTCGATGGCAAACAAGTTAAAAGCAGCAAAACCACAGAAGAAGTCATCAACGTAGCCCGAATTCAAGACCAATTGAGCAAACGCTTCCAAATTACAGGTTTGGATTCCACCAAGGAATCGCGTGATTTGGCACTCTTGCTGCGTGCGGGTGCACTAGCCGCCCCCGTTTACATTGTGGAAGAACGCACCGTTGGCCCTAGCATGGGTAAAGAAAATATCCAAAAAGGTTTCGACTCCAATATCTGGGGCTTTGTGGCGGTGGTGAGCTTCATGATTATTTACTACCGCGTGTTTGGTTTAATTTCCAGCGTGGCATTGGCAATCAATGGCTTCTTCTTGTTTGCATTGCTGTCGATGTTGCAAGCCACATTGACCTTGCCGGGGTTAGCAGGTATCGCCTTGACCTTGGGTATGGCAATTGATGCGAACGTGTTAATTAACGAACGGATTCGTGAGGAATTACGCGCAGGTGAACCACCGCAACAGGCGATTTATGCAGGCTATGACCGTGCGTGGGGAACGATTCTTGACTCTAACTTGACAACCTTTATTGCGGGTATTGCCCTGTTCATGCTGGGATCAGGCCCAATCAAAGGCTTTGCGGTGGTATTGTGCTTGGGGATTTTAACCTCCATGTTCAGTGCCGTTACGGTTTCCCGTGCGCTGGTTAACCTCGTTTACGGTTACAAAGCACGTCTGCAAAAAGTCGCCATTTAAGGGGTTGGGTCATGATTGAGTTTTTCCATTTCAAAAAAGCCATTCCCTTCATGCGGTATGGCAAAACCACGACCACCATTTCATTGGTGACATTTTTGCTGGCGGTATTCGCACTGTTTAATTACGGCTTGAACCTTGGGGTCGATTTCACCGGAGGCACGGTGATGGAAGTGCGTTACGCCCAAGCAGCCCCACTGGATAATATCCGTGAAGCGATTAAAAGCGTGGGCTACCACGAAGTTGCGGTACAAAACTTTGGTTCAAGCCAAGACGTATTAATCCGTCTCCCGCTGAAACAAGGTGTTTCCAGTGCGCAAGTCAGCGAACAAGTCATGGGCGTGTTGAAACAAACCGCACAGGATGTTTCTTTAAGCCGTGTGGATTTCGTCGGTGGGCAAGTCGGGCAAGAATTGTATGAAAACGGTGGGCTAGCATTATTGCTGGTTGCCGCTGGGATCATTGTTTACCTTGCGTTCCGCTTTGAATGGCGATTTGCGGTTTCTGCCGCCATTGCGAACTTGCATGACGTAGTAATCATTCTGGGGCTGTTTGCGTTCTTCCAATGGCAATTCGACTTGACCGTATTGGCGGGTGTCTTGGCGGTGTTGGGTTACTCGGTGAATGAATCAGTGGTGGTATTCGACCGGGTGCGGGAAAACATCCGTACCATGCGTGACGATACCATTCCAGACATTATTGACAGTGCGATTACGACCACCATGTCCCGCACCATCATTACTCACTTAGCCACACAAACAATGGTAACGTCCATGCTGTGGTTTGGTGGCGAAGCGTTACACAATTTCGCACTGGCATTAACCATCGGGATTATGTTCGGGATTTATTCATCGGTATTGGTTGCTTCCCCGCTGTTGCTGCTGTTTGGCTTACAGCGCGAGCACATGATCCCGAAAGAAGATGAAAAAATCGACGGTATGAACGACGACGGTTCAGTGGTTTAATTCCACCCGCCATAAACCTTCCCTCACACAGGGGGAAGGTGATTCCCTCCATCAACTGAACTCCCTGCGCACGGATTGCTCATGTCTAACGCTGCTACACCTGTTACCCCACAGTCTTGCGATCAATTACCGCACGGAACACTGAGTCTCGAACAAGCCCAAGCACACATTCTGGCAAGCATTTCCGCTTTAACCTGCCATGAAACCGTATCCGTTTGGGCGGCACACGGGCGCGTATTAGCACAAACTGTTACCGCTCCGCTGGATGTACCACCGCACCGCAACGCAGCAATGGACGGTTACGCCCTACGCCATACGGATGTAGTGGAAGGACACGCCTTGCGCGTGGTGGGGAGTTCCTTTGCGGGTCGCCCATTTACAGGGGCAATTACGTCCGGCGAATGTGTGCGGATTATGACCGGAGCAAGTGTCCCCGACGGTGCAGACAGCGTTGTTATGCAAGAAAACGTTCGACTGCATCACGACGGCATACAGGTAATCGGCACACTTAAAGCAGGGGTGAATATCCGTCACCCCGGTGAAGATTTACGCTACGGTACTGACGTATTAAGTGCAGGGCGTAAACTTACGGCTGCCGATTTAGGCTTACTCGCTTCGTTAGGCATCGGTGAAATCAGCGTGTTACGTCGCCCACGGGTTGCGTTTTGTTCCACAGGTGATGAGCTTAGAAACAGTGGTGAAACCCTGCAAGCAGGCGATATTTACGACAGCAATCGCTACACCCTGCACGGCATGTTGCAACAATTAGGAGTCGAGATGATCGACTTAGGGATTGTACGCGACACACCCCAAGCTGTTGCTAGCGCGTTTCAACAAGCACGCGAAACCGCTGACGTACTCATTAGCAGCGGTGGCGTATCGGTCGGTGAAGCCGATTTCGTTACGTCTACCTTGCAACAGCTAGGGCAAGTCAATTTCTGGAAAATCGCCATTAAACCGGGTAAACCACTCGCCTTTGGTACATTAGGCAATTGCTTTTTCTTTGGTTTACCGGGGAATCCCGTTGCTGTCATGGTCACTTTTTTACTTTTAGTGCGCCCTGCCATTCTCAAACTGCGCGGCGAAACAGCCACCACCATTCCAAATTACACTGCGCGTTGCACCACGCCGTTGAAGAAATCCGTGGGGCGTACCGATTTCCAACGCGGTATCTGCGAATGCGATGCACACGGGCAATGGCAAGTCCGCAGCACGGGGGGGCAAGGTTCACACCTACTCAGTTCCATGAGTCAAGCCAACTGCCTCATCGCGCTGCCAGCAGATGGGGGCAATGTTGATGCTGGCGAACAGGTTAC
>CAZJDN010000040.1:0-15112 GCA_964544775.1 uncultured Thiothrix sp.
TAGGAACGGCTTGACCTTCTTTATTTGGGAACATGGTATTTCTCCTTATGAAATGAATGTGTTGCGAACAATCCAGAAAATTGATTACATGCAGGGAAGTATATGCCGCATTTTCAATGGTTAGAAATGGATTATTTCTAATGTTATATCCTGTTTTTTAGAAATAACGCCGCGCTAGCGTGCAGAAAATGGGCAAGTCAGCGCGTAACCGCGTGTTACCATTGAAGCAACTTTCCCGTACCCACAGCGAGGTGTGTCATGTCTTGGACGTTATGGATCAATACGCTAGTTTGCCTGTTAGGTGTTCCCTTTGGTGTGATGTTCGCTTCCGGCAGCGTTCTTAGCATTGCCAATATGCAAGTGCCGTGGGCAGCAGCTTTATTACTGGCGGCGTTTGGCGTTCCGGTTTGCTTTGGCATTTCTGGAATCGGCGCGTGGTTAGCTTATTGGTTTGGCGCACCGCAGTTAATCGGCTATTTGGTTGCGCTTCCGTGGGTGTATTTGCTGGCGTTTGTGTTGGCAATGCTGGCAACCTTTAAGTTCTTATAACCTTACGCAGCCGTTTGGGTAAAATCACCAACTTTGCTTGAACTGATCAATCAGTCGCCGCTCGCGTTTGTCGGGTTTACGCACTTTAATATTGACCCCGTGTAAGCGGCGTTCCTCCATCACGGCTTCACGTTGTTCACGGTGGTAATCGGATTCGGCGTAAAGCAAGCGTGCTTCCGCAGCGGGGCGACGTTGTTCGTTGAACCCTTTGACGCTAATAACCCACGTTTCAAAACCTTTGGTAATGCGGACAGTATCGCCAATGCGGACATTACGTGCAGGTTTCACCCGTTCATCATTGACGTGAACATGTCCGCCATTAATGGCTTCTACCGCCAGCGGACGGGTTTTGAAAAACCGCGCCGCCCACAGCCATTTGTCGAGACGTTGGCTTACATTTTCAGTTTCAGCGGCCATGTAACAACACGTTCCTCCCAATCTTCCTCACCGACTTTATTCACATAAGTAAAACGCCCGTGGACGGATTGTTTCATGCGGTGAATGCTGTCTTTATCGCCGGAAACCAAGTGATGCCATGAGGGTAAGTTTTTTCCTTCATGCAATAAACGGTAAGCGCAACTGGGCGGCATCCAATAAAGCTGTTCCAAATTATCGGGGGTTAAATGCAAGCAATCCGGTACGAGCACTTCGCGTTGGGCGTAATTGGTGCATTGGCAGGTTTGCCCGTCGAGTAATTCGCAGGCTAAATCGGTGTAATACACGGTGCTGTCTTCCTCATCTTCCAGTTTGATGAGGCAGCATTTCGCGCAATGGTCACACAGGCTTTCCCATTGTGTTTCGTTCATTTCTGCCAGTGGAATTTGTTTCCACCACGGTTGGGGGCGACGCTCAGCCATTTTTCGGTTTTTCCTCCAACAAGGTTTGTTTCAAAGCGACGAATCCGCTTTTAGCCACGTAATACAAAATATCACCGCCGTCATTATTCAAGGCAATAATTAAACCTTTGTCGGGGTAACACCAAAATTCCACGCCAGCTTTCGCCGCAGGTAAACGTTCTGCCGGAATGCCAAATCGCGCATTCACAATTTCCGGCTCGTAATTCACCGCAGGCATGTAAACCAGCTTTTCAATCGGCAAATCATTGCTTTGTAAAATCGCGGGTTCACTCAGCGAAAACTTCCATTGCCCACTAGCCATGCCTTCGTGCTTGATTGCACCCGCTTGGAATTTATCCAAAGTGGCGGGGTCAGTTTGCAATTCAGCAATGACTTTGGCTTCAAACAACCCCATGCGTTGTGTGCCGTAATAGGCTTCTAGCGTGCGCTTACCGCTTTCATGCGAAAACACCGCAATGTCAGGGAAATTGTGTAAATGTTCGTTCAAGGCTTTGAGCGGTGTTACGCCCA
Source organism: uncultured Thiothrix sp. (assembly GCA_964544775.1). GTDB lineage: Bacteria > Pseudomonadota > Gammaproteobacteria > Thiotrichales > Thiotrichaceae > Thiothrix. The sequence continues at coordinate 1,917 of CAZJDN010000040.1, forward strand.
CTTCAACGTGAAAAACTTGCGGGTTGCCTGCTGCGGATAAAGTAATTTGCCACGGTAAATCCGTTGGTTTTTCAGCTTCTTGACCACAGCCTGTGACACCAATCGCCAATGCGAGCAAGCAGCTTGTAAGGGTGTGTTTCATGGGTAACTCGTGGGCAGATAACAATGGGGCAATCATCATAACCCAATCTTGCCAGCGACGTTCCACGTTATTTGCACAATCTAGGCATATTTGTTGCTGAATTGGCGCGTAACTTTACCCTTGTCGAAAGGGCAAATACTTACAACCTAAAGTAATGAAACGGGGTTACGTCATGCAAAAGTTAACAGTTATTTCCAGCGTATTGCTTGCTAGCCTAGTGTTGGCATCTTCTGCGGCAATGGCAATGCCGCCACGGTTTGACGATGTGGGAATCAATGTCGCACGCCTCGATTTTCGCATTAATAACGGCGTACAACGTGGTGATTTAACGCATCGGGAAGAGCGGCAGTTACGTACCGAATTACGCGCCTTGTTGGATGCGATCAAAGTGGCAAAACAAGACCGTAAAGTCACCACCGTGGAGCGCAATAAACTGCAACGCCAAGCCGCACAATTAAACCGCCACATTAATAAACTGGCGAATAACCGTGAAGTAGCGCAACGTGATCATGAACGCCGTTGGGATAATGCCAACCGTTATGACAACCCTTACCAACAGGATGCACGCAATGACAACCGCCATTACGATGAGCACGGCAGTGACTTGCCTCAACCGTTGCAACCCCTACAGCCAGTCGGGAATGATGGGGTAGTATCCTTACAAACCTTACCCTCACACCATTGATTTAAAGCGCGTTGTTCACAGGGGAAACGAGCCAGCCTACGTTACGTGGGTTGGCTTTATTCATCTGCTCCGGCTTTCGTGCTATGTTGAGCGCACTAGCAAGGAGAATGATCATGTCTAATAGCAAACTGGAATTAGTCAGTTTTAAAATCTGCCCATTTGTACAACGTTCGGTGATTGCCCTGAATTATAAAGGCGTGGAATACAGCCTTACGCACATTAACCCCCACGAACCGCCCGAATGGTTCAAAGCCATTTCCCCGTTGGGTAAAGTGCCTGTGTTGCTGGTTGACGGTACGCCGTTGTTTGAATCAGCAGTCATCCTCGAATACCTCGATGAAATTTACCCACCTGCCTTACACCCGACCAACCCATTGCAAAAAGCCCAACACCGCGCGTGGGTAGAATACTGCTCTGATTTGTTGGGTCGTCAGTTCCGTATGGTGACAGCGAAAGACGAGACTGCGTTTAACGAAGCGCGTGAATCGTTGGTGCAAGGTTTACAGCGTTTGGATAGCGTGCTTGCTGCTGATAAGCCATTCTTTACCGGGGAAACGTTGCATTTAGTTGATACCGTTTACGCTCCGCTGTTTATGCGTGTGGCATTGGCGCAGCGTTTGTTTGGGGTAGAAATTCCCTTAACTGAACGTGTGCAAGCGTGGAGTGATGCACTGTTAGCCTTGGATGCAGTGAAAACGTCCGTGGTGGCGGATTTTGAAGAAGTGTTTATGAACTTCCTCAAAGCACAAAACAGTTATTTGTTGACGACGGTTTAACGCAAACCTTGAATCCGGCGTTGCAAATGGCTGGTATGTGCATGGCACAACGCAATTGCCAGCGCGTCCGCCGTGTCTGCTTGCAACTTACCGTGTAAACCGAGCAAGTACTTCACCATGTGTTGTACTTGCGCTTTATCCGCCCCGCCTTTGCCTACCGTGGCTTGTTTCACTTCCTTGGCACTGTATTCCGCCACACTTAAGCCAGCCGTAATGCCTGCGCAAATCGCCGCCCCGCGTGCTTGCCCCAGCTTTAGCGCGGAAGACGCATTATTGGAAACAAACACTTCCTCAATCGCCATTTCCTGCGGTTGGTATTGACGAATAATGGCAGTGATTTCGGTAAAAATTGTACCCAAACGTTCCGGCAGGGGCGCGTCGCCCAAGCGCAAACAGGTACTGAAAATGTGAAAGGTGCGTTGCCCATCAGTTTCGATTACCCCAACTCCCGTTTGGCGCGAGCCGGGGTCAATGCCAAGAATGCGGCGTAAACTCACTTAGCCGTGTGCCGCAAGGTCTGCGTCCGTAAAATCGGCATTGGTAAAGACTTCTTGCACGTCGTCAAGGTCTTCGAGCATATCGATCATTTTCAGTAATTTAGCGGCAACATCACCTTCCACCAAGGTCAGGTTTTCTGCACGCATGGTCACTTCATCGTGATCAGGGGTAAAACCAGCGGCGATTAACGCGGCTTTGACGGCGGCAAAATCTTCCGGTGCGGTAAGGATTTCAGCAGAACCGTCGTCTTCCATCTGAATGTCTTCTGCACCTGCTTCTAACGCCGCTTCCATCAGTTTTTCTTCATCCAAACCGGGGGCGAAATTCATGACACCGATTTTTTTGAATTGGAAGGCAACCGAGCCATTCGTACCAAGGTTGCCGCCGTGTTTAGTGAACGCATGGCGGACTTCGCCAACCGTGCGGTTAACATTGTCGGTCATGGTTTCGACAATGACTGCAATACCGCCAGGACCGTAGCCTTCGTAACGTACTTCGGTATAGTTTTCGGTATTCAACTCGCCTGCACCGCGTTTACAGGCTTTTTCGATGGTGTCTTTGGGCATGTTCGCGCCGAGACCTTTATCCACGGCAAGGCGCAAACGCGGGTGCGCGTTCGGGTCAGAGGTTTTACCTTCCCGTGCGGCTACGGTGATTTCGCGGATGATTTTTGTCCAAATCTTGCCACGTTTCTTATCAACTGCGGCTTTCTGGTGCTTGATATTTGCCCACTTGCTATGACCAGCCATCGTAAACTCTCGTCGTTAATCTCGAAAAATGCCGCGTAGTTTACCATAGCTGTGGCAGAGATTAAGACCTCCCTCAGCGCAAAATATACGGTGGTGCGTGGCGTGAAATTTGGAAATCATCGAAATCGGCGTAGCTGTCCCAGCGGGGTGCCCAGTCTGGCGTATTTCCGCCGTGAAAGGTGCTGAAAATGAACGAATCAATCAGCCCTTTATTGCCATAACGCCACAGCATGTCGGTGCGTTGCGTGAGCAGTTTGCCGTTAACCCAAATGGCGTAAATACCATCGCTTTTCCCCGCTGTATTGAGGCGAATGCGTTGGGTAAGGTTGTACCAAACGTTGGGTTGGAAATGCATACCTGTTGCCCAATGATCACCCCAATGCGCTGTTTTAGGCATTCCCACGTAATAGATGTAGGGAATCAATTCCCCTTCCTCCAGCCACATCATGCGTGCAGTCCAACCGTCACCATTGACAGGTTTTTTGCCGTTGGAATATTTACCGTCGCCGCTGGCAAGCCCCGGCAATTTCCCCCCACGGCGAAAATCAAACCCCGACTGAAAACGCACACGGTAACTGAGGTAATATTCTTCGGCGGCGGGTAAACGTACCAACGCTTGCCCCCCGTTAGCCAACGGACCGTATTGTTTGGCGGGGTATTTGACCCGCATGAAATGGTCGTTGGGTTTTTGCGGATCGACGGTAATACTGGCGCGTTTGCGTGTACCATCCCAGACCAGCGTTGCCCAATCTTGGCGTATGAGTTGCCCACTGTAGAGTTGCAAAGGGCATTGATTAAAGGAAACGCATAAATCTTGCGTTGCGGCAGGCGTGGTAGCCGTACTCGCAGCCAGCAGCCCGCCTATTAGCCAAGCGTAACGTTGTTGCATAAATGAAAAGCCCGATAGATATTATGCCCGTTAACTTAGTGCGCGTTGGTAAGCAAAAGGTTCAAGCCTGTGTAGTGACTTTGCTAAAATCAGTCGAATCAAACCCGTTAGAGTGATTTTCCCATGAACGATCCCGCTAATGTGCTGTGGACTCTCATTTTTGCTGCCGCCATTGCGTGGCTGATTTACTATTTTGCGTGGCAGCGCGGCTATTCCATTGGCTATCAAGAAGGGGAAGAGGCGGGTAGGCAACAGGGCAAAGCCGAGGGCATACAAGCAGGGTTACATGAGAGTGTGAAGGCGCGTGTGTTACGCGACCTGAAAGGCAGCGAAGCCGCGTGGTTAATGGAAGATGAAAAAGCTATCCGCGAGGCTTTTTATGCCAAATTAACTGAAAAACCGCCCACACCAGAGCCGCCTCCTAGTTTCCTAGAAGAGCTGCTTGATGTCGTGCAAAAACTTGCATGGTGGGCATTTTTCACCGCCATTGTGGCGTTGATGGTGTACCTGAAAAAGTAAGCGGCGGGTTAGTGGAATTCCGCCAACTCTTTGATGTGCAAGGTAGCACTGCGCCCTAAGGGGGATAATTCGTAGCCGCCTTCTAAACAAGAAACAACGCGCCCTTCAGCACATTCCTTGGCAATTTGGCAAAGTTCTTTGGTAATCCACACGTAATCGCGTTCCAACAACTTGAAGTCGCCCATGTCGTCTTCCATGTGGGAATCAAACCCAGCGGAAATCATTACCAATTCCGGCTTAAACTCGCGTATGGCTGGCAACCACTTTTCTTGAATCGCTTCGCGCCACGCTGCCCCGCCTGTCCCTGCTGGCATTGCCAGATTAAAGGGTTGGTTAGTATCCGCGCCTTTATTGGGGTAAAACGGGTGTTGGAATGAGGAACAAAACAATACACGCGGTTCATCTTGGAAGATTTCTTCCGTACCATCGCCGTGATGCACATCAAAGTCGACGATCAATACACGTTCCAAGCCATACACTTCCAGCGCGTAAGCAGCACCCACCGCAATGTTGTTAAACACGCAGAAACCTGCGGCAACGCTACGTCCCGCGTGATGACCGGGTGGACGTACCATGCAGAAAGCGTGTTTGTGTGTACCCGCCATTACCAAGTCGACTGCCATGACTACCGCACCAGCGGCGTGTAATGCAGCATCAAGGGTGTGTGGGTTCATGCCTGTATCGCCATCCAATAAGGCAAAGCCTTCTTTGGGGGAAGTGGCAAAAACACGTTCTACATAATCAGCGTCATGTACGCGCAGTAAATGTTCACGTTCCGCGCAATGTGAGTCGTAGTGACGCGCAATCCAGTCAACGCCTGACATAATCATGCGATTGTTGATTGCACCCAAACGTTCTGCACATTCCGGGTGATGAGGGGTCCCATTGTCATGTAAATTGCAATGAGAGTGAGTTATTACGGCAACTGTCATGTTTTTTTCAATAAAACCGGAGTAGAATATGTTGCATTGCAGCAAAAGACGTGTTTTAAGGCTTAACGTCTAGGCTGCTGTTCAATTACTTAGTCTAGAGGTTTTGGCTATGGGCCACCACTATTTAAATCAACTCTTCGCCCCAAAGAGTGTCGCTGTGTTCGGGGCTAGCAACAGTGCTGATGGGGTAGGAACCCTAGTATTCAGAAATCTGTTGGATGCTGGCTTTAAAGGGTCAGTGTACCCTATCAATCCAAAATACGCTAAGGTGCAGGAGCATACTTCGTACCCTAACCTTACCGAATTAAACAAATCCGTTGAATTAGCTGTTATTGCCACGCCCGCCCCGACCGTTCCATCAATTTTACATCAGTGTGGGGAACACGGGGTAAAAGGTATCGTCATTCTGTCAGCGGGCTTTGCCGAAGCAGGTGCGCGGGGGCAACGTTTACAAAAAGATTGCGTGGACATTGCGCATCAATACGGAATGCACATTATTGGCCCGAACTGCTTGGGTATTATGCGCCCTTCGTCTGGGTTAAATGCGTCTTTCACCCGTAATCAGCCGCAAGCAGGTAACTTAGCTCTTGTTTCGCAATCGGGTGGGATGTGTACCGCGATTCTTGACTGGGCGGAAGCGCGGAAAATCGGTTTCTCCACCGTGGTTACGTTGGGTGATGCGGCGGATGTGGATTTTGGTGATGTGTTAGATTTCCTCGCGCTTGACCCGAAAACCGACAGTATTTTGCTGTATATCGAAGGGGTACACGATGCACGCGGTTTCATGAGTGGTTTACGTACTGCTTCGCGCATGAAACCTGTGGTGGTGTTGAAAGCAGGGCGTTACGAAGAAGGTTCGCGTGCGGCAAGTACCCACACGGGTGCAATCGTGGGCGGGAAAGAAGCCTTTGATGCCGCGTTGGAACGTGCTGGAGCTGTACGAGTAGATACCATTACGCAATTGTTTTCTGCGGCGCAAATCCTTTCCTCTGGCTTGCGTGCGCAACGTAACCGTTTGTTGATCCTGACCAATGGTGGTGGACCGGGTGTCATGGCGACTGACCGTGCGGTAGAAACGGGTTTACGCATGGCGGAATTAAGCCCTACTAGCCTAACAGAACTGAATAAGATTTTACCGTTTACGTGGTCGCACGGTAATCCAGTGGATATTCTCGGCGATGCAACCCCAGAACGTTACGCGGCTGCGTTGAATATCTGTATGCAAGACGAAAATATCGACGGTATTTTAGTCATGCTGACACCGCAAGCCATGACCGACCCCGAAGCGGTCGCCAAGGTCGTGGGTAATCTTTGCAAAGACAATAAGAAAGCGAAAAATTGCAAACCCGTGTTAGCTTGCTGGATGGGTGACGTACAAGTTTGTGCAGGGCGCAGCATTTTGTCAGCGGCGAATGTGCCGCATTTCCGCACACCGGAAGCCGCAGTCGAAGCATTTTCTTACCTGACGCATTACCGCGACAACCAAAAAATGTTGATGCAAGTGCCGCCATCTGTGCCGGAACAAGAGCGCGAACCCGACATTCAAGGGGCGCGTTTAATCATTGAAAGCGTTTTAGCGGAAGGTCGCCGTACCTTATCGACGACGGAATCGCGTGCGATTTTATCCGCCTTCCGTATTCCTGCCGTGCCGACCATTTTGACCCGTAGCCCAGCGGAAGCCTTGGTTGCGGCGGAATCGCTCGGTTTTCCGGTGGTAATGAAAATCAGCTCACCACAGATTTTGCACAAGTCGGATGTGAATGGCGTGCGTTTAAACGTTGCTAATGCGCATGCGGTACGCAGTGTGTATTCCGAGTTGGTGGGCGAAGCCAAACGCAATATGCCGGAAGCAGTAATCGAAGGTGTCACCATCGAACGGATGCACCAAAGCAATTCCGCCCGTGAACTGATGATTGGTGTGGCGCGTGATCCGGTGTTTGGTCCGATTATCAGCTTCGGCGCAGGTGGTACAACGGTAGAAGTACATCGTGACCATGCGGTTGCGTTACCGCCATTAAATGATTACATGATCAAGAAAACGGTTTGTCGCACACGGGTGGCGAAACTGTTGGGTGAATTCCGCAATATGCCGAAAATCAATTTCGAGGCATTGTGGAAAGTGCTCCAGCGCGTTTCTGAAATGGTGTGCGAATTACCCGAAATCGTCGAAATGGACATTAACCCGTTAGTCGCCGATGCCAATGGCGTGGTCGCAGTGGATGCGCGTTTCGTCATTAATTACCCGCCGACTACGGCACGGCGTTATGACCACATGGCGATTCACCCCTACCCCAACGATTTGGTGAAACATTTGCAGTTACCGGACGGTACGGACATTGTGATTCGCCCGATTCGCCCCGAAGATGCGGAAATGGAACAGGAGTTTGTGCGCAATCTGTCCAAAGAATCGCGTTACATGCGTTTCATGCAAGCATTGCGCGAACTCACGCCGGATATGCTGGTGCGGATGACGCAAATCGATTATGACCGCGAAATTGCTTTCCTCGCTTTAACCCGCGAAGACGGTAAGGAAGTGGAAATGGGCGTGGCGCGTTACGCCATTAATCCCGATAAAACCAGTTGCGAATTTGCCCTTGTTATCGGTGACGCTTACCAAAATCGCGGTTTAGGCGGTGTCATGATGCAAGCCTTGATTGATACCGCACGGGCGCGGGGTTTGCGGTACGTGGATGGGGAAGTGTTGGCGCATAACACGGGCATGTTGAAACTGATGCAACGCCTTGGCTTTACGAAAGAGAAAAGCGAAGAAGGCATTGTTGTGGTGCGTAAACGCTTGGGGGAGTTCTGCGGTTAACAGGGGGTAACGATGTGAATCTTCCGGTGGTATTAACGCTCGCGGGGCATGACCCCACGGGCGGGGCTGGCATTCAAGCGGATATGGAAGCGATTTCCAGTCAGCATTGTTACCCGACTTCGGTGATTACCTGTTTGACGGTGCAAGATACGGGCAATGTGCAGCGCATAGCTCCCGTGTCTGCGGAACTGATTGTGCAACAGGCACAAACCTTACTCGCGGATATGCCTGTTGCCGCCATTAAGATCGGGTTGCTGGGCAGTGTCGAGGTGGTGCAAGCGGTGCGGCAGGTGCTGTTACAAGTGCCGCATTTACCTGTCATTCTTGACCCGGTACTTGCCGCTGGGGGCGGTTCGGACTTAGCCAGTGCGCAATTGATCACAGCCATTCGGGAACAGCTATTGCCCTTAACCACTTTGCTTACCCCCAATGTGCAAGAAGCCCAACGCCTTGCTGTGACGGGTGACACGGGTGAGGCACACGCGCTGTCGTTACTTCAGCAAGGTTGCAAATACGTTTTGCTGACGGGGACACACGCGGAAACCGAACGGGTAGAAAACGTACTGTACGGTGAAGGCAAGCGTTTACGTACATGGACGTGGGAACGTTTGCCCGATACTTACCACGGTTCGGGGTGTACCTTAGCAGCCAGTTGCGCGGCAAACCTTGCGAAAGGGCAGGAAATGGTACGTGCGGTTGGTACGGCACAAGCGTATACGTGGGGCAGTCTGCAAGCTGGACGCAAAGTCGGGCGCGGGCAACACCTTCCCAACCGCTTTTACTGGACGCGCTAGATGTTGAAAGGTCTTTACGTCATTACCGATGGTTCAGTCGGTGAACTACTGTTACGCAAAGTCGAGCAAGCCCTGCAAGGTGGGGCGGCGATTGTGCAGTATCGGGATAAAACCACGGATTCCGCCCGGCGTTTGCAGGAAGCAACGGCTTTGCGTGCGCTGTGTCGCCAACATCAGGCGTTGTTTATCGTGAATGATGACGTGGAATTGGCACATACGGTGCAAGCGGATGGTGTACACATTGGGAAAGACGACGCAGCGTTCACGACGGCACGGGCGGTATTGGGGGACGGTGCAATCATTGGCGTGTCGTGTTACAACCGTTTGGAACTGGCATTAAATGCCGTGCAAAATGGGGCGGATTACATTGCGTTTGGGAGCTTTTTCCCCTCCTCAACCAAACCGAATGCACCGCGTGCGCATCTGGAATTATTACAGCAAGCGCGTCAGGTGTTACCGCATACGCCGATTTGTGCGATTGGCGGCATTACGTTGGGTAACGCGCCTTGTTTATTGCAGCAGGGGGCTGCAATGTTGGCGGTGATTTCCGATGTGTTTGCGAGCGAAAGTATTACGCAACGCGCCCAGCGTTATCGGGATTTATGCCAGCAGAATCCATTTAACTGATTGTGTTGGGTCGAAGTTTTTCCTCACGTTACTAGACAATGGGGTTAAGCTCCTTGAAAATAAGCAGCCCTTACCGTTCTGCATAGGAAGCGTACCATGACCCGTTCTGAAGCATTGTTTGAACAAGCCAAACAAACCATTCCCGGTGGAGTGAATTCTCCCGTGCGGGCGTTTCGCAGCGTGGGTGGTACTCCGCGTTTTATTGCGCGTGCGCAAGGCGCGTACATGTGGGATGCAGACGGCAATCGCTTGATTGATTACGTGGGTTCGTGGGGGCCGATGGTGGCGGGTCACGCACATCCCGAAGTGGTTGCAGCAGTGCAAGCCGCAGCGGTAGACGGTTTAAGCTACGGCGCACCGACTGAACTCGAAATCACGATGGCGGAAAAGATTTGTGACATCATGCCTTCCATCGAAATGGTACGTATGACCAGCTCCGGGACGGAAGCTACCATGTCAGCCATTCGTTTGGCGCGGGGTTTCACCGGACGCAATTATATGGTCAAGTTCGAGGGCGGTTATCATGGGCACGGTGATTCCTTGCTGGTGAAAGCGGGTTCGGGTGCATTGACGTTTGGGCAACCCAGTTCCCCCGGTGTTCCGGCGGAATTAGCCCAATACACTCTGACCTTGGATTACAATAACAGCGAGCAAGTACGCGAAGTATTTGCTGCGCGTGGGCATGAAATTGCGTGTATTATTGTTGAGCCTGTGGCAGGGAATATGAATTGTATTCCGCCAGTAGCAGGTTTCCTCGAAACCTTACGCGAGGTTTGTGACCAATCCGGCGCGGTATTGATTTTCGATGAAGTCATGACGGGTTTTCGTGTTGCCCTAGGTGGTGCACAGGCGGTTTACGCGGTAAAACCTGACCTAACAACGTTAGGTAAGATTATTGGCGGTGGTATGCCCGTGGGCGCGTTTGGTGGGAAACGTGCCATCATGCAACACCTATCGCCATTGGGGGCGGTGTACCAAGCGGGTACATTGTCCGGCAACCCGATTGCGATGACAGCGGGTTTAAAAATGCTAGAGATTATTTCTCGTGCAGGTTTTTACGATGAATTGACAGCAAAAACCACGGCGTTTGTAAAAGGGATGCAGCAAGCTGCCGATGCCGCTAAGATACCTTTCCTCACCCAACAGGTGGGCGGTATGTTCGGTTTGTTTTTCACCACCGAAAAACGCATTGACACCTACCAGCAAGTGACTGCTTGCAATGTTGCGCAATTTAATCAATTTTTCCACGGAATGTTAAATCGTGGGGTTTATCTCGCGCCTTCTGCTTACGAAGCGGGTTTCGTATCAATGGCGCACAGTGACGCGGATTTGGCGGAAACAATTGCAATTGCGAGGGATGTTTTCACCAGCTTGTAAATAAAGCACCAGCGTCGGGGTAAGCAAGCGTATTTAAGCCAGTGCTGCCGATGGGGTTAGCACGGGCTTTTATTTTTTACATAATTATCAAATTCAATAGCTTATCCAAGCGGGAAAGCAGGGAATGTACCGTTTTTTATGCAAAATGAAACTGATATTGATCAGTTTATCTTTCATTAGTATGAGTTATGCTCACGCTGATTCCACCTCGATTTATAAAAATGTCGAGCCATCGGTTTACCAAGTCCAAGTCGTTAATCAGCAAAGTAAGAAAAAAACCGCGATTGGCTCTGGGTTTATCGTCATGCAGCCGAATATTCTGGCGACTAACTACCATGTCGTGAGCACTTTCGTGAATTCGCCGGATGATTTTGAGTTGAATTACCTTTCAACCTCGCGCAAAACGGGCAAACTGGAATTGCTGGCGGTGGATGTGATTCACGATTTGGCGGTATTGCGTGCGGATGAACCACTGGGCGAACCGTTGCATATTGCTGATTTACCGCAAAAAGGGGCGCGTTTGTTCTCGTTGGGGAATCCGTTGGATTTGGGTTTTTCCATTATTGAGGGGACAAACAACGGCATTATGAAAAACAGCGATGACAATAACATCCTGTTTTCAGGCAGTTTGAACCCCGGAATGAGTGGTGGGCCAACATTGAATGAGCAAGGGCAAGTCATTGGGGTGAATGTCGCAACGTCGGGGAATGAAATCAGCTTCCTTGTGCCGGGGCAATACCTCGCTACCATTTTGGAACATTTAAAAGCGACGAATTTTGCTCCCGATGAAGACATTGACGGGCACATTGCGACACAGTTGCAAGAGCACGCGGCGCGTTACATGAAATTGCTGAATGATTCCAAGTGGACAAACCTTGCTATCGGCAAAATGACTGTGCCCGGTGACATTGATAATTACGTGCGCTGCTGGGATAACAGCAGTAAGCCAGACCCCGATGAATTAATGCGCGTGTATTACACCCGCTGTTCCAATGACAATAACATCTATTTGGATGATGGTTTGGAAGTGGGTTCAGTGGCTTACGAATACATTTGGTTAAACAGCGATAAGATGGTTGCGCCGCGCTTTTACGAAGGGTACGAAACCCAAAACTCCAGCGTGTTAGACAGTAAAGCCGGGAAGAATGACGTAACCAATTTCGCTTGTCACACAGGGTTTAGCCGCCTTGCTGGGCAGGAATTCAAGACGACAATTTGTCGGCGTGATTACCGTAATTATCCGGGCATTAGTGATGTCATGGTAACGGCGGCAATGGTGGGGTATAAATCGCAAGGAATGCTGTTTAATTTCGATATGGTTGGCGTGGATTTTGATAGCGCGATTAAACTGACAACGCGGATGTTGGGGGAATTTAAATGGCAAAAGTAATTCTGGAAGTTCAAACACGCGGCTTAAACCAATACCACACGCTGGAACGTTTCCCCGTTACCGTTGGCAGGTCGTTGGATAATGATGTCATTTTGTCCGATACCTCGATTTCTCCGCACCATTTGAGCATTGAGACGGATGCGGAAGGCGCGTTGTATTTGCATAACCTGTCTAGCGAAAATGGTACGAATATGAACGGGCATTCGTTAGGGGCGCAGCCCGTGCGTTTACCCGTGCCAAGTCGCTTGATTTTGGGCAGTCAGCGGGTAAATTTACTCGCAGTGGACAGCCCAGTAGCAGCAACTAATCTACTGAAATTCAGCGGTTTTTTCTCGTTTATTGCTAACCCCATTTGGGCGGTTTTGTTGTTTTTATTGACTGCCGCAAGTTTGTTTGCTGATACCTATTTTTCGACGTTTGTGGCGAAAGGGGCGTGGTTTTATATTAGCGATGTGCTGATTAGCCTTGCGGTATTACTGGTCTTTATTTTCGCACTGTCGTTGGTAACGTGGTTAGTTTCACACCGTTGGGCATTGGTTTCTGCGATTGGTATGGCATCGTTATTGGCGTTGTTGAAATCAGGTTTGGGTGTGGCAGGGCATAGCATGGCGTATTTCCTGACTTCGGATGCGCCGTTAGGGTTTTTCCTGACCTTTTACAATACGGTATTGGTAACAGGGTTGCTGTATTTGTACCAACGTTGGGCGAGTTATTTACGCCCATTACCTGCGTTGGGGGTTGCATTGCTGCTGAGTTCGCCCGTATTGATTTTGGAAGGATTGGACTGGATGGATCAAGCCACCGTAAATAGCGAGTTTTCCAGTGAACCTGCGTATAACCAAACCTTAAGTTCAATCAATATTCATGCTTCCAGCACCAAATCGCTGGAGGACTTCATGAAAGATGTGGTTGAAAACCTACCCTCTCAAGTCGAAACAGCAGAATCATCCCCGCGTTAAAGATCGCCAAAGCGGTGCTGGATTAATGCCAGTGCCGCTAAACT
>CAZJDN010000041.1:0-14819 GCA_964544775.1 uncultured Thiothrix sp.
GCACGTTCGGAAAACTCACCGGGGCGTGCCAAACGCGCACCCAATTCAAGGCAACGTTTGAGCAACATATCGAGCACAACTTGCCCGCCGTGCCCTTGCAGTTCGAGCACATCTTCGCCAGTGAATGAGTGTGGAGCAGGAAAATACAAGGCAATCCCATCATCTAAAATCGCACCATCTGCCGCTAAAAAACGACGGTGAACGGCTTTGCGTGGGTTGGGAAGGCTTCCCAAGATACCAACGGCAATCTCAGGAACGTGCTTACCCGATAAACGAATAATCCCGACCCCACCGCGCCCCGGCGGTGTAGCAACGGCAGCAATAGTGTCGGGATTACTTAACATACAATCACACCAATGAGTTACGCATGACCAATGATTTTCTTATTGATGTACCACTGTTGCCCCATTGACAGCAAGTTGTTAACAACCCAGTACAACACCAAACCCGCAGGGAACCACAAGAACATCACGGTAAAAATAACAGGCATAAACTGGAAAACTTTCTGCTGCATTGGGTCAACTTGCGGTGGGTTGAGCTTTTGCTGCAAGAACATCGAACCGCCCATAATGATCGGCAATACGTAGTAAGGGTCCATAATCGACAAGTCTTTATACCACAGTAACCACGGAGCTTGACGCAATTCCACGCTTTCCAACAGCACCCAGTACAAGCCCATGAACACCGGAATCTGAATCAGAATCGGCAAACAACCACCCAATGGGTTGATTTTTTCCTTACGGTAAATCTCCATCATGGCTTGCTGTTTGCCTTGCGGATCATCAGCAAAACGTTCATTCAGCTCTTTCAATTTAGGCGAAATGGATTTCATCTTTGCCATTGACTTATAACTTACTGCCGATGGCCAGAAGAACAAGGCTTTAATAATGATGGTAAGGAAAATAATCGTCCACCCCCAGTTCCCCACTACTTTGTGGATTAACTGCATCAGCCAGAAAATCGGTTTAGAAATAAACGCGAAAATACCGTAATCGACGGTCAAATCTAACCCATCAGCAATTTTTGCCAACGTATCTTGGTCTTTAGGCCCGACATAGAAACTGCTTTTAAACGTATCCGTTACTCCCGGAGCTACGCTTTTCAGTGGGCTGCGCGTCCCCAAAATATAGCCTTTTTCACCATTAACTTGGGAAATCTGCGTGTAGTACGAAGACTTCTGTTCAGTAGGTGGAATCCACGCGCTGAGGAAGTAATGTTCCTGCATCGCCACCCAACCATTGGCTACGTCCTTTTCATCGACAGGCGTTTTTTCCATATTCGCAAAAGATAATTTGGTGTATTTGCCCTCATGGAAGTAAGCCCCTCCTACATAAGCATTCACACCACCGAATAAACCACCCGATTTTTTCACTTCACCGTGTTTCAATTGACGGTATTCTGAGCCAGTCCACACTTGCGCGGAATTATTTTTTACCTCATGCTCAACATTGACCAAAAACGAACCGCGTTTAAACACGAAACGTTTGGTAACGGTCACGCCATTCGCCCCTTGCCAAGTAAGCGGCACAACCAATTCATTTTGCCCATCAGCCAGTTTGTAATCGGTTTGTGCTGCTGTGTACGTTGCCAAGTGATCAGGCGCGTCAGCAGCACCCGTTGGGGCTTGCAAACCGGATTGTGCGACGTAATTACGCTCTGCCAAATTCAAAATACGTTCTGGCTTATCCGGCGTATCCAAACTCAAGGGGTAAGTCGGTAAATCAGCCTCTAAAATTTCCCCACCGCGTGTATTAATGCGTAACATCAGCGTATCAGTACGCACACTCACCGTTTGCCCTACGCTATTGCTGGGCGCATCCGCCTTAACAGCCGCGCTATCGTTAGGCACGTCTTGGGCAGCACTGGCTAGCGCAGTCGCCGGATTGGCAGTGCTCGTAGCAACGGTTGGTGCAGCAGGTTTCGGGCTATGATCTTGTTTCCACGTTGTCCAAACTAAGAACAACATAAAAAATAACGTGAGGTATAGGAAAGGACGTTGCGAATCCATGAGTTTGTGCAATCCGGTTAGTGGCGGTTAGGGCAAGGCAGTTTCATTGGTCTGCCCAGACCCGGCAGAGTATAGCTTGTGCAAGCGTAACCATAAACCTTCCAATTGCTGGAAAAGTTCAGCATTACTCATATTGAGAACTTCGGGGCGGCACATCAACACCAGATCAACAGCAGGCAAGGAAGATTGATGCAGGCGGAAACTGGTGCGTATTAAACGCTTAATACGATTACGTTCGTGTGCTCTGCGTAAGGCTTTTTTAGCGATGGCTAAACCGAGGCGTGGCGAGCCAGAATCATTTGTTAAAGCTCGCGCGTTTAACCCTTGACTGTGCAGGCGTTTACCGTACTGAAAGACCCGTTGGAACTCAGCCGGACGGGTCAGGCGTACATTGCGTGGGAAGTTAGTCACCCGCGCGAAGCCTGCATCCGGTAGGATTACGGAATCAGGCGTGCACGGCCTTTAGCACGGCGAGCACTTAATACTTTACGACCATCGGCAGTAGCCATACGCGCACGGAAACCGTGAGTACGAGCACGATGTAATTTGCTAGGTTGGAAGGTTCTTTTCATGACAAAACACCATTTAATTCAGTAAATCGATTATCGACTTGCCGCAGAAAATTTTTGCCTTCGCCGGCAGCCAAAAAGGTGAGGCACATTAAGGGATTGCACTGGTATTGTCAATATGTTTAGCAGCTTACCGCACAAAGCGATGCTTGTGGATAACTCAACTCCCCCCCTATAATTGATCCCCCGACACTCCGCCACCGTACCCATTTCAATCGTCTTGGAAAGCCCGTTTTATGCTTTGGCATCAATGCTTGCAACAACTCGAACAAGAAGTCCCTGATCACGAAATTAACACTTGGTTACGTGCTTTACATGCCGTTGAAAAACGTCAAGCCTTATACCTGCTTGCGCCCAATACCATTGTGTTACAACAAGTTCACGATTTGTATTTACCTCGGATTGTGTTTCATGCACGCATTTTGAGCGGCGATGCTGAGTTTGAAGTGCTATTACAAATTGGCTCGTCATCCTCGCATTCAGCGCGTGCGCCAACCCCGACTCCTCCCATGCCCATTGCGGTTGCTGAACCTGCCTTCAACCGTGAACGTGAACCGAACCCTGTGTTTAACAGCCCACGAGCAAGCAACACACCTGCGAATATTCCAGTCCCCGCCCCAGTAAGCGAACGTTTTGCCAATACCTTGAACCCACGCATGACCTTTGCCAACTTCATTCAAGGAAAATCGAACCAGTTGGCTTGTGCTGCCGCGCAATTGGTAGGGGAGAGGGATGACACAGGGTATAACCCGTTATTCATCTACGGCGGCGTAGGTTTGGGAAAAACCCACCTCATCCACGCTATCGGCAACTTGATCCTCGAACGTGAACCGGACGCACGGGTGATTTACGTGTATGCGGAACGCTTCGTCAATGACATGATTTCCGCGCTACGCAATTCACGCATGGACGAATTCAAGCAACATTACCGCAGTGTAGATGCATTGCTTATCGACGATATTCAATTCATTGCGGGTAAAGACCGTTCAATGGAAGAGTTCTTCCACACATTTAACGCCCTATTGGAAGGTCAAAAACGCATCATTATCGCTGGGGATAAATACCCCCGTGATCTGGAAGGCATCGAAGACCGCTTAAAAACGCGCTTTAATTGGGGCTTAACCGTCCAAATCGAATCGCCCGATTTAGAAACCCGCGTTGCTATTTTACGCAAGAAAGCCGAGGACGTAGGGTTAACCTTGCCCAATGACGTAAGTTTTTTCATCGGCAAACGTTTTCATTCCAATATCCGCGACTTAGAAGGGGCATTACAGCGCGTAATCGCCAGTATGCGTTTGAAATGCGTTACGCAAATTAGCTTAGATTTCGTGCAAGAAGCCTTGCGTGATCAATTGGCAAGCCAAGACAAAATGGTTTCGATTGTCAACATCAAGAAAAGCGTGGCGCAATACTACAATATCCGCATAACGGACATGGATTCCCAACGCCGCAACCGTTCTGTTGCCCGCCCCCGCCAAATAGCAATGGCATTAGCCAAGGAGTTAACCAACCACAGCTTACCCGAAATTGGAACAGAATTTGGCGGACGCGACCACACCACCGTGTTGCATGCTCAACGCAAAGTGGCAGAGTTACGTGACTCCGACCCCAAGCTGGAAGAGGACTATCGCATCCTCTTACGTACCTTAACAAGCTGAGGATAACTACCCGGATAACTCATAGAATAAGCTGTGGATAAGATGTTAATGAAATTTCATCCACAACTAATCCACAGGAAACCCAACGTTATCCACAGGGGTTTTACACAGGGAAAAAAGGTGAATAAGTCAGTTGAAAACAGTGAGATAGCATAACTATCCACACCTTTTCGGTCTGCCTTATGACTATTACTACTTTTATATATTAAAGAAACAATGTAATGAAACTCAGACTGATACAGACACGCGAACATTTACTCGAATCGCTACAAGCAACATTAGGAGCTATCGAGAAACGGCATACAGCACCTATCTTGGAAAATGTGTTGTTACGTATCGAAGGCAGTCGTTCATTTTGGCGTGGTACGGACTTGGAATTAGAAATTGCTACTCACGCCCCAATCATGGATGGCTCAGATGGCGCAATCACTTTACCTGCACGCAAGTTGGCAGACATTTGCAAATCGCTACCTGCGGAAAGTATTGTTAATGTAGAAATCCAAGCAGATAACCGTGCTCGCGTTACCGCAGGACGTAGCCGCTTTGAACTAGCAACGTTACCTGCTAGCGAATTTCCTGATTTAGAAGATATTGGCGAAGTAAGTACGTTTGAAGTACCAGAGAATATTCTCAAACATTTGTTAGAACGCACCTCGTTTGCAATGGCAAATCAAGACGTGCGTTACTACCTCAATGGCATGTTGCTAGAAATCACTTCAGACGGGATTCGCACTGTAGCAACTGATGGGCATCGACTGGCTTTATGTTATCACCCAGTAGAAATGCCTAATATTGATCACCCACGCCAATTGATAATTCCACGCAAAGGAGTGCTGGAATTATCCCGCTTATTGCGTAGTGATTGCCAATTACCTGTGCAAATTCAATCCAGCCAAAATCACTTACGGGTACAGTTAGATAATTTACGTTTTACCACCAAGTTGATCGATGGACGTTACCCTGACTACCGTGCTGCTGTGCCACAAAATGGGCAGTTACAAGTTGATTTAGACCGTAAAACGTTTAAAGAAATGTTAACGCGGGTAGCTATTTTATCCAATGAAAAGTTTCGGGGAGTGCGTTTATCGCTAACAGAAAACTTACTGCAAGTTCAGGCACATAATCCAGAGCAAGAAATGGCAACGGATGAGTTAGATGTAAATTACTTGGGTAAAGATTTTAGTATTGGTTTCAATGTAACTTATTTACTGGATGCGGTAAATCATTTGCAAGGGGAAACCTTACGTCTGCATTGCAACTCTCCTGAAAGCAGTGCTTTAATGACTGACCCCGATGATGATAGTGTGCGTAATGTTATTATGCCAATCCGCTTATAATGAGGAAATAATTCTGTGTGGTTAGACAAGGTAACAATTTCCAATTGCCGTGTCATTAACCACACGGAGTTTACCCTTGGGCAATACGCCAATGTCTTTTATGGGGGAAATGCAGCAGGAAAATCCAGTATTTTAGAAGCCCTGTGTGTTTTGTCGCGTGGGCGTTCATTTCGTACCCCACGCATTGCGGAATTGATTGCACGTAATAGCCAAGAGTTAACCGTTAGTGCGCGAGTTATGCACGGTTTAGCGGGTATGGCTTACCCCATTGGTATTCGTAAATCCACCCAAGCTAGCCGCATTCGGATTAACCATGCGGATGTGCAACAGCAAGCAGAACTCAGTACGCATTTACCTTTAACCTTGATTCATCCCGGTTCTGTGGAGTTAATCACAGGTAGCCCTGCATTGCGCCGAGCATTTTTGGATTGGATTGCGTTTTACCGCTTTACGGATTTCAATCTTACATGGCGGAGTTATCAACAGGTTTTGAAACAACGCAATGCTTGTTTACGTGATCCGCGCCAACGTTATGCACTGGATTACCTGACAAAACAATTGATTAGCCTGCAAGTGCCATTATACCGTTACCGTTTGCAAGCCTTAACTGCATTGTTGGAAGCGTTACAAATAACGCACAGCTTGTTATCCACAATGGGGTTGCTGGAATTGCAGTTACACCCCGGTTTTCCACAGGCTGTGGATATCTTTGATAGTGAAGCGGTGGCAGCATTTCTACGGGAAAAACAAGCGGCGGAATTCAAGCAAGGTATCAGTTTGTACGGCGCACACCGTGCCGATTTAAGTATTTCACTGGATGGTATTCCAGCGGTGCGGGTTGCTTCACGGGGGCAATTGAAATTACTCGCCGTCAGTTTACTGTTAGCTCAAAGCCATGCAGTCAGCGAGCTTGTGGCAAAACGTGGTATCATTGCGATTGACGATCTTGCCGCTGAATTGGATGAGCAGAATCAGCAAGCATTATACAATGTGCTTCGCACAACACAGCAACAATTGATAATAACGGCTACGCGCCACGAGTCCTTATTGAACGGGATGCAGGATGTTCGTGTGTTTCAGGTGAAACACGGTCAAGCCTGTTTAGTGCAATAGCCTGATGTAATGTCTTACAACAGAAAATATCTGGAAATAACATGACTGAGCAAACTTACGACTCGTCGAATATTAAAGTACTCAAAGGATTAGAAGCAGTACGCAAACGCCCCGGTATGTACATTGGTGATACAGACGATGGTACGGGTCTGCACCACATGGTATTCGAGGTTGTGGATAACTCCATTGACGAAGCACTCGCGGGTTATTGTAAAGAAGTACGGGTCGAGTTGTTCAGCGATGGCTCGGTGAAAGTCACCGATGACGGGCGTGGGATTCCAGTCGATATTCACGAAGAAGAAGGGCGTTCCGCTGCGGAAGTCATTATGACGGTGCTCCATGCAGGTGGGAAATTTGATGATAATTCCTACAAAGTTTCCGGCGGTTTGCACGGGGTAGGTATTTCCGTTGTAAATGCTTTATCCGAAAATTTGGAATTATCGATTCGTCGTAACGGTAAATTACATCAACAAATGTACCAACTGGGCGATCCGGTTGCACCGTTGACCGTCATTGGCGATACCGAAGGTACAGGTACGTCGGTACGTTTTTGGCCAAGTGCAACAATTTTCACCCAAACGGAATTCCACTACGATATTTTAGCCAAACGGTTACGTGAATTATCTTTCTTGAATTCCGGTGTACGCATTCATTTAATTGACCGTCGTGGTGAAGGGCGGGAAGATATTTTTGAATACGAAGGCGGTATTCGTGAATTCGTGGCGCACTTAAACCGCAATAAAGCCCCGATTCACGGCAATATTATTTACTTTTCCACCGAACGCGATGACGTTGGGGTGGAAGTCGCTTTGCAGTGGAATGATTCCTACCAAGAAAACATTTTCTGTTACACCAACAATATTCCGCAACGGGATGGGGGGACGCACTTATCCGGCTTCCGTTCTGCATTAACGCGCACGTTAAACAATTACATTGAAAGCGCGGGTTTGGCGAAAAAAGAAAAAGTTAACCCTAGCGGTGATGATGCGCGGGAAGGTTTAACCGCTGTGCTATCGGTGAAAGTGCCCGACCCGAAGTTTTCTTCCCAAACCAAAGATAAGCTGGTTTCATCGGAAGTCAAAGGCATTGTCGAATCGGCAATGGGTGAACGTTTAGCCGAATTCTTATTGGAAAGCCCCAATGAAGCCAAGTTGATTGCAGGCAAAATGATCGAAGCAGCGCGTGCGCGGGAAGCAGCCCGTAAAGCGCGGGAAATGACGCGCCGTAAAGGGGCGTTAGATATTGCAGGTTTACCGGGGAAATTAGCCGATTGCCAAGAGAAAGACCCCGCGCAATCGGAACTATTCTTAGTGGAAGGGGATTCCGCAGGCGGTTCTGCCAAACAAGGTCGTGACCGTCGTACTCAAGCGATTTTGCCGCTGAAAGGGAAAATCCTCAATGTGGAACGGGCGCGTTTCGACAAAATGATCAGTTCGCAAGAAGTTGGTACATTGATTACCGCCTTGGGTTGTGGCATCGGGCGCGAAGAATACAACCCCGACAAATTACGTTACCACCGCATTATTATTATGACGGATGCGGATGTAGACGGCTCGCATATCCGCACTTTGTTGCTGACCTTTTTCTACCGCCAAATGCCAGAATTAATTGAACGCGGTTATGTCTACATTGCCCAGCCGCCGTTGTATAAAGTGAAGCGCGGTAAACAAGAGCAGTACGTGAAAGACGACAGCGAAATGGAACGTTACTTGCTGCAATTAGCGTTAGATGATGCGCGTTTACATTTGGATGCGGATTCACCCGCGATTAGTGGCGAAGCCTTGGAAACCTTGGTACGTCAATACAATGCGGTGAAACAAGTTATCGCCCGTTTATCCCGCCGTTATGATCGCAATGTACTGGATGCTTTGTTGTTTGAATCCTTACCTGCCACCGATGATCCTAGTGCCATTGCAGCGGATGCGTATGCTAGTTGGGTGAATGCTGCGATTACCACGCTTAACCAAGCGGACAATGGTTCACGCAGTTACAGCACCCAATTGAATAAAATCGATGACAATGCGTGGGCAATCAGCGTGAATCGTCGTCAGCACGGTTTAGACCATGTTATTACCTTGGATCGGGATTTTTTCCTAATGCCAGAAACTCAGTTGCTGATTAGCACCAACCGTAAATTGGATGGTTTACTCAGTGAAGGGGCGCAAATCCTGCGCGGCGAACGTAAGCTGGCGGTGAAACGTTTTGACCAAGTGGTAATGTGGTTAATGCAAGAAGCCAACCGTGGTTTACAAATCAGCCGTTACAAAGGTTTGGGGGAAATGAATCCCGATCAATTATGGGAAACAACCCTAAACCCGGAATCGCGCCGTTTAATGCAAGTGCGGATTGAAGATGCGATTTCGGCGGATGAAGTTTTTACCACTTTGATGGGGGATGAGGTCGAGCCACGCCGCGATTTCATTGAAAAGAATGCCCTGTCAGTCAGTAATTTGGACGTGTGAGGTTTCACGTGGAACAAGAAAATCCTTTGCTGGTGGAATGCAGCTTACCGCCTTTTTCACAAATCCAACCAGAGCACATTACGCCTGCGGTGGAAAACATTTTGCAAGCAAACCGTGACCACTTAGCGCAGGTATTGGCAAACGAAACGGGTTTCACGTGGAACAATTTGGTGTTGCCATTGAATGAAGCAGGCAACCGCTTGGATCGTGCGTGGTCGCCTGTCAGCCATTTGAATGCAGTGGTCAACACCGATGAACTGCGTAAAGCCTACAACGCTAATTTAGCGGTTTTAAGCGATTACTATACTGATTTAGGGCAAAACACCGCATTGTACAACGCGCTGAAAGCCGTTCGGCAGCACGAAGTTGGTTTAGATGCCGCGCAGCAAAAGAGTTTGGATGACAGTTTACTGAGCTTTGAATTGTCTGGTGTGGCATTGCCGGATGCGCAAAAAGCGCGTTTTCGGGAAATCAGCCAAGAGCTATCCCAACTGACTTCGCGCTTTTCCGATAACGTATTGGACGCAACCAATGCGTGGACAAAGCTGATTACGGATGTAACGCAACTGGCAGGTTTACCCGAATCGGCATTGGCAATGGCGGCGCAAACCGCACAACAGCGTGAGCAAAGTGGTTGGTTATTGACCTTGCAATTCCCTTCTTACATTGCAGTCATGACTTATGCGGATAACCGTGAATTACGCGAGGAAATGTACCGCGCTTATACCACCCGCGCTTCGGAATTAGGGGCAAATCCCGCTTGGGATAACGCGCCGTTGATGCGTTCTATTTTGCAATTGCGCCAAGAAGAAGCGGCATTACTGGGTTTTGCCAATTACGCGGAATTATCGTTAGCCACTAAAATGGCAGAAAGCCCACAGCAAGTATTGGACTTTTTGGACGAGTTAGCACGGCAAGCAAAACCGTTTGCCGTACAAGAGTTTGCGGAAATCACCGCGTTTGCGGCGCAATGGGGTTTGGACTCTGTGCAGGCGTGGGATGTGACTTACGTCAGCGAAAAGATGAAACAAGCACGTTTCGATTTCAGTGAAGAAGATTTGAAGCCCTATTTTCCTGCGGATCGGGTCATCGCTGGCTTGTTTGCGTTGGTGGAAAAACTGTTTGAGGTACGCATCGAACAGCAGTCGGAAGGTATCGATTTATGGCATGACGACGTGCGTTTTTA
Source organism: uncultured Thiothrix sp. (assembly GCA_964544775.1). Taxonomy (GTDB): domain Bacteria; phylum Pseudomonadota; class Gammaproteobacteria; order Thiotrichales; family Thiotrichaceae; genus Thiothrix. The sequence goes on from CAZJDN010000041.1 coordinate 10,334, forward strand.
CCGCGTGTATGACCGTACCGATACGCTATTGGCGTGTTTCTACCTTGATTTATATGCGCGTCAACACAAACGCGGCGGGGCGTGGATGAGTGATTTCTGTGGGCGTTTCCGGCGTGCTACAGGGTTGCAGATTCCGGTGGCATTCATGACCTGCAATGGCAGTGCGCCTGTGGGCGAACAACCCGCGCTATTGACACACGATGAAGTGGTGACATTGTTCCACGAATTTGGGCATGGTTTGCATCACATGTTGACGCAGGTGGATTACCCGGATGTGGCGGGGATTCATGGGGTGGAATGGGATGCGGTCGAATTACCCAGTCAGTTTATGGAAAACTGGTGTTGGGAACGCAGCGTGCTGGATCAAATTGCCGCACATTGGCAAACCGGAGAACCTTTACCGGAAGCCTTATTCCAAAAAATGCAAGCAGCCCGGCATTTTCAAACCGCAATGGCAACCGTGCGGCAGTTGGAATTCGCCTTGTTTGACATGCGTTTGCACTTAGACCCACAAGCGGCGGAAGTGGGTAAAGTGGAAGCCATTCGCCAAACCGTGTTGGAACAAGTGGCGGTGATTAAGCCGCCAGCATTTAATCGGATGCCGAATACGTTTACCCACGTTTTCTCTGGCGGGTATGCCGCAGGCTATTACAGCTATAAATGGGCGGAAGTGTTATCTGCTGATGCTTTTGCCCGTTTTGAAGAAGAAGGCTTGGATAACCCTGCGGTTGGGCAAGCCTTCTTGCAGGAAGTGTTAGCTGTGGGTGGTTCACGTCCTGCGATGGAATCCTTCGTGGCTTTCCGTGGGCGTAAACCAACCGTCGACGCGCTGTTGCGTCACAGCGGTTTGACTTCTGCCTTGCTAACGGGAGCAGCGGCGTGAAAATTGCTACGTGGAACGTCAATTCCTTGCGAGTACGGTTGCCACACGTTTTACAATGGTTAGCCGCAGCTCAGCCGGACATTGTGGCCATTCAGGAAACGAAAACTGTCGACGAACAATTTCCTTTAGCGGCGTTGCAAGCGGCAGGTTACAACGCTGTATTTGCGGGGCAGAAAACCTACAACGGGGTGGCGATTTTAAGTAAATCACCCTGTACCGATGTGGTTACGGATATTCCCACGTTAGATGACCCGCAACGGCGCATTTTAGCCGCCACGGTTGCGGGGGTACGGGTAGTAAACTTATACGTCGTTAACGGTGCGGAGATTGGCTCAGACAAATACGCTTACAAGCTGGATTGGCTGGCGAAAGTAACCGCGTGGTTGCAACAACAAGCTGTTGAATACCCACAGTTGGTGGTATTGGGCGACTTTAATATTGCCCCCGAAGATCAAGACGTACATGACCCCCATGCATGGCAAGGGCAAATCCTGTGTTCGGAAGCGGAACGGACAGCATTGCAAGCGATGCAATCCTTGGGTTTACACGATACCTTCCGTTTGTTTACGCAGGCGGAAAAGTGTTTTAGTTGGTGGGATTACCGCGCAGGGGGCTTTCGGCGCAATTTGGGTTTACGCATTGATTTGATTCTTGCCAGTAAAGCCTTGGCAGATCAATGCCAATCTTGTGTGATTGACCGCGAGCCACGCACCTGGGAAAAGCCTTCCGACCATGCGCCTGTGGTGGCTGAGTTTGCGCAATGAAGCTCTGGGTTTATATCGGCAGTTTTTTGGCTGCATTGGTTATTGCTGCGGGTAGTTTTTGGGCCTATTCGCAACCTGTTGTAGCAGTGGAATCCCTTACCCTGCAACAACCGTGTGATTTACACCAAGCCGAGTGTGAAGCACGCGATAATCAAGGGCGCAGTGTGCAATTGCGTTTTACCCCTAATACTTTGCCACTCATGCAGCCGTTAACCGCCACAGTTGCTGTGCATGGTATTAGCAGTGTACGCAGCCTGCAATTGAGCGTCGAAGGTGTCAATATGTACATGGGGTTTCAATCGGTAACATTACAAAACAAAAATGCTACCGATTGGCAGGGTGAATTGATTTTACCTGTCTGTACGCAAGCAACCATGCAATGGCAAGCCAGTCTGTTATTGGATACCCCAACGGGTAAAATACAAGCCATTTTCCCCTTTGTTACGCAGCATTGAGCGGGTTTTTTTCCGCATACGTTGTCAACCTTGGATTACATTACCGCGTTAATCCTTTGCATTCGCCCGTTTACCGCAAGAACCGCGTATTTCGTCGGTTAGTCATTGTTATTACAGCGATAATATCATTCCATTAGGATTGTGTCAGAACGCGGTATAAAGTCATGAATGGGCATAACAATAATCAGCCGCCGTCCGTGCGGGCATCTCATTTGCTTTATTTTCACCAATATACAGGGGAACGGGGATCAGCCCCCATAATGTGCTGAGCAAGGAAGGCTTCCAATGAATACCCATTATTTCTCTGGCAGTGCATGGCAGTGTGCACTGGCGGCGATGCTGGGGTTGGCGAGTGTGGATGTAAATGCTGGAATTTCACACTATACACAACCGACTCAAGCAAAGTCAGAAGCAGCGTTGCTGTGGCAAAAAGCCGCAGTGTGGTTGGAAAATGTAGCTCCATTGAGTAAAGCCGATACACCGGATTACCATTGGATCGAAACCAATGCTGTGCAAAATGACAGGCGGCACAGTGTTGAGCGGATGGATGCGAAATATTCCTTACCTGTGCAAAAAGTTTTTGCCCCCGCTGGTATGTTTGGGCGTATTGAATCAGGGGCGCACACGGGGGGGAATAGTACGCTAGCGCATACGCCCCCACCGACACCCATACCTTCGGAACAAAGTGTGCAGTTAACGGCGCGTTTACCAAGCGATTTATTTGTGACGGATGATGATGTGCAATGGTTGATTCGTCCACAAGGGCAAGCGACTATGCCTGAACGTTATTTAAACGGGCGCAGTTTGACCTTAGCCCTGCCCTCAGGGGCGTATGACGTTAATCTGCGTATTGGGGCGTATCAAGTCCAGCAAACGGTGATGGTGAAACAAGGGCAATTAGCTGTACCTAATTTCAATGTTGCTGTTGGACGTTTGCGTGCCACCAGTGATAACTTGACCAGTTGGGATGTGTTCTTGCTGCAAGGTAATGCGGGGCAAAAAATCATGAGCCAAACCCGTTCCTACCAACTTAATACGCTAGTACCTGCGGGTGAATACGAAGTGGTTGCAACCATTGGCGATGCCCACCAGCGGACTCGTGTGCGGGTTGAAAGCGGCGGCGAAGTCGCTGCAACGATGGAAGTGCCAACGGGGCGGATTAACCTCATGGCAACCCTAGGAGATAATCCAGCCATGCGCCCAATGGCGTGGAAAGTCTTTCGTTTGGATGGTGGACGGCGGGAAGTCGCTGCCCCCATGCGTCACAGTGCCTCTTTGACTGTACCGCCGGGGCATTACGAAGCCGTTGCTACGTTAGATGGTAAACAACGGCGGCGGGAGTTTACGGTAATGAGTGGCTCTGATAGCAGCGTAGTCATGGCAATGGATTAGCTATTGCGTGTGCGTTCAGTCAGTTTCCAATAGTTTTCGGCGGAATAACGCAAAAAAGTACGCTCACGTTCAGACAGTGGGCGTGCTTGTTTGACGGGGCTACCGACGTACAGATAACCGCTTTCCAACTGCTTTTTCGGCGGTACAACGCTGCCCGCGCCGATAATCACATCGTCACCGACTTCCGCGCCATCCAACACAATCGCCCCCATACCGATCAAACAACGGTTGCCAATGGTGCAAGCGTGTAACACTGCCCGATGCCCGACGGTCACTTCTTCACCAATAATCAGCGGATAACCTTCAGGGCGCGTGTATTCGCCAGCGTGCGCAACGTGCAATACCGCACCGTCTTGCACATTGGTTTTGCGCCCAATGCGGATGTAATTCACATCGCCGCGAATTACTGCCGTCGGCCAGACGGAAACCTGTTCGGCTAATACTGTGTCACCACTGACGTAAGCGGTATCATCGACGTAAGCTGTGGGGTGAATTACGGGGGTATGCCCTTCAAACGTTTTAATTGTCATCCTCGTCCTCTCTTAATGTGCGCTCAATCAATTGGCAAACTTAGAAAATTGCTCATCACTCGGCGGTAATTGCAGGTAAAAGCCATTTTCCTGTATCACCCGACACACTTCGGTTGCGTCTGCCTTGATGACTAATTTGCGTTCTGGTTGCAGATCGAATGCAAAGGAAAATTCCGGTGTACCAAAGATATTCAGTAATACGGTGGGAACATTAGCGAAATTATCTTTTTCTGCCAAAAACAGAAAAGAGCCGGGTTTACGGCGGCTACGGTAAACAAAACATTGCATGGTCTTACGGTTGCTCCCGCTTGGTCATAATGGCTGCGTCACGAATAGCACTGCGTTTGATGCTTTGCGGATTACTTACGCCTTTGTCATCGCGTTCTTCCAGTTGTAACTCAACATCAGTGGCTGCTAGCAACTTGCCTTCGCGTACATGCCCATCTTTTTGCGTAATACGGA
>CAZJDN010000042.1:0-4615 GCA_964544775.1 uncultured Thiothrix sp.
TGCTAGCAGATTGTCAGCAATGTGGCAGAGGGCGTTATTTTTGGTGTTGGTGTCTGTATTGGTAAGTATTTGGGCAGCGTTTTTGGCTTGCTGACCAACACCTTTCATGTAGTTAATGATGTCCAAAACCGAGTTCCTCGTGGTTTTTCGTCAGTTAGCACGCCATGATAGCATGGCAAGTGACTTGTGCTGTGTTTTCTGTTACAACTACGCCATTTTTCGTCTGAGGCTAGCCACATTGAGCGATAGAATCTACCGCATTTCTTTTGTCAATCAGGACAAAATTTATGAAATTTTCGCCAAACAAGTCTATGAATCGGATCTGTACGGCTTTGTGGTGGTCGAAGAAATCGTGTTCGGTACGCAAAGTTCAGTGGTCATTGATCCGGGTGAAGAACGCTTGAAAACGGAATTTGAGGCGGTTAAGCGCAGTTTTATTCCGATTCATTCCGTGATTCGGATTGATGAAGTGGAACAACCCGGAGTCAGTAAAGTCCATGCCCTCGATGGCAATAGCACGGGCAATGTTAGCCCTTTCGCTCGCCCCGCCAAGAAAAAAGACTAAGCCACGCGGTTTAGGTATTCCCCCGCTCGCCAATACGTAATGATGTCTGCTAATTGATCCAACAGTGTTTGGCGGGCAGGGTGGCTTGCCCATGCGACGTGCGGGGTAACAATCAAATTCGGCAGATTCGCTTGCAATAATGGGGAATCTGCGGTGGGTGGTTCAACCGCCAACACATCGATTCCAGCCCCAGCGATCCAACCTTGTTGCAATGCTTCCAGTAACGCTAATTCGTCTACAATGCCGCCGCGTGCGGTGTTGATCAGCAGTGCGTGGGGTTGCATTTGGCGTAAACGTTCGGCATTGATTAAATGACGTGTTTGTTCGGTCAATGGGCAATGCAGGCTGATAACATCAGCACGGGCAATCGCTTCTTCAAAGGCGACACGCCCAGCACGAGGCGGTTTTGCGGGTTGTTCAGCCAGCAGAATGTGCATACCCACTGCGCGAGCTAATTGTTCTACCGCTTTTCCCAATACGCCGTAGCCAATAATGGCTAACGTGCTGCCAGCAATTTGCGGCATGGGGTAATTGAGTAAGCAAAAGTGTGGGCTATTACACCATTCACCTTGTTGCAAGGCGCGTTGGTAAGCAGGTAATTGGCGACGCAGGGCAAAAATGAATGCCATAACGTGTTCCGCCAGCGATTGATTGGCGTAATTGCGGATATTCGTGACCGGAATGCCGAATTCCTTGGCGGCTTGCAGATCGACGTTGTTTGTTCCAGTGGCTGCCACGCAAATCAGTTTGAGTTGGGTGCGTAATGTTTGCAGCGTAGCGCGATTGAGCACGACTTTGTTGCTGATAACAATTTCGGCATCACCAATGTGGGCGAGCAGTTGCGCAGGTGAAGTGTGATCCCACATTTGTAACGTATCACAGGCTTGGTTTAAGCGGGTAAAATCAAGGTCATTATGGCTGGTGCTGCCAACATCAAGAAATACAGCGCGGGTCATGTTATTCCTATCATTTCGGTAATAGATGGCGTTATTTAAGATAAGTTAGTTCGGTGAAAAGCTGCTATTATACTGCAATGAAAATTCTAGTGTTTGGACATAGTGGATGGGACGAACATTAATACGTTTCGTACAGACCACCATCATTTTAGGCATAACGCTGTTTGGCTATACCTTCGCGCTGGACAGTGCGTTTGAGGCGTGGAAGGAACAATTTAAGGCATTCGCCATTAGTCAGGGGGTAAACGCACAAACATTGGACATGGCGTTTAACGGTTTATTATTCGATAGTAAAGTCTTGCGTCTGGATAAGAAACAGCCTGAATTCAATAAAACGATTTGGCAATACCTCGATTCTGCGACTGCTAAGGCGCGGATTGCCGTTGGGCAGTCGCGTTTACAAGAGTACGCGCCTTTATTGCAACAATTGTATGTGCGTTACGGTGTCCAGCCAGAATATTTACTGGCAATTTGGGGCATGGAAAGCGATTTCGGGCGTTTTACGGGGCGTTACAGCACCATTCGTTCACTGGCGACGTTAGCTTATGCAGGCAATCCCGAACGGCGCGATTTCTGGCAAAAACAATTGTTAGCCGCGTTGCGTATTTTGCAGCAAGGCGATATTTCCTTGGTGAATATGCGCGGTTCGTGGGCGGGGGCGTTGGGGCATACGCAATTTATACCCACGACTTTTGAATCGTTCGCAGTGGATTTTGATGGTGATGGTAAGCGCGATTTGGTGAATAGTATTCCCGATGCGTTGGCTTCGACGGCGAATTACCTTGCGCAATCCGGTTGGGAACGGGATAAACCGTGGGGGGAGGAAGTATTGCTGCCGGATGATTTCGATTGGGGGAAAGCTGACCCGAATTTCTGGCAATCCAGCGATATTTGGGCGCATGAAGATGGCGTAATGCAATTGGATGGTTCGTTGCTGAGTGGGACGGATAGCGGTTTTGTGTTCTTACCCGCAGGTTATCGTGGTCCTGCGTTTTTGGCATACCGTAATTTTGAGGTCATTTTGCGTTATAACAATGCGGAAAGTTACGCATTGGCGGTGGGGTATTTGGGGGATTTGATTCGCGGAAAATTACCCTTGCAAGCGAAATGGCCGGATGATGAAATACCACTGACACAAACGCAAAAGGCTGAATTACAAGAGTTATTGACAGGCGTTGGTTACAGTACGGACGGTGTGGATGGGCGAATCGGTCCTAATACCCGTGCGGCGTTACGGCGGTGGCAAATGGATACGGGTTTTCCTGCGGATGGCTACCCTACCCAGCAGCATTTGGCGACGTTGCGGCGGGAGGTCGAGCCTCCCACCCCGTAGCGGATTATTGCGCGGTGAAAACCTGTTTCGCAGCACCAACGGCTACCCCTGAATGGATAGGGGCATTCATACCGGATAAAACTGCATCCAACGCGCCCAAGCAATTCAAAACATTCTTTTCGTTACTCGCAAAGCCCATTAAGCCAATACGCCAGATTTTACCTGCTAACGCACCCAAGCCAGAGCCGATTTCCAAACTGTAATCGTTTAACAAGGCTGTACGAACGGCGGCTTCGTCCACGCCTTCGGGTACTGTGACGGAGTTCAATTGCGGTAAGCGGTAAGGCTCATCCACAACAAAGCGTAAACCGAGTGCTTCCACGCCTGCTTTCAAGGCTTGGTGGTTGCGTGCATGGCGTGCCCATGCGTTTTCCAAACCTTCTTCTTGCAACATGACTAGGGATTCGTGCAGGGCGTAAAGCGTATTCACGGGGGCGGTATGGTGGTAAGCGCGTTTTGTGCCGCCTCCCCAATAGCCCATGACTAAGTTCATGTCCATGAACCAGCTTTGTACTTTGCTGCGGCGGTTTTTAATCCGTTCAACGGCGCGTTCGCTGAAACTGACTGGGGAAATACCGGGGACGCAAGACAAGCATTTTTGCGTACCGGAGTAAATTGCATCGATACCCCATTCGTCGACTTTCAACGCTGTGCCACCTAAAGAGGTGACTGCATCGACGATGGTTAAACAGCCGTGTTGGTGGGCGAGTTCGACCAAGGTTTTCGCGTCGGATTGCGCACCCGTGGAGGTTTCGGCATGAACAAATGCTACCAACTTAGCATCTGGGTTGGCTTTGAGCGCGTCTGCAACTTTATTGGGGTCAACGGGTTTGCCCCAGTCGTCCATGACCATGATGGGGGTAGCACCACAGCGTTCGACGTTTTCTTTCATGCGCCCACCGAATACCCCGTTTTGGCACACGATGACTTTATCACCCGGCTCGACCAAATTGACGAAACAGGTTTCCATGCCCGCAGAACCGGGGGCGGAAACAGGCATGGTTAGGTCGTTTTTGGTTTGGAAAGCGTATTGCAGCATGGCTTTTACTTCGTCCATCATGCCGACGAATACCGGATCAAGGTGCCCCAACGTGGGGCGTGCCATTGCTGCCAAAACACGCGGGCTAACATCAGAAGGACCAGGCCCCATTAGCGTGCGAACAGGCGGATGAAAAGATTTGACTGCCATGTGCTATGCTCATTTTTGGTGAAAGTTAGCATCATACTACGTGCCTTCGACGGCTGAAAAGTTTAGCGTGTTGCTCAAGAATCTGTACTATCCTGAATCTTACGCAATTCCTGTTCACATAATACCTTTAACAGCGATAACGCCTCTTGCAGTAGTTCCTGTCGGACTTGCTGGAAGCGTGCGTTTAATTTATTCACGGCGGTTTGCATTCGTGCGTCCCAATCTTGTTGATTGGCTTTGGAAGTATCGACGCTTGGGCGGAAGGCGAGTTTTTCCAACGGCAATAAGCTGTAAATATTCACCCATTCCCCTTGTACACGCACCATTAAACTGGGGTTGAAAACGTATTTCCCTTGCTGCAAACGGTAGAAAAGTTTACGGTTATAATTATCTTGGCGGTACATTTCGTTTTTAGAAAAAATACTGGAAATGTATGCACGTTGTTTACGTCGTTCGGGTAATACTGAAGTAGGAAAGTGTTCAACCGCATTCAAAATATCTTGCGTTTCAAAACCACTCATGAAAATTGCTTTGCGGGGCATGACTTTATAGAAAAGCGCAATCATTAAATT
>CAZJDN010000042.1:4715-14548 GCA_964544775.1 uncultured Thiothrix sp.
AATTTATTTAACTGTTCACGCAGTGCAATAGGGTTTTTAGCTTGGTAACTGATGTAATGTTTTTGTTGTAACGCTGAAATGCCTTTTTCCGGCGTGTAAGCAGGTTTGAAATCAACTAAGCGTAAATCCCGTAAGTAATAATAGTCATTGTAAACTAAAGCATATTCAAATAAGGTTAGCCGCGCTTTTTTATCCCCTAGTTTAATGGCTTGGTGATGTAGTTGTTCAAATTGCGTGTCAGTGTACACCGTCCAGTCGGGCGTTTTTTGTTGTAAGATTTCGCGGCGAATCCGTTCCGCTTGTTCTTGTTTGCCTTGTAATTCCAGTTTGTGTGCTTCACGTTGCCATTCTTCTAAACTAGAGCCTTGACTTTCTAAGCTGAAACTATCCAAAGCATGTGTTAACCCTAATAGTTCAAGAATATTTTGTTTGTTTTCGGTTTCTATCCAATACAGATTGCAAATGGCGCGTGTCAGGGCAACATATAAAGCATTAATGTAAAATTTGTATATTTCCAGCGATTTATCCGCTTTGTCTTTGGTGCGAGCATAGGTGAGCGTTTGTTTTAAATCATCTGCATTAACACCCGCACTGATTTCACGGAAACGTTTACCTTCAGCACTAATAAAGTTATACAAAATAATGTTTTCGTATTCTAAGCCCTTCGCTTCTTGAATAGAAAATACCAGTGGCGTATTAAAGTGCCGTTGCGCTTCGGCTTTTTGTTCTTCGTGCATGACCACCACCGCAAAACGTGTGGAAGTGCGTGTTTTACTGTTTAATTCATGGCGAATAGCATCCCGATCTTGCAAAAATACAATGTTACCGTGAACGTGTTCATTGCTTTTTACCAGATAATTGCTTTCTCGATCAATTGCGCCAAAGCGTAGGTTTTTCAATAATAATACGCGGTTAGCCAATTCAGTGACTTGCGGGGAATTACGGTAGTTGGTATGCAGAATATGAATCAGATTAGCCTTTTCTTGTTCGTGCAATTCAGTATTTGTGTAAAACAGACTTTTAACTTTACTCCACGAAAAAAAGTTCGGGTGTACAATTTGATTTGCGTCCCCACACAGTAAAAATCCTTCAGGGTTACGTAATGCCTTTAGAATAAGGTAAAGCTGACGATTGGTTAGGTCTTGCACCTCATCGACGACGACAAAATCGTATTTGGCAAGGGCTTGTTTTAAATAGTGGTAACTGAGTATGTTACTGTCGTAAAAGTTGTTTTCTTGTAGAAAACGTAAGTAACGCTCAAAAATGCCATAAACAATTTCACGCTCTTCTTCAAGAAAAATGGATTGTTTAATCCCTAATTTGAGGTAATCCTCACGGCTTAAAAAAGGCGCATCTATGGCGGGTGCAGTTAAAACGCCTTTGATTTCTTCAAATATTTTGTGCGCGTCTTTGATGCCTATGCGCGGTAGCTTATTGAACCAATCAGCAAATATCCGAAAAGTAACGGGTTTGCCTTGTGGCACATGAATGCTTTCTAAAAACTCCTGAAATGATAGGAAATCAACCCGCTGCGTTTCGTTGGTATAATGATTGGCGTAATACAAATCTCGTGCATTTTTCACTAAATAAGGCGATTGGGTGACGTATAATACATCCCCCGTTGCAGCTTTCATTTTTTCTAAGGTTAAGGCTGTTTTACCGCTACCTGCCGAGCCAATAATAATAATTGGTGTGGGTAAGTCGAAAATCGTTTGTTGATTAGCATCAAACGAAATGATTTTGTTCAGCAAATTAAACTGCGTTTGCTGAGGGTTAATGTATGCTAATGCTGGAACTTCTTCGGGTATGCTTTCCAACGCGGGAATTTTATCTTCGTCAATTTCACTCACACCCCGTAAAAAGCGTGAGCTAGCGTAATCATGATTTTTTAGGTATTCCAAAATCAGTGCGTAACGTTCGCCTTGACACTGATAAAGAGCCAATAACAAACGGTCACTGCGGTTTAAACGCGCCCGATACAGATTATCGCCGATTTTTTTAATGTCAGCGGACTTCAAATCGTCGGTTTCAACGAGCTTTTGCCATTTACTAAAGCCTTTAATTGCAGCCGGGTTGAGTGCGTTATACAGCAAGACTTGCATACTTATTCCTTTGTTATCGGCACAACTGTTGCACCAATTTGACCCAGTAATTTGCCCCTAGGGGTAAAATTGCGTCATTGAAATCGTAGTGGGGGTTATGCAATGGGCGGCTAGTGTGGGCATCGCCATTGCCTATCCAAATGTACGCACCGGGACATTGTTGCAGCATGTAGGCGAAATCTTCCGCGCCCATACTCGGCGGTGGATTCCATTCCACGCTATTTTCCCCCACCAGTTCACAAGCAACTTGATAGCAAATGGCGGCGTTTTGCGCATGATTAATGGTTGCGGGGTAGCCGGGGGTAAATTGAATGTGGGCTTGCGCAGCAAAGGCTTGGGCGGTGTGCTCAATCAGTTGTTGTAGACGTTGTTTGATCAGTTGCCGATGGGATTCCGACAAGGTGCGGATTGTGCCTTGCAATGTTACCGTTTCGGGGATGACATTGTACGCGCTGCCGCCTGTCATGCGGGTAATGCTAATGACCCCGCTATCCACCGGGCGTAAATTGCGTGCCACAATGCTTTGCACCGCAGTAATCACATGCCCTGCTACCAATACCGGATCAACCACGGTATCGGGCATGGCTGCGTGCCCCCCTTTACCTGTAATAGTCATGTCAAACGAATCGGTGGAAGCCATTACCGCCGCCGAATGCACCGCAAATTGCCCCGCAGGAATGCCCGGCCAATTGTGCATTCCGTATACTTCTTGAATGGGGAAACGGGTAAACAAACCGTCCTCAATCATGCGTTGCGCACCTGCACCGCCTTCTTCTGCGGGTTGAAAAATGAAATACACCGTTCCAGCAAAAGCGGGTTGTGTTGCCAAGGCATGGGCTGCACCGAGTAGCATGGTGGTATGCCCATCGTGCCCACAGCCGTGCATTTTGCCGTGATGACAAGAAGCGTGGGCGAACGTATTGCTTTCTTGCATCGGGAGTGCGTCCATATCCGCCCGTAAGGCAATGTGTTTCCCCCCCGTTTGCGTACCGCGTAAGATTCCCACTACGCCTGTACCGCCTAAGCCTGTATGCACCTCCAAGCCCAAGGCGCGTAATTGTTGTTCGACCAAGTTGCTGGTGCGAAATTCTTCATACGCAATTTCAGGGTGCTGGTGTATATCGCGCCGCCATTGCTGCATGGCGTGGTGCAACGTGGAATCAACCGGGATTAGGTGAAGTTTGGCAGTCATAATGTGTTATTCATTCAGTAGGAAGAGAGTAGATTAGCATAAACCTTATACACTGCCGCAAACGGGGCAGGTGGGGTCTTTACGCAAACGCATTTCACGCCACTGCATGTATTTCGCGTCCAACAGCAGTAAACGCCCGTGTAATGTGGGTAAATTCAACAGCAGTTTCAGCGTTTCTGTCGCCTGCATACTGCCAATAATGCCTGCAACGGGGGCAAGTACGCCTGTGGTACTGCAAGTGTCTTCCGTTTCACCGTCTTCGCTATACAAGCAACGGTAACAAGCCTGTTCTGCTTGGCGAAAATCAAAGCTGGTAATTTGCCCTTCCAGTCGAATGACCGCGCCGGATACCAACGGTTTCCCCGCTGTTTTACAAGCCTGATTCAAACTGAAACGGGTAGGGAAGTTGTCACTGCAATCCACCACTACATCGTGTGCTTGCACTGCCGCGAGTAGTTCCGCAGCATCCAGTAAACGGGCGACGGTTTCAATCTGGCAATGCGGGTTTAATGCGCGTGCGGCTTGTGCGGCAGAGGTTACTTTGGCTTGCCCAATCGATGCAGTGGTGTGAATCACTTGCCGCTGTAAATTGGTTAAATCCACCGTATCAAAATCCACCAAAGTTAACTGCCCGACACCCGCAGCGGCTAAATACAATATTACTGGCGCACCCAAACCACCCACGCCAATCACTAATACTTTGGCGGCTTGTAAGTGTTCTTGCCCTGTTATATCGACTTCGGGCAACAGGATTTGGCGGCTGTAACGTAAAAGCAATTCATCGTTCATGGCAATATTCAGTCAAGGTTCGGTTAGTCGCGGTATGATTTTCAGTAACTTGTAAGCGCAAGGCTTACCTACTGATATTAAAAAACAATTTCCTTACATCGGGGCTACCATGATAACAACAAAAACAACGCACTGGCGTTTTTCCCTATTGACATCAAAAGCCATTGTTTTGGGGATTGCTTGTACAACGGTGCTACCCAGTTTTGCCGCTTCACCGCAGGTCAAACCTATTGATCCCGTCAAAATGGAAGAAGCTGCCCCACCGTGGGAGGCGCGTTCTGACGCACTGGCAAAAGCGGCAGACGAAACACCCGTACAAGTAGACACACCCCAAGCTACCCGCACCGAAAATACGCCGGATATGACAACAAATCCAGCAGAAGTTGATGCCGAAACGGTTACTGACAAAGCCGCAGCACCAACCATTACCTTGGCAAATCTGGCTAATGATACCCAGCCTGCGGCGCGTAGTGGCAATTCCTCAATGGAAACATGGTATCGCAACCGTCGGCAGAAGGCGGCGAAACCCAATACGGCTATCGGCGAAATTCAAGCCGCCGCAGAAAAAGGTGACGCAGATTCACGGTACGAACTCGGTGTCATTTATCAAGGGGGGCGCGGTGTTCCCCAAGACATGGCTAAAGCAAAACAATGGTTTACCCAATCGGCGCAAAAAGGTCATGCCCGTGCCCAATACGCCTTGGCTTTATTATACAGAAGCGAAGACGGTGGCGATGTCAGCCAGTCGTTGAAATGGCAACGCCAGTCAGCCCAAGGCGGTTATGCCGAAGCGCAATACGGTTTAGGCTTGTTGTATGCCAATGGGCAATATTTGCAACGTGATCCAGAACAGGCACGCGAATGGTTTCAACGTGCAGCGGCGCAAGGGCACGTAGCCGCTAACCTTGCGTTACTCTCAACACAATCTGCTGGAGAGGCGACGGCAGCGACAGAAGCAACACCTACTGCTGCCGAACCTAGCGCGGGGAATACGGCGGCTGACGCTGCATCGGATGCTGCCTTACCCATGCCCAGTAGTGCGCCAACGGATACTGCCGATAGCGGGAGTAATGCTGCTGCTGATTCTAATGATGAAATGGACTTAACCGGAGTGGATGCAACGGTAGTCAAACAATCCGCAGAAGAAGGCAACGTAAATGCGCAATTAATGCTAGGCACAATGTACGAAGACGGTTTGGGTGGGTTACAGCCCGATTTAAGCCAAGCGGCGCATTGGTATGAGCAAGCAGCAAATCAAGGTTACGCCAAAGCAGAATACAACCTTGCGTTATTGTACGAAGACGGGCGCGGGGTAAAACAAGACTACAAGCAAGCGGCTTACTGGTATGACAAAGCGGTCAAAGCAGGTTTCACCGAAGCGCAAAACAACCTCGGTGTATTGTATGTCTTGGGCAATGGGGTAAAAAAAGACACCGCCAAAGCGAAAGCACTGTTTAGCGATGCTGCGGCTAAAGGTAACGCCAATGCCGAGCGTAATCTTTCAATGTTGAAAAACGGGTAACGCTTACCCACGTTGCAACCAATCCTGCGCGTGTTTGGTGATTGCCATTAGCGCAGGGTGGGTAATGCGCCGTTCCACGGAAATAGCAAAAAACTGTTCATTAATACTGTCGGCGCGTCCCAGTATTTCCAAATCTGCCTCAGCTAGCATCATCGTTTCTAACGCAGTGGGGGCGACGAAAATCCCTGTTCCCCCTTGTCCAAAGGCTTTCATTAACGCGCTATCATCAAACTCGCCCACAATGCGCGGGTGAATCTGATTTTCCAAAAACCATTGCCGCAGTTTGCTGCGCACGGCTGTACCTTCGCTGGGAATGAGCAATGGCGCATCATTCAAGCATTGTGGAAAATTGCCGTGTAATGTGGCACGCACGGTTGGGCTGGCAAAGAAACTGATACTGCTTGCACCTAATTCGTGGTTGAAACAGCGCACGTTAATCGTTGGCGGCATCGGGCTATCGGCGATCACCAATTCCATCCGGTGTACGGCAAGTTCCGCCAGTAAATCGGTCAATTTACCTTCTGTGCAGACAATCCGTACCGGATTAGGCAAGCGCATGGCTGGCTCTAACAAACGGTAAGCGATGGATTTTGGAACAACGTCCGACACGCCGACCCGAAACAAACGCATTCCACCTTTGGGGTAGTGCTGCATGGCTTCTTCCAAGGCTGAACCCAGTTGGAAAATGTCGTCGGCGTATTTTAGAGCGACTTGCCCAGCTTCCGTTAGCTCCAAATTGCGCCCATTGCGTTGAAACAATTCTGTGCCGAAAGATTCTTCCAACAAACTCAATTGCCCACTAATCGTTTGCGGGGTGAGGTGTAAGGTTTCGCTGGCACGCGCAATGCTGCCGCTGGTTGCAACGGCACGAAAATAATACAGGTGTTTGTAGTTCAGCATGGGGTGTAGCCAATCATCAGTTTTTTACGAAGTATTTTCGTATGAATAACGAATTTTCCTTATCATCGTGCGCTTGTATAGTAGCTGTCAAGGATAAGAAGCAACACAGGAATGACGGAATGAAACTATCCACCCAAGGCCAACATGCCATTATGGCAATGCTGACACTGGCAATTAATGATAATGCAGGCGCGGTGCGTCTGGGGGATATTGCCACACAGCAAGGCATTTCATTGTCCTATCTGGAACAAGTATTTGCGAAATTACGTGCCAGCGGTTTGGTCGAGGGCATTCGTGGCCCGGGTGGTGGTTATCGCTTGGCGCGTGCAACGGATGAGATTACCTTGGCAGAAATTGCGCAAGCCGCAGCGGAAGATGAAGCGGATTTGCCCAATAAAAGTCGGGCGATTCAAAGCATGTGGGACGATTTAAGCCAACAACTGTTTAGCTTTCTCGATGGCATTACCCTCGATAGCTTGATGGTTGGACACCAAATGCCACGCAAGGCATACCGAATGAGTGAAACAGCTAGCATGATTGCACGCATGTTCCCAGCGGCACGGATGCCGACGGGTATGGTGCATCACGCCACGATGTAAATTCATAAGTCAGAAAACAACAACGATTGCCCTCCGATACTGCCCTACCTCCTCACCTCAGGGCAGTACCCCCATAGCGAAGTTGCTTGAGCCACAACTTCGCTTTCTTTTTGTTGGTATTTAATCATGCCGTCTTCAGCCAATTTACGGTACAGTAAGCCGCATTCAAGGGTTGCCAGTAGCATGATACAGATAAGGGAAATAGAACAGGTCACTTGCCCCGAATGTGGGCGCGTACACCATTACACGGCGATTGCCGCAGGCAACAGGGCGGAATGCAGCCGTTGTGGTAGTATTTTGTATCGCCACCATCCGCACATGTTGGAATCTGCATTAGCTCTAACGGTCGCCGCATTAATGCTGTTTTTTTTGAGTAATTTATTGCCGATTTTGGGTTTGCGAGCGCAAGGTGTTGAGCTGGAATTACACCTATTCGGTGCGAGTTTGGCTTTTTGGGATCAGGGTTATCAGTTTCTAGCTGCCTTAATTGTGTTAAATGTCATTTTGCTACCGTTGTTTGAATTATCTGCATTGCTCTTTATTTTGCTTGTTATCCGTTACCATTGGTCGTCACGTTTGGCAATTCGGTTGTTTTATTGGGTACGAGAATTAAAGCCGTGGGGAATGCTTGAAGTATTTATG
The DNA here is from genome assembly GCA_964544775.1 of uncultured Thiothrix sp. GTDB lineage: Bacteria > Pseudomonadota > Gammaproteobacteria > Thiotrichales > Thiotrichaceae > Thiothrix. The sequence goes on from CAZJDN010000042.1 coordinate 12,462, forward strand.
CTCGGTATTTTGGTTGCGGTAGTAAAATTAGGCGATTTGGCAACCTTATTGGTAGGAACGGCGTTTTGGTCATTTGCAGGCTTGGTGGTGGTCATGACGGCGACTGCGGCGATTTTAGAGCCGTTGTTTGTTTGGCAAGCATTGGGTGTTGAGCCACCTACCCGCAAAGTGCGGCACAATAGCATTGAAGTAACGTGGGCGTTGTTGATTGCAGCGGTGATTTTGTACATTCCTGCCAATACTTTACCGATTATGAGTTATTACAAGTTGGGTTCAGGTCAGCCTGATACCATTGTCAGCGGGGTGTTTCATTTATTGGAAGCAGGGCAATGGCCGTTAGCTTTGGTAATTTTCGGGGCAAGTGTGGTTGTACCGTTGATGAAGTTGATTACGTTAAGTTTTTTACTCATCAGTATTCAGTTGAAATCGCGTTGGCGGCAGCAGGAACGCTTACGTTTATACAAAATCATCGAAAGCGTTGGGCGGTGGTCAATGGTGGATGTATTCGTCATCGCTATTTTGATTGGTTTGGTACAATTCGGTAATTTAGCGCGAGTGGATGCCAATGCAGGCAGTTTGTCATTTGCTGCGGTGGTTATTTTAACCATGTTTGCGGCTCGAACATTGGACGCGCACCTAATCTGGGATGAGTCTCAGGCAGAGGAATGAGGCGAAATGGATACGATGGATGTCAGTGCTAAACCCCACGCAACAGTCATAGTGCAGCAACAACGTTGGCCTTCGCCAGTGTGGTTGATTCCGTTGACGGCGTTAATGGTTGGGTTGTGGTTATTGTTTCAAATTTGGTATCAAAAAGGGCCAACCATTGTGGTGCAATTTACCAATGCGGAAGGCATTGCAGCGGGAAAAACCGAAGTGCGCTATAAAGCCGTTACGGTGGGAAAGGTCAAAGAGTTAAAGCTCAGTGATGATTTAAAATACATCGAAGCCCACCTTGAATTAAATAAGGAAATCGGTAGGCATTTGGGTAACGATGCGCGTTTTTGGGTAGAAAAGCCTAACGTGAATCGCTCCGGCATTTCGGGTTTAACTACGCTGTTTTCAGGCACGTACATTGGTATGGACCCTGGTACGAATGACGATGACCAAAGTTTTTACCAAGGTGAAGACCGCCCACCTGTGATTGCGCCTTCCGAAAATGGGCGACGCTTTTATTTATTGGCGGATTCGTTGGGTTCAATGGATATTGGCGCACCCATTTTCTACAAGCAGTTGCAGGTGGGTGAAGTCATTGACTACAAACTGTTACCCGAACAAGATCAAGTACGGCTGGAAATTTTTATTCGTGACCCGTATTACGATTTTATTCACAGCAATACACGCTTTTGGAATGCCAGCGGTGCGGAATTTAAACTGGGTGCATCGGGGGCTGAATTCCGCATGGAATCCCTGACTTCCTTGTTAATCGGGGGGATAGCTTTTGAAACCCCGCAAGCCTTTGCCAAGGGCGATGTTAGCCCTGCGGATGCGGAATTTGTTTTGTATAAAAACTATTCTGCGACGCAAGAAAAACAGTTTACCCAGAAATTGTATTATGTATTGTATTTCAATGGGTCAGTACGTGGTTTAGCGGTAGGTGCGCCTGTGGAATTCCAAGGGATTCCCGTCGGTAGCGTTGAAAACATCGACATGAAAATGGATAAGCAAACGCAAGCGGTGCGGATTCCGGTGTTGGTTTCGATTCAACCGCAACATTTCGATGAAAAAATCACCAAGGAAGATGCGCAAGCGGCAATGCAAAAACTGGTAGCAAAAGGTTTGCGTGCGAAATTGGATACGGCCAGTTTATTGACAGGGCAAAAGCTCATTACGTTGAGCATGGAAAAATCGCCGCCGCCTGCCAGCATTGTGACGACGCAATTTTACAGCGAATTTCCTACCGTGGGGTCGGCGTTTGATGATTTGCCATTATTGGCAACTAACATCATGAATACATTGCAAGAAACCTTGGATGGTATTAATAAATTGGTCAAAAGCGGTAAAATTGACAAAGCCGTGGATAATCTCAATGGGGTTTTAAGCGAAGCACAACAGGCGATAAAAGCCGCAAAACAAGTGTTGGAAAG
>CAZJDN010000043.1:0-6759 GCA_964544775.1 uncultured Thiothrix sp.
CGATACAGTAGGGGAACGCTCAACGTAATGAGGATACTGGCGAGGGCATACCCGCCGATTAACCACCACGCAGCCTGAAACCACCACGCAAACAAGGCGATCAACGCGGCAGAAAGCAACGCAGCACTCAGGGTATAAGTGCTAATCGTGCGGTAAGGGGTTGCAGTGGAAATAAGCCTTCTCCTCAACGGTTTTCCCAAAATCATATACCTTTGCATAGTTTAGAATACGATAAACTGAGGATAGAAGGGTTTTGTCGCCGACGTTAGGTAAGTGCTTGTTACGAGAAATGCTGGAAGGTGGTTATTTCTTCCCTATTAATCCCCCAACACTGAATATTACCCCCCGTTTTTTTATAAATTTTTTGCATCTTCTGCACGAATCTTGCATGGATTTATAGTATCCTGCACTCAACCCAGAAAGTGCGAGGGGATGGGCAATATCCGTGTGTTTTTAGGCATGATACGTGTCTGAAACGCAATGGGTAGCAATGGATGTAGCTCGCAGTTTTCAGCCAGTATTTAAGCATAACTGAATGACAATGGACTTTTTAGCAACGACACGACAGACACGCTAATGCATTGTGCGGGAGCGTTGTTGCGGCTCGTTATGGAGGCGAACCCTGAATGAATAATATCCTACGCTCACCGAAATTTATGTTGGTGTTATTGGCAATTGCCCTACCGGGTGGTTTGTTATTGTTGCTATTCCCCAAACGTATGGGGTCATTGTTGTCGCGCTTGCAACGCAAACAGCAGTCGCTGCATTAAGCGCAAGCAGTATTATTTACGACGGTGAGTAGCGTTATACGCGACTTTCCGTGGTATTCGGCAGTAAGTGTCTGTGGTGTGGCAGAATCTTCCTCGAAAAGTAAAAACAACTTGGAGATTCAATATGTTGTCTGTCTTCCGCCGAATGCTGGTAATGTTGTTATGTTTGGCACAATTGGGTTGTGCAACTTACGCCTTACACAGCCAAACGACCAGCACAGGTTCAGAAAAAATTAACAGTTTTCTCATTACCCAAGATGCACAAACTCTGATTATTGCGGGTGAGGAACATCACTTCATTTTCCCCTTAGGGCAACCGCTGAAAACCTTGTTAACGTGGCAAAGCCGAGCGAAATTAGAACCCAGTTTCGGTGATTTCAGGGTTGATGCTGGGCAACGCATTAGCGGTAGTTACACTTTGCAAGCAAACTTGGCGCAGTTAACCGCTAGTGAACAAGCCTTTTTACGTCAACAAGGGTTTAAACCCAATAGTGCGGGGGATCAGTTGGAATATTCCGCCACTATTAACGGTACGCGCTATTTAGCGGGCGATGTCAAAGTGCCGCAAACGGCGTATTTCCGCCAGCCTTATACCCTCCAAGTAACTGAGCCGGAAGGTGCAGGGGCGAAATTGGGTAAAGTGGCATTAACCCCTGTTACCTTGGCGGTAGATGGCGTATCAGCAGTCTTGGGTGGCGTGGTGTTAATGCCGTTTTACGCGGGTTGGGTCTTAAATGACAGCGGTTCGTGGAAGTGAGTTACACAATGTCTGCAAATGTCAGCCCGTATTTTTGCAAGTAAATACGTAAACGATGCGAATCATTGCTGCTAGTGCGTTGGGTACGGCTGATGTTGAATAAAGTACGCCCAGCATCGGCTAAACTCTTACTCGCACGGCACACACGCAATACGGCGGCTAATTGCACTTGCTCGATATAATCCATGTTTTCCAAGGTGTTGGATGCCACGATTTCATTCAGTAAGTGCTGGTCGTCGTGTTGCGCAATGGCTTGAAAGCTGCGCCAATCATAGTGCAAACGAGCGATTTCCCCCGCGACAATGGTTTCGGTAATGCGTCCGCCGCTGGCGAGTGTCGCCATGCGGGTAATGCTGGAATTCAAATCGCGGAAGTTGGCTCGCCACGTTGCTGTCGGTGAATGCGCAAACGCAAGGTATTGGGTGCGTGCCGCTTGGTTAAAGCTGACTTTATGCCCTACTTTACGTGCAAATTGCTGCAATTCGTATTCGATATTTGGTTCAATGTCTTCGCGGCGATGTTGTAACGGGGGTAATTCATACGTCCATAAATTAATCCGTGCCAGTAAATCTTCGCGGAATTTCCCTTCACGTACCCGCTGAAACAAGTCCCGATTCGTGCCAGCAATCAGTTGGAAATCACTGCTAACCGCTTGATCGCTACCAAACGGGGTAAAGACTTTTTCCTCAATAGCGCGTAACAACATGGCTTGTTCATCCAAACCAAGCTCGCCGATTTCGTCTAAAAACAGCAAGCCTTTGTGTGCCTCACGCAATAAGCCTGTGCGTGCGCTTAGTGCTCCGGTGAATGCACCTTTCACATGCCCAAACAGCGTGGACATGGCATTGTCGCCGCGCAAGGTAGCGCAATTGACTTCGACCAATTTGCCGCTGACTTGTCCCCGTTGTTTTTTCAGGGCGAAAATGCGTTTTGCCAACTGCGATTTTCCCACCCCCGTTGCACCTGTGAGCAAGATCGGTGCGGCAGAACGAATCGAAACCTGTTCCAGTTGCGCAATCAGCGCGTTAAAAGCGGCATTGCGGGTTTCGATGCCACCTTTTAAATACGCCGTGCCTTCTTGTGCTTCGCGTTCAAAGCGTGAAGCAATCAAGTCATAGCGCGATAAATCCAAGTCAATGATTTGCAGCGAACCTTGTACACCGTCTTTACTCGGTGAGGTTTGTAGCAATTTAGCAGGCAGGTAATTGGCTTCGGTGAGTAAAAACAAACAAATTTGCGCAACGTGCGTCCCCGTGGTGATGTGCACGTAGTAATGGGTTTGTTCTGGGTCAAAACGGTACTGGCGGGTGAATTCGTGCAGTTGGCTGTAAACTTCGCCAAAATCCCACGGGTTGGTGTAATTGACCACGTAGGTACTAATGCGTGCTTGTGGCGCAAGCTCACGCATATCGCGCACGGTCAGCGCGGCTAATTCGGTTTCATCCTGATGGTGCAGCAGCACGAATTCATCCACCGGGAATTCCGGGTGCATCAAAATCCCCACCGACGGTCGCCAACGGCTATGACGGCGTTTCCCCAAACCTTGATGATCAAGGCGCGAACCCAAAATCCCAATAACGGTATTATTCATGCGTGCGGAATTACCAACGGTAAGTCAACCCGATGTACCCACCCCATACGGTGCTGTGTGCCACAATCGGGCTGTCGCTAATGGCGTTGCTGTAATGTGTGGCATTAATGCCGCTCAGTAAGGTGACTTTTTTAGTTAATGCGCGTTCCAAGGTAACGCCTGTTTTCACTGCCATTGCAGCACCTGCTTGGTACGCGGGGCGATTTGCTTTGGCTTCGTTTGCATTCACACCCACGTAATAGTCGCTGACTTTGGCGGAAAGCCATTGCGCTTCCACATATGGGCGGATATTTGCGTGGTGCGGTGCGGGGTTGTAGGTGTAACGCAGTTTCGCTTGCGTTCCTTTGTGTGCGGTTAGGTCTTGCGCAAGGTCGATGGAAGTCACGCCGGAAGCGGTTTTCCATGCACTGCCCATTCGCACATTGATGGCGCGATCCAATGGGTGCATATCGCTCAACGCCGCACTGTCGCCGCGTTTGTGATCCCAATCATCCAAACCCGCGCCTAGATACAGCTCGTGTTGTGGGGTTTGCTTGAATGACCAAGTAAGCCCTTCAAGGTCAAACCCGCTGGTGTCGTGCGAAACAGGGCGTACACTCACTAACGTATCACCACCCACAAACGGTGATTGGTTTGCATTGACGGCTAAGCCGACATCCCATGCCTCTTCTGCTGCATAACCACACAGCGGTAAACTCATCAGGGCAATCAGGTACAGTTTACGCATAACGCAATCTCCGTTGGGGTGTTGGGGGGAGTTAGTTAACGGCTGCCAAGACTTCTTGGTGTGCTTGTTTACTTAAGCGTGCGCCGAACACCGTAACAATACGCGAGGAAGCCATGCTTGCCAATTTTCCTGCTTGTGCGTCGTTCATGCCCTGCGTAATGCCGTACAAAAATGCGCCTGCAAACATATCACCCGCGCCATTGGTGTCGACAGCGGCAACTTTATGGGGTGCGACCGCGACGCGGTTAGTGTCATTGACGATTAAAGCACCTTCGCTTCCTAGCGTGACAACCAGTTTACGTGCAAACGGTTTGATTGCGCTGATGGCAGCTTCCAGATCGTCTTCGCCCGTGAAAACGGCTAATTCTTCACGGTTGCAGAACAAAATATCCGCGCCTGTACCTAGCATTTCATCCACGCCAGTACGGAAATAGCGCACCATTGAGGGGTCAGAAAAGGTCATCGCGGTTTTTACGCCGTTTTCTGCGGCTACTTTACGTGCTTTTAATGCTGCCGCACGGGATACATCGGAAGTCACTAAATAACCTTCGATATACAAATATTGCGCTTGTTTGAGTTCATCCAAATGCAATTCTGCTTCTGAGAAATCGGCGGTAATGCCTAGGAAAGTATTCATGGTGCGCTCGGCATCCGGCGTTACCATGACTAAACATTTGCCCGTAACCCCGTCGCAACATGCCCGTACTTGATCCAACGCGGTTTTTACCCCCGCTGCATGCAGGTCGTTCATGTAAAATTCGCCCGCTTCGTCATTTGCTACTTTACAAGCGTAAAAGGTTTTGCCGCCGAATTGGCTGATGGCCACAATACTATTGGCGGCTGAACCGCCACTGGCACGTTTTTTTAGCCCAAAAGTGGTGCTTAACGCGGCCAATAATGTCTGTTGCGTGGGCTGATCAATCAGCGTCATTAAGCCCTTTTGAATGCCGTATTCTGTTAAAAACGCTTCAGAAATTTCAAATTCTTTATCGAGCAAAGCGTTGCCGATACCGTACACATCGTATTTCATCGAGTCCTCGATTTATCGTCATGGAAATGGTCGTTATTTTTATCCACCAAGTTATCCACAGGGGGAGGCATTTCGGGGGATAAGTATTGCTGGGTGGAAGGTTGCCAATAATGCCTACGAATTGCCAGTTTTACTGCTAAATATGCGCGATTATCGGTCAAAATGTGCCGTTTATCAGTAATTTTGATGCCTAAATCAGAAAACACCACCGATGGGTGAAAACCTACCACCGCGTATCACGCACAATTACTAGGGATTTTCAAGCTCGGCTTGCTTAGTTATCCACACCATTCGTCAAGAAATGTGTTTTATAACAACAAGTCAGATTCTTGTTTGCTATCCGATTTAGGGGGCAAAACAGGGTCATTGGCGGCTAATTGGGGCGTTACGGCAGGTGTGTTTTTTGCCATTGCCGCCGTTTCCCGTCGCACTGCCCGTTGTTGAATGAAGGTGCGCCATAATAGTGCGGTAATGAATAACAGCGAAATCAGCGCGATGATGAAAGAAACCCGTGACGGTGAATTGCCATTACCGAAAGCTGGCATTCCTGTGTTGGCAGTTTTACTTGGGTTGGTTTCGGCTGCACTGGTATCAGGGGCTGCTGCTGCATTTTGTTGAGCTAACAAACTCTTTAAGGGTGTACCGATACGGTTGTTGGGATCGTTTGCATCCGTTGTGGGTGGTGTTGGTTGTACTTGATCCGTGAAAACGGGCGGTTTACTTGGGGCGGGGTTTGCGGCATTCGGGGTAAGGGGATCGCCAACCCCCGACAAGGTTAATTGTGGTTTACTACTGGGTGGTGTGGTGGCTTGTGTGGTTGTTGGGTTAGTGGCTTTTAGTTGATCGTAAAGGGCTTGGTTTTCGGCGTATTGGCGTTTAATTGCGTCACTGGCTTCGCGCAAGGAGGTTTCGAGGTTTTGGATGTGGTTGTTCTTTTCGGTTAATTCCGTTTTGAGTGCAGTGATTTCCGCGTGTAATTGGGTTAATTCGTTGGGGGCTTGTGCGGTATTCGGTGCGGCTTGGAGCGTTTGAATACGGGCTTGTAATTTCGCACTGCGTTGCTGTTCTTTTTTGAGTTGCAAGCGCAGGTTGTTAATTTCTTGTGTCACCCGTGCTTGGGTTTTTCGCGCAGTGGTTAGACTGGCGTTGCGTTTACCGACAGGGGGGGAACTTTGCCAATGTTGGTTTTGGTTATTGGCAGTATGCAGGGCTTGGGTACGGTCAAGTTGCTGGATTTCTGCAAGGGTAGGCAGTTCCAAAACCGAGCCTTGTTTCAGGGCATTAATATTGGTGGTGGTAAAGGCTTGCGGATTTTTTGCTCGTATCGCCAGCATGACTTGTTGTGTGTTGACGGCATCGGTTGGGCGTAAACGACTGGCAATGCTCCACAGCGTTTCGTGTGCGGCGGTAGGACCGTATGTTCCGGCGAAACTGACTGGTACAATCGCCGTGCTGAATAACAGCCCCGCTGTTATGGCGATGAGATTATTTTTCATGATGTTTCCGCAAAGACACTCGATAATTATCCCTTTATATAGACGATCTGGCCGCGCTTTGCAGCCAGAGCAGGGACGAAGGGTTATGATATACCCACAAGCGTCATAGCGGAAAAGTTTAGCGAGCGAGCTGACCAGCGGTCGGTATTTCGGCAGGGGAAGGCGTTGCCCAACGACTGGCGAGGCGGTATTTGGCTTTACCAATGCCCTGCTCATCGTTGAGTTCAATAATGCTTTCTTGGGCGAGTTTTTCCAGCATCTTTTCTGCCATTTTTTGCCGTTCGGGTTTGCCAATCATAGCAGCTTGTAAACCCAGTGTTTGCGCGTGTTGTTTGATCACTTCCGTTACCGCATCCGTGACGGGGCGTACCGTTGGTTTGAGTTTGCC
>CAZJDN010000043.1:6859-14484 GCA_964544775.1 uncultured Thiothrix sp.
TGGCAATGGGTTCGGGGGATTGATCCCGTTCAGGCGTGACCCATTTCAGGTAATTTTCCCGCAGTGTATTGCCGTAATCTTTGGGAATACGGGTTTGCGTAAGGTGCGCATCCGTCCCGTTTGGCGCGTTGGGGTGAATCAAATCGCCGTGCGTATCGCGCCCTAATAGCAGTAAAGCACGTTTGTGATCCGCCACGTAAGCACCGACAAAATGGAAAGCGTATTCAAACGTACCAATAATAATGATGGAAAAGAAAAACGATGCCCAAATACCCGCCACACCAAACAGACCTTTGATTAAACGGATCATGGCGTAATGTTTATCTTCGTCGTATTCCAAGGCTTTCGCCTGCACAATCGCGCCGGAAAGTAAGGTTGCACGGTTTGCGCCTTGTAAACTAGCTTGCTGTTCTAAAGACGCAACTTGCTGTTGGTAACGGCTGATATTGCGTTCCAAGGTGCTCAAAGAATACCGTGAACTGGCGTGACCTGCTTGTTTATCCGCTTTTTGTTGTTGCCAATATTGCAATTGACCGCGTGCATCACCCAAGGCTTTTTGTTCCGAAGTCATGCTGGTCGCACTGTTGCTGATGGTGTTAATGCTACCGAGGGCGGCTTGGAAAACGGGGGAGTTTTCAGAGCGGTGTCGCACGGTAGCATCTTCCCGTTCCATTGATTGCGACACCTCAGAAAATAAGCCGAAAAATACCACAATCACGGTTGCAGCAACGGCAGCCGGACCTTTATAGCCACTGGCATACAGAAAGGCTTGTGCGGCGGTAATGACAGCAGTAATACCTAAACCTAGGATGGCATTAGCCCATTGTTCCCCGCTCCAATTACTCGGTGTCATGTCGCCGCCGACGAAATATTTCACCACGAAAAACGCCGAAGCAAGGAATGCGGCAATTGCCGATAGCAGTAACCACGATTCTGCTTTACGTAAGTCAGACAGCAAGTCGCGTAATGATTTAGTCTCGACCAGATGCGCTGGTCGGTCGAATTTGGTATTTGGTGTGGAATCGGTCATAATCTACCCTTCCTGTGATCTATCCCATGAATACAGGTCTGGCGTGGGGGAAGTTGCCGCTTACCTCACGCCGCTTTCTTTAAATCCAGCCTGCCAGCATTAACAGCACGCCTAAAAACCACAGCAGATGCCCATCCGCTTTCAGGTTATGCGCCGCAAAAGTTGCCCCGACTAGCACTAAACCAATCAACACGTAAGGCAAGTGCAAGCTGGCACTGGCGACATTACGCATTTGTTCCACAGCGGGGAGTAAGATCAGTAATGCCCATACCGCTACCGCCCAAACCACCAACAAGGCGCGGGTAATTTTCCACACTTCCGCCCATTCGGGTTTGGCGGGTAACGGGGGTAAATGGGCTAAGTCATTGCTGGTTATTGGGGGGAGCAGTGCTGGCGTGGATGCGTTGGGGTTCATGCTGGGGTCTCCTTGTTGAGCAAATTGCGAATTCCTCGTTTTAATATTTGCGGAATAAACCGACCATCTTGCCTTGAATCTTGACCCGTTGTGCGGGGTAGATCATGGGCTTTAGGTTGGCGTTTTCGGGGCGTAATTCAATGTAGCCGTCGGCGAGGCTGTAAAAGCGTTTCAGCGTTGCTTCTAAATCGTCGGTTAAACCGTCAACAGCGGCGACAACGATTTCGCCATTATTGGCAACTTCTTGTTGTTGGATAATGACCAAATCGCCGTCATTAATGCCAATGTCGATCATGGACTCACCTCGTACTCGCATGGCGTACAAGCCATCCACGCCACCGAGCAGGGCGGTGAAATCAATTTCCTCCCCGCTGTGGGATGCAATCGGCACACCTGCGGCGACTTGCCACAACGGGAGCACAAACGCCATTGACGGGTGGTTTGCCGCTACAGGGTCGGGAATGCGGTACGCTTGTTTGCCGACACCGGGCAGTAATTTACCTGCTTGGATCAGGGCTTTGACGTGTTCGTGAACGGTGCTACGGGTATTAATGCCGCTTGCGTGGGCGATTTCGTCCAATGTCGGCAGGTAATCGTGCCGCGCAGATAGGCTGAGAATGACCTCGTAAGTTTGCTGTTGCCGTTTCGTAACCATTGTCCACTCCTGTAAAACCGAACAAAACACGAACTAACTATAGGCAATCAGGCAGGGACTGGGCAAGCAGAAAATTCTTGAGGTAAGTTCGGTTATCGTTCGTTTTTTCCGATGGACGGTAGCAATAGTTCGGAATCGCTCAGCACAAGGAGCTTTTGTGCCATATAATCATTCGGACCAAAGGGCATGGCTTTTTGTACCAAGCCCTCAAATGCAGCGGTGAATTCTTCAGCAGAATATTTAGTGCAGAGATTTTCACCAGTGCAGTTTTTACTGATGTATAAATCAGCGTAATGTTCATTGGAGAAAACGATAGCACGTTTCCATTTTTCACCGATGACAAGATAGTTGCGCATAAGAAGTACCTGTTGTAGCGTAAGTTAGTCACTATGACGCAGTGCAGCATAAAATGGTTCACTGTTTTATGAAAATTTATGTTGCAGTGCAGCAAATTTCAAGTACCCACTGTCAATTTACGTGATAAACGTTGTGTATTCACAGATAAGGATCAGCCACATGTTAAAAATAGGCAAGCACAATTTACTGCGCGTCGTAAAACAAACCAGCTTTGGGGTTTATCTGGATGGTGGTAAGTATGGCGAGATATTGTTACCTAAGCGTTACGTTCCCGCTGATTGTCAGGTGGATAGTTGGGTAAAAGTATTCGTTTATCTGGATTCGGAAGACCGTTTGATTGCCACCACCGCTACGCCGAAAGTAAAAGTGGGGGAATGCGCGTGTTTGAAAGTGGTTGCGGTCAGCCATTTTGGGGCGTTTTTGGATTGGGGGCTGCCGAAAGATTTACTCGTGCCGCGCCGTGAGCAAGCCCAATTGATGCAAGAAGGGCGTTCTTACGTGGTGTATGTGTACGTGGATGAAAAAACGGAAACGATTGCGGCTTCCTCACGGTTGGAATTGTTTTTGAATGAATTCGGGGCGGGTTTCGAGCCACGGCAAGCGGTGGATTTGTTGATTTACGAACGTACCGACATGGGGTTTAAAGCGGTCATCAATGGCACGCATCTGGGCTTGTTATACGCTAATGAAATCTTTCAGCCGTTACGCATTGGGCAACAAGTGACGGGGTATATTAAAGCAATTCGGGCGGATCGGAAGATTGATTTAATGCTGCAATTACCCAGTGCCGTTGCGCACGATGATTTAACGGAGAAAATCCTTACGCATTTGCAAGCGTGTGGCGGGGTATCGGAATTTACGGATAAAAGCTCACCAGAAGCCATTTACCAAACCTTCCAAGTAAGTAAGGCGCATTTTAAACGCGCGATTGGTTTGTTATACAAGCAACAGCGGATAATCATCGGTAAGGATGTTATCCGCCTTGTGCAGTAATTATTTGCGCTTGCTGGTGAAGTATTTACGGCACTTTTCCAGCGTGTCTGCCAGTAAAATCGGCTGAACATCAAATTGCGTTGGAATGGTGTAACGGCTTGCCGCCTTTTGCTTGCCGGATGCGTCAGTAAATTGGTATGCCGCTGCTTTTGCCCCCGCAATACTGACGGTGCTGAAAGATTCAATCTCATGCCAGGGGATCATTTTCCCCTCATTTTGGGTGGAAAGGGTGAAACCTTCAGCAGCAATCGACAAACTTGCTAACGGGCGGAAGAACATAGCGCGGACAATGAAAACCGATAAAACGATTTGCGCCATTGACCAGATCATTAAGACCGTGCCGCCATTGCGAAAAAAGCTCAAAATAACGAAAAAGGTTGCGCCGAAGACCAAGCCAGCGGGCATCCACATTTTGCTACGGTTCGCGCGTAAAGTAATTGGCAATGCCGCAGTAAAAGCCTTCATATTATCGGTAGATGGTATTTCTGCTGGTTGTGCGAACATGGGGTTTCCTCTTTAAAACGCGGTTTCGGTGCAGTCTTATACCACACAATAGGGTGTGCCACATCAGGGTAAGCGCAATGGGTTCAGGCATGACGGGAATGTTTTACTATTGCGGTGGTCAGATATAAAACTAACGCAGAAAGGACAATTGCGATGAATAATGCCACACGTTGGAGTTTACTGTTATTACTGGGCATAAGCAGTTCTGCTTATGCCTTACCGCCGCCGGATGCGGTTGTGTCTTTATGGCAATCATCCCTCCAGTTTTTGGGAATGGTCGCCGTTTTCTTTGCTGGAGCTGCTTTAGCCGTAAGGCAATTTTTTGCTCAGTATATTGTCGGTTGGAAACGCAAAGTCTTATACGCGATTAGCGCGTTGCTATTAATACTGCTTGCTTTGGGCTTATTCCTTTACAGTAAACAAAGTGCAGCACGGGTTATTCCCCCGCCTTTAAGCATTGAAAGCGTCATTAATTTAGAAAAAGACCAACGGATTCGAGCGTGGAAATTACAAACCTTGCATGAAATGGAGCAAGAAGCCAATGCCACGCGCTTGCGTAAACACTTATCCCCAGTAACGTTTGCCGCGATTTATTCTGAAGACCCCGAAGTTTTCGCCAATAATTTACGCGCTGAACCAAAACATTATTATGTGTTGGATATTCGGGAAGATGCAGAGCGGGAAAAGTTTAGCATTCCGTATGATGCAACCTTTCGTTACGGTGATTTAGTGCACGGCATTATGCCGCAGCAACTACCCAAAGATAAAGTGATTATGGTGTTATGCCATTCAGGGTTGCGCGGTTATTTAGGAGCTAACTTTATTCAGCAAGCCTTATTTAACCAAAATGATTTTGAAAAATCGCGCATTGTTTATATGCAAGGTGGGTTAGCAGAATGGAATGCGCGAAAGTTGCCAGTTAAAGGTACGGCTGATTACAAAGCAACGTATTACCCTTTGCTGGATAAAGCAAAAGCGCAAGCAGCAGATGCAGTGAAAATTCAAGTAGATGCAGATGGGGTTACGGCGGTGAAACTGGCGCAAAGCATTCGCTTACCGTATGAAACGGCTTCTAGCAGCGATTTGCAGCCATTGTTTCAAGCGACGCAACAGCGTCCGGCAGTATTGGTTTGCAAAACCTACGGCGGTTGTTTTCACACAGGGAATCTGGCTTATTTAATTGAGCAACACGGCGGTAAAATTAGTGGTATTTACGATGAAACCAATTCCTTTATGGCGGGTTTGTATCAATGAATACTTTACCCAGTAAATACGTGTATTTGCAACAAGCCGCCGCAGCGGGTTTAATTACGCCTGCCACGTATTTATTAAACGCACCTGAAACATCAATAGAAAGGCTTAATCAGTGGTTAGCCAGTGTAAATAGCCAGCGTTTTATTGTGCGCAGTGCGAGTACGCATGAAGACGGCGCGGTACATTCTTTTGCAGGGCATTTTTGGAGTTCGGAAGCGGTTACGCGAGCAGAATTAGCCACGACAATTGCACAAGCATGGTTTGAAAATAAGCAAATTGCAATAGCACTCGGTATTAATCATGTGCCGAATTTATTGGTGCAACCGTTTATTGAACACCAGATCGGTGGGGTATTGTTTGCGCCGTGGAGTTTTTTTCCTGATTACGCTTACATTGAATATTCCACGCAAATGGTGCAACAAGTTGTGAGCGGTAATGCACAAGCCGCCATTATTGCTTTAACATCAGGTATTAATGCGCCCTTGCCTTTAACTGCAAGTTGTGAATTTCTTGAGCCATTATTACGGCAAGTTTGTTGTGATTTACGCGCCCATTTTGATTTCCCGTTAGATTGTGAATGGGCGTATGACGCACAGCAAAACACACTGGTGATTTTACAAGTGCGTCCGCAAACGCATTTGGTGGGGGCAGTCTTACCCGCAACTACACCACGCCCTGCGCAATTATATTTTACGGCTTTAAGTGAAACAGTGGGGCGATTATCACCGCTATCATTTAGTTTATTACAGCAATTGTATGTGGATTGCATACCCACTTGGCAATCGTTGGGCTTTACTGCCAAAACGGTGGATTTTATGCAATATATGCCTGATGGTTCAGTATTAGTGGATGTAGTAAAAGAAAAAGCCTTTTATCGACTTACGTTAATGGGTGGTTTTTGGCAAGCATTTCGGCACAAACAATGGCAAGCAAGACTAATATCTACAGTACAAAATAACTTAGAAACGCCCACCTTTACTTATGCGCAACTGGCGCAATGGTTTCAATATTGGATGGTGGCAAATGTATTTAGTCAAGGCGGTGGGCGTGAACAATTACAAGCTCCTCATGCGTATGAATTAACGTGGTTTTCTGTGCAAGAAACACCAACTATTCCTGCGCAATTAGATGATTGGAATGTGCTGAATACATTGTGCAAAGCCTTTTTCTTTATTGAATTAGCCAAGTTAAAAACGATTGTAAAAGCAAAGCCACAAGTGGCTTTTTGTCAGTGGGATGCCTTTTTGCGGCAAGACTTAACAGCGGCAATGGCAGGTCAACATCAGCAAGCGCAAGTGGCATATTATGATTATGTTACACAAACTATTGATTATGATAGACCAATGCAGTCATTGGCTGCGGCTAAAATAGTAACGGGAGAAATAGTACGGGTGGATAATCCGGCTAGCTTTCACGGCGTAATTCCCGCGAATTGCATTTTAGTCGCGCCGTATTTTCATAATCGTTGGGTTGCAACGATTGCTACATTACGCGGTATTATTGTTACTCAAGGTAGTCAATTAGCCCATTCTGCCATTGTTGCGCGTGAAATGGGCGTGCCTTATTGTGTGGTTGCAGCAAACACTTTGCATGATTTAAAGACCGGGCAAATTTTACAATTGGATACCATTAATGGGAATGTAAAATTAATGCCTCATTGACACCCGATACCGTGTATTTGTTGGCGGAGTTTTTCTACATCGAGGTTATTAACCAGTTGGGGAATATTGCTGAAAATGGTGTGATAACCATAACCACCATCGGTTAATTCTGTCAGGGCTTGTTCTTTTGTCCAACCTTGGCAAACCATGCGGTATGCAGCAACAATTGTTCCAGTACGATCTGCGCCATGCCAGCAATGCACTAATAATGGCTCATTGGATTCAGCAATAACTTGCAAAGCCTCGGTAATTTCTTTTTCACCAAAATTGCGAGTATTAATGGGAAGGTGTTGTAAAACTATTGGTGTGGTTTTTACTATATCCAAATCATCGTGGTATTGGCGTAAGTTTAATACTTTGTAAATGCCTAAACTTTCCAACGTTTTAAAACCCACGGTACTCGGTTGTGCTGAACGGTAAAGGTGATTACTGACTTTAAATAAATTGGGTAAACCTGCGGCTATTATGGGTTGCGCCCATACTGTCGGGCGAGGTTTTAGTGTGTCGTTTGCCTGAGCTGCATAACTGCCTGCCAAAACCAATAGCAGGACGCTTAGGGGAAGAAAACACTTGCCGCGCATGATTGTTTACCTGTGGCTAGGAATATCGCTTTAAAGATTGCCACACCTGCAAGTGTGTGACGTGGTGCGATTGTGGCGTTAGAATGCCTTTTTGCCAAGAATTTGCTTGTAGGAGTATAACATGCCCGTTTACCGTTCCCGCACTTCGACTGGCGGTCGCAACATGGCTGGCGCA
>CAZJDN010000044.1:0-14334 GCA_964544775.1 uncultured Thiothrix sp.
CGCCCTTCGGTGCGGGTTTCAACGACGCAATGCCCGTGAATCCGCGCCCATGCAGGAATATCGTGTAACGCACCGGGGTCGGTGCAAATGGCGGTAACGTGCGTACCTACAGGCAGTTTTGCCACCGCTTGTTGCACCCGAATCACGGGCAAAGGGCACAGTAAACGCCGCGCATTCACGATAATGGCAGGTGGGGTCGCAAGTGCTATACGTTGGCGCAATTTTTCGCGGAATTCGGCAGGGTCTTTTTGCAAGGTTAACTCGCCTTCACGCGGGTTAAATTGCGCCACCAAGCGCGACAGCCAGAAACGCAAGGCAGCGGCACGCAAGGTTGCTACCCACAACGTTTTTTCACTTGCTTCCCACGGGCGTACTTGCTGGTAAGCCTGCAAACAGGCTTGGGTACGCGCTTCATCCAACGAACCATCCGCGACACAACACCAATCATTGACCACCACCGCAAGGTCGTAGAGCAAACTATCCGTGCAGGCGAAATACACATCCAAAATACCGCTCAAATGCCCAGCGTGAAACAGCGCATTGTCACGGAATAAATCGGCATGAATCGTACCAATCGGCAAGCTGTCGAAATCAACCGTTTGCTGATAAGCCAACTCCGCTTGCAACAATTGCGCATCATCCGCAGACAATTGCGGCAGTAAGGTTTGCCCCGTTTGCATACGCCAATGATGCCCACGATCCGGCGGACGGTAAAACGGGAAATGTTGCCCCGCAAGGTGCATTTTCGCCAGCATTGCACCGAGTTCCGCACACTCTGCTGGCGTGGGCTGTTCGGGGTGTTCGCCGCGTAAACGTTGCACCAACGCCGCAGGTTTACCGTTTAATTTACTGAGTAACTGACCACTTTGCGTAGCTACAGGCGACGGCACAATAACCCCCGCCACCGCCCAATGACGCAGCAAATTCAAAAAGTAATCCAGCGTAGCAGGCGTATGGTGCTCAAACAGGGTGAGCACGTATTCCCCCCCCGTTGTGGTGACAAAGAAATTGGTGTTTTCGATGCCTGCCGAAATACCCGCAAAGTGCTGTAATTCACCAACGGGGTATTGTTGCAGGAAAAGGCTCAATTCAGCGGCATTAACAGGGGTATAGACTGACATTGGTTTACCAGGTGAACAGTTTCCAGCTAGAAATTTTCATATCGCCATCGTTGTGCGCGTTGGTGCTATTGCCTTGCGAACCGCTGGAATCGACTAAGTTGTAACCTTCCCCACCCGTTGGTACGTAGCGGATTTCACTGCGCATGGCTTGCACACGGTCTTCTTCGATTGTGCCGTAACGGTCTGCCATACGGATGTTTTGGATTTTTAATTTCCCCACCGTTTCTGTTTCAACATTATCGCTGCCAACCGCAACCGCTGCGGTTTCTGGGGTAGGTGCATACGCGCTATCAAACGAATCATCGGCACGTACCGCCGTTGTTACGAGGATGGCAAGCCCTAAAAAAATGGGGGGGAAAGTTGTTGTTTTCATTTTTATATCTCCATGAAATTGGCGCGTTCTTCGGCAGAAGGTCCGGTAATGGCGCGTTCGTAGTATTGGAAAATGTGCTTAACAATGGCATCCACATCGTCAAGAATCACAAACAGATCAAGATCGTCGGGCGTAATTGTACCGTGTTTTACCAACGTATGGCTGAACCAATCCAACAAGCCCTGCCAAAACGGCGTGTGGACTAAAATAATGGGGATTTTGCGCGTTTTACCCGTTTGCACTAGGGTAATAATTTCCGCCAGCTCATCCAACGTACCAAACCCGCCGGGCATTACCACGTAAGCCGAAGCGTATTTCACGAACATGACTTTACGCGAAAAAAAATGCCGAAAATACAGCGAAACGTCTTGGTAAGGGTTGGATTGCTGTTCGTGCGGAAGCTGAATATTTAAACCCACGCTGGGCGATTTACCCGCAAACGCACCTTTATTCGCCGCTTCCATTAACCCCGGACCACCGCCACTAACCACCGCGAAACCCGCATTGGATAATTTCAGGGCAATTTCTTCGGTTAATTGGTACAGCGGATCACCGGGCGGAATGCGTGCTGAACCGAAAATACTCACTGACGGGCGTAAATGCGCGAGCTTTTCAAAACCGTCCACAAATTCCCCCATGATTTGGAAGATTTTCCAACTTTCACGGGCTAATTCTCGGTCATCAATCGGCTTTAAAGCGGGGTGGTGCGAACGGTGTTCTGCGTCCATGTGTTTCTCGTTAGGCGGTTTTTTCTTCAGGGGTGTAAGCGCGAATGGTTAAAGCGTGTAATTGCCCTGAAGTAATCGCCGTATTTACCGCCGCATAAACCATTTGCTGGCGTTTGACAGCGCGTAAACCCACAAATGCAGGGCTGACGACTTCCGCTTCGTATTTATAACCATCCCCTGTAACCTCAACCTGCGCATCCGGCAGACTGTCGATAATCATTTGTTTTACGGCTTCATTACTGATACTCATAGGGTGTTCCACTGTGCATTATAAGTGTGCGGAGTATACTATGGAGCAACCAACAACGCTTATTAACAATGCGTATGATAGTGGCTATTCAGAAACCTTGAGGGCTTGCACCCATGAACAATCCAAACCACCAATTAGTAGAACAGGTGAAAAATGCCTGCCATGAATTTTGTGCCGCATTAACCGACGAAGAAGTATTACGCTTTATCCGTTATACCCGTGTGCGGGAATTAACGTCTGATGAAATTTTGGCAGACATCGACGAAATCAGCGAACGTTTCTACCTGATCATTTACGGCTCAGTGAAATTACTCCAAGTCGAAACGGAAAAAGAATTGGAAGTCGGGCGCAGCAACCCCGGCAGTTTAGTGGGTGAAATGTCATTTTTTGATCGCCGCCCCCGTACCGTGCGGTTACGCGCTTGCGATAGCGGTGTACGTTTGTTGGAAATCAACCGCCAAATGTACAACCGCATTCGCATCGAAGAGCCTTACATCGCCACCAATTTACTCGAATTCGTCATCCGCAGCCTTGATTTATTGGTAAGGCATTTAAGCGACGACAATGCCAAACTAACCAAGAAGATCGGGAATTAATCAGTTTACCTGCAACCAAAACGTGACCGGGCCGTCATTAACCAAACTGACTTGCATATCCGCACCAAAAACCCCCGTTTGCACGCTAGGGTGCTGTTCACGGGCATAAGTGCAAAATAGATCAAACCCTTGTTTGCCCTGTTCTGGCGGTGCGGCAGGGGTAAAACTGGGGCGCATTCCTTTGCGCGTATCGGCAGGTAAGGTGAATTGCGGCACAATAAGCAAACCACCGCCAATGTCGCGCAAAGCGAGGTTCATTTTACCCGCTTCATCGCTGAAAATGCGGTAGCCCAGCACGCGCTCTAGCAGGCGTTTGGCTTGGGTGGCGGTGTCGGCTTTTTCCACCCCCAGTAACAGCAAAATGCCTTGCTCAATCTTGCCAACCGTTTCACCTGCCACGACGACTTGCGCTTGTGTAACACGCTGAATCAAGCCAATCATGCCAATTTATCCAGCAATGCGTCGGTGGCTTCCACCAAGGCTTGTTGAATGGGTAATTCGCTTGCTGCGTGCCCACAACCCGGAATAATACGCAGATCGGCATTTGGCCATGCAGCATGAAGCGCAACGGCTTGTTCCAACGGGCAAATCATGTCGTAACGCCCGTGGATAATACTGCCGGGTAAATGTGCAATCCGCTGTGCGTCGCGGAGCAATTGATTCGGCTCAAGGAAACCTTGATTGATGAAATAATGCGCTTCGAGCCTTGCCACACTCATGGCGGTGTAAGGGTCGGAAAAATGCGCCATAACGCTCTCTTTTGGCTGTAAATTTGCCGTGCGCCCTTCCCATACTGACCACGCTTTAGCGGCTTGCATTCGAGCGATTTCATTTTCCCCCGTCAAGCGTTGGTAATACGCCTGCACCATATTACCGCGCTCGTTTTCAGGGATCGGTGCGAGGTAATCGTGCCAGAAATCGGGGTAAATGCGTTCCACGCCATGCCCTTGCTCATAGAACCAGTCAATGTCGCGCTGACGACACAGGAAAATGCCGCGTAATACCATCCCACTGACTCGCGCGGGGTATTGTTCGGCGTAAGCCAATGCCAGCGTTGAACCCCACGACCCACCGAAAACCGCCCATTGGTCAATTTCCAAGTATTCGCGGATCAATTCCATGTCGCTGACCAAATCCCATGTGGTGTTATTTTCCAACGCGGCATGGGGTCTGGAACGCCCACAACCGCGCTGGTCAAACAAAATGATACGGTAGCGCGTTGGGTCAAAAAATTGCCGATGCCACGGTTCACAACCCGACCCAGGACCGCCGTGTAAAAATACCACGGGAACACCGTGTGGATTACCGCATTCTTCGACATACAGCGTGTGGATAGCATCCACTTGCAGGTAAAAGTGTCTGTTTTCGTGAATGGGTGAATAAAGTGGGCTCACGTTTGTTCTCCTGTGGGCGAATCGTCCACAAAGTTTAGACGAAATGCCTTCCGCCCACAAAGAATGCTAAACTTGATTAAACAACTAGGAAAAAGGAGGAAGTTATGGACAAGTTATGGTTGTCGAGCTATCCGCCGCACGTTCCGGCAGAGATTGATACCCAGCAATACGCTTCGCTGGTGGAATTGTTCCGGCACAGTGTTGACCGTTTCGCCACACGCCCTGCTTTCAGCAATCGGGGCAAAATCATTACCTACCACGAATTGGATCAACTCAGCCAACAATTTGCCGCCTATTTACGGCATGAAGCAGGGTTAAAAGCGGGGGAACGCATTGCCATTATGTTACCGAATTTATTGCAATACCCGATTGCATTATTCGGTGCATTACGTGCGGGTTTAATTGTGGTAAATACCAACCCCTTGTATTCTGAGCGTGAATTAGCCCACCAATTACACGATTCAGGGGCAACAGCAATTATCATTCTCGCTAATTTCGCTCGTACATTAGCCAATATCGTGGATAAAACCGCCGTAAAAACCATTATTACCACCGAAGTCGGCGATGCATTAGGTTTCCCGCAATCGCTGTTGGTTAATGCCGTGGTGAAATACGTGAAAAAATTAGTACCGGATTATCACCTGCCGAACGCGCTGGGTTTTAATGCCGCCTTACATGCCGGAAAACAGCATTTACCACAATACCAAGATGCGCAAGTAAACCCAACAGATACGGCATTTTTGCAATACACAGGCGGTACAACAGGCGTTGCAAAAGGGGCAATACTAACCCACCGTAATATGGTGGCGAATATGTTGCAAGCCCATGCATGGGCGGCGGCGGATTTAATTCCGGGGGAAGAAATTTTTATTACCGCCTTACCGCTTTACCATGTGTTTGCATTAACTGCCAATGCGTTATTTGCGTTAGAAATGGGAGCGAAAAATGTTTTGATTACTAACCCGCGCGATTTACCTGCTTTTCTTGCGGATTTAGCCCGTGAACCGTTTACTTTTATTACTGGGGTAAATACGTTATTTAATGCCATGCTGAATCATCCCGCAATAAATAGTGTCGACTTTTCGCATTTAAAAATTGCCTTAGGCGGCGGTATGGCAGTGCAACGCAGTGTTGCCGAACAGTGGCAAGCCTTAACCAAAGTCACGTTAGTCGAAGCCTACGGTTTAACCGAAACATCACCTGCGGTTTGTATTAACCCGATAGATTTAAGCGCGTATAACGGCATGATTGGGCTGCCGATTTCCTCCACGGAAGTGTCAATTCGGGATTTAGACGGCAATGAATTGGGGGTAGGCGAAGCAGGTGAATTGTGGGTACGTGGGCCGCAAGTCATGCAAGGTTATTGGCAACGCCCTGATGAAACCGCCAAAGTAATGCCCGGTGACGGTTGGTTACGCACAGGCGATATTGCGGTCATTAATGCGCAAGGTTTCGTCAAAATTGTTGATCGCCTCAAAGACATGGTGCTGGTTTCAGGGTTTAAAGTATTCCCCAATGAAGTAGAGGAAGTGCTCGCCGCCCACCCACAAGTGTTAGAAGCAGGTGTCATTGGCGTGGACGATGCCCATTCCGGCGAGGCAGTACGTGCATTTGTGGTGAAAAAAGATGAAAGTTTGACCTTAGAAGCCCTACAAGCCTATTGCCACGAACAACTAACGGCTTACAAACGCCCCAAACAAATCGTGTTTGTGCCAACCTTACCCAAAAGCAATGTGGGTAAAATTTTACGCAAGGAATTACGCAATCTGTAAAAAAAACGACCCGAAGGTCGTTGAGGAAAGGGTGATACCACAGGAGGTTCGCGCTTTGTTGGTATCAAATTTGCCGTACTTGAATATTGAGTGTTTGGATACGGTAGGCAATTTGTCGTGGTGTCATATTAAGCAAACGGGCGGCTTTGGCTTGTACCCAACCCGCCTCTTCTAACGCGGCAATCACCCGTTCGCGCTCGTCGAGTTCGGGGGAATTTAAATCCACTTTCGGGCGCGGAGCGGTACTGCTATTGGTTTCTGCGGGTGGATAATGACTGCCTTCCAACCCCGTTAAACGAATAACGTGCTGGTCAATATGCCCATCAGGGCTGAGAATGGCGGCACGTTCCATGCAGTTTTCTAACTCACGCACATTGCCCGGCCATTCGTGTTGAATTAAAACCCGAATCGCGCTGTCATTAATGTCCAACGGACGAGCTTGTTTTTGGCTGATTTTATTGACGAGGAAACGGGCTAAATCGGGTACATCTTCCAAACGTTCGCGTAAGGGCGGCATGATGATCGGCATAACATTTAAGCGGTAATACAAATCTTCGCGGAAATTGCCTTCGCGTACTTCTTGTTCTAAGTTACGGTTCGTGGCGGCAATCACGCGCACATCGACTTGCAAGGTTTTCGTACCGCCGACGCGCTCAAATTCACCTTCTTGCAACACGCGCAGTAATTTGGCTTGGAAAGCGGGGGTAATTTCACCAATTTCATCCAAAAATAATGTGCCACCATCGGCTTGTTCAAAACGCCCTTTGCGTTGGCTAATCGCCCCCGTGAATGCCCCTTTTTCGTGCCCGAATAGTTCCGACTCCAGTAAGTTATCCGGTAATGCTGCACAATTGAGTTTCACAAAGGTATTATTGGCACGCGGGGAATGGTAGTGAATGGCATTGGCAATCAATTCCTTACCCGTACCGGATTCGCCACGGATCAAAACCGTGGTATTCCACTTTGCCACTTGCCGCGCTTGGTCAAAAACCAGTTGCATACAGCGCGTATGCCCAATCAAATTGCCAAAACCGTGTTCGCCTTTGACTTTGCGCCGCAGGGAATCGCGTTCTTTGCGTAATTCTTGTTGATCTTGCGCAACCTGATTCGCCAGCACCACGTTTTGCCCAATTAAATTGCCGACCATTTCCAGAAAACGGCGGCGTTCACCTAATAAGTGCAACTCTGCTGGCGGTTGCGCGGCTAATACGCCGACAATTTCATCCCCGCGTGCACGAATCGGCACGGCGATTAACGGTAAAGCTGGGTTGTACACGCCTAAACGGTCAAGAAAGCGCGGTTCATCGGCTAATTTACGGATAATCAGGGCTTTATCCATTTCGATAACCAGCCCAATAATGCCTTCGCCTGCACGGTAACGCACATTTTCAATGGTTTGCTTGTTTTGGTTGTGCCATTCGCACAGCAATAAGTCGCCGCTGGCTTCGTCCAATAAACTGACAATACCGTGTTCTAATTGCCCCTGTTCGTGCAATACACGCAACACCTCGCGCAAACTTTCACGCAGATTCAGGGAACGGTTGAGCACTTTGCTGACTTCGTAAATGCAAGCGAGTTCATCTTCCAACAGGGTCAGAGTTTGTTCCAGTTGGGCGACATCGTGCCGATCACTCATTCCATGCCCTCACTGTTGTATTTCATTGGCAGGTTGATGAGAAAGCGGCATCCGTCGGTGTATTCTGGGTCGAGGCGAATGCCACCGCCGTGGTTATTGACGATTTCTTGCGCCATACTCAACCCCATACCCGCTTTGCCGCGTCCGCGTTTCCAACCGCTTTGAAACGGTTCAAACACTTTCAGGCGTTTTGCACTGGGAATACCAATGCCGTTATCCGCTACTTCCACCCAAATGGCAGCGTCTTTGGAGTAGGTTTGAATGCGTAATTCCGGGTCAGCTCGCCCGACTTCTTCCAATGACAGCAGGGCATTTTCCAGCAAGTAATTGAACATACGGCGCAATGCCGCTTCGTTGCCTGTCAGCGGGGGTAACACGGTTTCGGGTTTCCATTCCACCACCGCACCAATGGATAACAAGCGGTCGGTGTAAATAATCAGCAAATCTTTCAACACTTGATTGATATTTACTAACGTATGGCGTGTTTGTTCTGCCTGCGGTAAGGCAGTACGCATAGCATCCAAAGCACGTTGGGACGATGCCAGCATTTGCCGTAAAATGGGGTAAAGCATTTCCGGCGACGACGGCGGCATTGCCAACGCCGCTTGAATCACGTTAATCGGGGTTTCGAGTTGGAAAATAGCCCCCGACAAGGTTTCACGGATACTTTGGGTTAGCTCTTGTTCCGCCATTTGCACTTTCAATTGCTGGATACGGGCGCGTTCTGCCTCCACTTTGCGCGAAGTAATGTCCGTCGCCACTAACAGTAAGTAATGCCCGTTTTCTACACTGGCTTTGAAATAGTTTTGCGCGGCGTGATCCAACTCTTCCACATGAATACCAGAAACCGCAAACCAATATTCACGCCCTTTGGGGGTATCGATAGGCACTTGCACGTCATGGAAACCCACATAAGGGAAATTATCCAACCGCCCATTCAGTGCTTGCAGGAACAATTGCACAGGCTCAATTTCGTTAAATTCTTTTTTCAGGTTTTTATAGGCTTGGTTATCCAATAACACCTGCTGCTCACTGTTGAGTAACACCACCATTGCAGGAGCAAGATCAAGCATGGTTTCTGAGAGCAATTTTTGGTGTTTAAGCTGTTGTTCTAATTGATGAATAACCGAAATATCACGGTGCATACCCAAGAAGTTGGTAATCGCGCCGTCTTGATCCATGACAGGCGCAATATTGACCTCTGCTAAATAACGCTCACCCGTTTTAGTCCGGTTAATCAGTGTGCCTTGCCAAACCGTTCCCTCATTAATGGTGCGCCACAACTCGCGGTAAATGTCCATCGGGGTACTTTTGCAGGACAAAACCGACTCATTTTGCCCCAAAATTTCCACCCGGCGATAACCCGTTAAACGCTCAAACGCGGCATTGACGTACAAAATATTCGCGTGCGTATCCGTAATTGAAATCGCAACCGGAGCTTGTTCCACCGTTTCTAAAATCGCTTGCAGGGATAAACCGGGGGCTACGTGCTCGAAACCCGCAATGCTCGACAAGTCTGCACACACACCGCCGAAAAATGCACTAGACGCTGGATTTGGCTCTGGCATAAAGGCTAACTCCCGTTTGAGATTGGTTTTATACGGCAAAAATCTGCAATAACTATGCCAGTAATATTTATAAGGATTTTTCGCCAACCTTTTGTGAGGAACACGACACAAAGCCAACCACAACTGCCACAACTTGTTGCTAAGGTTGCAGCCTTCCCCCACTGCCCTAGTGACATTTGTCAGGGCAAGCTAGCCAGCCGAGGCATAACATGGAAAAGTTAACTTTTCGTGATAAACAAGGTATGGAGCAAACGATGGAACAAGAAGAGATCAAGACCCCAACATTGACAGAGGCAGAAATTACCGCAGCGGCAGTGGCAGAATTCGCCGTATTGCAAGCCTGCGCCGAAGCACAAGATGCCAAGGTCGAAGCGGCACAAGACATTTTGGAACACACACTCGCCAACCCTGCTGATAGCGAAGCGGCAATGAAAGCCCTCGCTTCCATTTTGGAAGGTGCATCCCCCGATGATGCCGCCGCCCTGAAAGCGGCATTATTACGTTGGCAGAAATTTGAAGCCAAAATGCCCGTCAGCCCTGACGATGAATTAGTGGAAGATTGGCGCACAGCGGTTTACCCCTATAAAAACCGCCTGTCACGCAAAACCTACGAAAAGCAGAAATACCACCTACAAGTGGAATTACTCAAATTACAAGCATGGGTTAAAGAAACGGGGCAACGGGTCGTCATCTTGTTTGAAGGGCGTGACGCAGCAGGTAAAGGCGGTACGATCAAACGTTTCATGGAACACTTAAATCCGCGTGGTGCGCGGGTCGTCGCCTTGGAAAAACCCACGGAAATGGAACGCGGACAATGGTATTTCCAACGTTACATTCAGCATTTGCCTTCTGCTGGCGAAATCGCACTCTTTGACCGTTCGTGGTACAACCGTGCGGGGGTTGAGCGCGTCATGGGCTTTTGTAATGAAAACGAATACCTTGCATTTATGCGCCAAGCACCAGAGTTAGAACGCCAATTGGTGAATAGCGGCGTACACATTATTAAATTCTGGTTTTCGGTTAGCCGCAAAGAACAACGCCGCCGTTTCAAAGAGCGCGAATTACACCCCCTCAAGCAATGGAAACTTAGCCCGATTGACCTTGCATCCCTCGAAAAATGGGACGATTACAGCAAAGCAAAAGAAGCTATGTTTTTCCATACCGATACCTCCGAATGCCCGTGGATTATTATTAAATCCGACTGTAAAAAACGCGCACGCTTAAATGCCATGCGTTACGTGTTAAATAAAATGGATTATAAAGGCAAAGACATTCGTAATATCGGGCAAACTGACCCGCTGATTGTGGGGCGAGCCAGTTTTGGTGTCAATAACAACAGCTAAATTCTAATTGAGGCGCAGCGTTTGCCCCGCCTGAATGCTATAAGGTGCGGGCAAACGGTTGAGTTTAATCAAACGTTGCACAGAAACCCCCGTTTCACGCATGACTTGGTACACCGTATCCCCCGTTTGCACTTGGTAATGCCCACCCGCAGCACCTGCGTGCAAATCATCCCACGGTAATACTTTATCCGCTTCCATTTGCGCGACTTGCAATGGGCGCACGATTTGTTGTGAACCACGGCTGGATTGGCGCAAAATGGCTTTCATGGGTTTAACCAAATTACCCGATGTAGCAGGAATAGACACGGCTTGCACCACTTCCCGCACGGGTTCACTCACTTGCTCAGTGGTTGGCGCAACGCTATCTGCTGCATTACTGGCTAACGACGGAACAGTTTCGTCAGCAGTTTGCGCCGCTTTAATCGGGTCATACACTACGTCATCCCCCGTCGTAAACTTGTTGTAAGCGTGCATTACTTTCGCCACATAACCCGTGTTAGGAATGCGCCCGTTGGGGTTAACATTGCCTTCGCCTGCGTTATAAGCCGCCACTGCCCGTTGCGCATTCCCTTCGTAATGCCCTAATAAGAAACTCAAATAGCGCGTGCCACCGTGGATATTTTGCCACGTATTATAACCATCATGAATCTCGAAACGCCGCGCCGTACCGGGCATTAATTGCATTAAACCTTTTTCGCCCGAAGAACCGCGTGCATTGGGTTTAAAACAACTTTCGATCGTAATGACGGCTTTAATTAAATCGGTGCTCACACCGTATTTAGACGATGCACTGGCGATTGTTTGACCATACGGACTGGCTTTTTCTTCTAACGTGGAACTGCTTAAACTTTGGCAACCGCCACCACGGTTCAAAGATTGATTGGCTTTATGGTATGCCGCCTCAGCGTAATTTAATGGGCTGACAAATACAGACAACACAAAGGTAAGTGCTGCACTGAGCACGAAAGTGATCATCTTTTCCATAAGTTTTCTTCTTAAATCCGTTTATACTCTGATACAAATTGGTTTACCGTGGGACACTGCCATTTCACCTAACACGCACGGTAAAACCCACTTAAGCCCCATCTATTTAGTTTTCAATCAGTTGCTACGCCAATAGGTATTTTAAATCGTTGCACAAAGTTTATTCTAATTGCCCGAATATTGCCCATTTGCGCACGCCATACAACTTGCAAACAGGAATGCTATGCACCTCATTCTCTCACGTTTAGCCACACTCACCGCGCAAACCCGACGGCTATGGCTGTATGTTTTTATCCTTGCCTTAATCGGTGGTATTTACCTTGCCCTCAAGCACGAACAAGGCGGCGGTATCCCCAATATGGATAAAGTGCTGCACGCCAGTGCGTTTTTTACCTTCGCTTTCTTGCTGGATTTAGCCACAACGGAAAGTTTCTGGCGGTGGAAACTGCCCTTGCTACTTTGCTACGGTGGGTTCATTGAAATACTGCAAGCCTTTGTACCGTGGCGTTCTTGCTCGTTGGCCGATTTAGCCGCAGATGCCTGTGGTATTTTAATCTACTGGGTGTTGTGGCGAACCTTACTAAAACGCGCCTTGCCACACGGCGGCGATTAAACCCAATTTGGCTGACGAATTCAAGAGCAACACACGCAGGTATTTGCTTGCGTGTCTTTATGCCATGCGTAAAGCATTATTCTTAGCTTGATGCTTATCAAGAAAATCCCCTAATAAACAACCTATTATTAAGTTTAGGGAATAGTGCAAAAGTGTGTGTGTCACTTTTCCAATCCCAATGACATCCTAGCAGGAAATAAGCAGTAATTAAGACGTATTAGGGAGTCAATCATGAAAAAGTTCTTTTCCATTTTGCTAAAAATACTCGGTGGCTTAATGCTATTAGCCATTATTATTGTTGGCATAGCTTTTTATTCTACATCCGGCATTGTTGACGTCGCTGATGCGTTTTTCCAAGCGGTTAAAGAAAAAAACATTAGCAAAGCCCATAGCTATTTAGCGGAAGAATTCAAAGCCACTACAGATGAAGCCGCTTTAAATGATTTCCTCACCAAAGGCGCAATCCTGAATTATAAGGAAGCCAGTTGGGATGAACGCAGCACAAATAATGGGCGCGGTGAACTAAGCGGTACCATTACAACGGATACAGGCGGCACAATCCCCATTAAAATGGCTTTTACCAAGGAAAAAGATGCATGGAAAATCTACACCATCGAGAAACCTACCGCCGGATTACAATCCAGCACCAACAACACCGCTAGTAATACACCAACAACCCCCACTTCACCGACCCTACCGAGTAAAACCGAACAAGCCGCTTTGGTAAGTCAAGCGATACACGATTTTGCGATTTCCGTAAACGCCAAAAGCATGGAGCATTTTCGCCAAACCATTGCCAAATTATGGCAGGAACAATTTACCACGAAACAATTAGACCAAGCCTATGCTTCCTTAATTAAAGCGGACATTAATTTAAGCATCTTAGATAACCTCGAACCCAGCATTGAAAACGAAGCCAAATTGGATGAAAAAGGTTGGATTGCACTAAAAGGCACTTACCCAACCAAACCCAGCAAGGTTTATTTTGAGCAAAGTTACACTTATGAAGACGGGGCATGGAAATTAACCGAATTCAATATCAACATCAAATAATGGAGTGTTTGTTATGGAAATTAATATAATTGTTGGCATTGCCTTTTTCATCTTAGGCGTGGCGTTGATTTTACTCGCCAAACACAATGCCAAACGTGCTGCCGCCAGCCTTACGTGGTCTGCTGTGCAAGGTACGGTAACATCCTCCTTATTAACCAGCTTTACCACAGACGACAATGCATCGGTAAATTACCAAGCAAAAGTTGAATATAACTACACGGTTGCAGGTAAATCTTACCAAGGGAAACGCATTGCGTTCGGTGCAGCCGCATCCAACAACCAACAAGCTGAGGAAGCCTTGGTAAGAAAATACGCTGTCGGCACAACAGTAGAAGTTTTCTACGATCCGGCGAAACCCAGTGATGCGGTATTAGAACGAAAACCTGCCGCTGCCAATAAAGTTTTCTGGATTCTGGGCAGCATTTTTAGCGTGGTGGGTATAGTCGCGCTATTTATTTGATGCGATTAAAGGGGGTAAGCCCAGTCGACTTACCCCATTCCTCAACACTGGGTATCGCAACACTCGCTGTTTGGCGTATTGCTGGCGTAATGTTCGTGAATTAATTCATCGCGGGTAATGCCGTGTTGCGCGGCGACTTCCGCCACGCGCTCAATCAATCCCGGCGAACCGCAGATGTAAATATCCGGTTTGCTGGTTGCCGTTTGCAAGGCTTGCGCTAACGCATCGGCTGCCGAACCGCGATAACCCGCCCATTCCGCTGTAGCTTGTGTGACACAAATTTGGTAATGGAAATTCGGGTATTCCGCCGCTAAATCCGCTAATTCTTGCGAGTAAAACACTTCGTCTTCACGCCACACGCCAAAAAACAAGCGGACTTCGTGCGGCTCTTGCCATTCTGCCATGCGGCGTAACATCGACATCACCGAAGCCAAACCGCAACC
>CAZJDN010000045.1:0-11741 GCA_964544775.1 uncultured Thiothrix sp.
CAACAGCAAGAGGCTGTTATTCATCTTGGCTCGCCGTTACTGGTACTCGCAGGTGCAGGTAGTGGTAAAACGCGGGTAATTACGCAGAAAATTGCGTGGATGATTCGGAATAAGGTGTGTTCTGCTGCACAAATTGCGGCGATTACGTTTACCAATAAAGCCGCCCGTGAAATGCGCGAACGCGCCAGCCATTTGTTAAGTAAAGAGGAAGCAAAAGGGTTAACGGTTTCAACATTTCATACGTTGGGTTTAAATATTATTAAACGTGAGGCAAAACGCCTCGGTTATAAAAAAAATTTTAGCATTCTTGATAGTCAAGACAGTCAAGCGATATTAAAAGAGTTAGCGCATAAAGAGGATGTCGAGGAAGCGGATAATCTGCGCTGGATTATTTCGCGTTGGAAGAATGATTTCATTTCCGTTGAACAAGCTGCATTACTGGCAACCACAACCGATGAAAAACTTGCCGCATTATTGTATGAAAAATACCAACGACAAATTAAAGCCTATAATGCCGTTGATTTTGATGATTTAATTGTTTTACCTGTGCAATTATTTGAACAACATCCTGATATCTTACAGTTTTGGCAAAAAAAATCACGCTATTTATTGGTTGATGAATATCAAGATACCAATGCCTGCCAATACCGTTTGATTCGTTTGTTGTGTGGTGTGCGCGGGGCATTAACCGCAGTGGGTGACGATGATCAATCCATTTATGCGTGGCGTGGGGCGCGTCCTGAAAACATTGCGCAATTGCAACAAGATTACCCCACGTTAAAAGTGATTAAGCTCGAACAAAATTACCGTTCTACCAGCCGCATTTTACAAAGTGCCAATAAGTTGATTGGCAACAACCCACATTTATTTGAAAAAAACTTATGGAGCACACTCGGCGAAGGTGATCCGATTCGGATTATGCCGTGCCGTAATCCCGAACACGAAGCGGAAAAAGTAGTAAGTGAAATTCTCAAGCAACGTTTTCGTGATCGTGCTGAGTTTAAAGACTTTGCTATTTTGTACCGAGGTAATCACCAAAGTCGTTTATTTGAGAAAGCCTTACGCGACAATAATATTCCTTATAAGATTAGCGGCGGTACGTCTTTTTTTGAACGGGCGGAAGTCAAAGATATTATTGCTTATTTACGCTTAATTGCTAATCCGGCGGATGATGCTGCCTTTTTACGGATTATTAATACGCCGAAACGGGAAATTGGCACATCCACCTTGGAAAAACTTGGCGAATACGCGCACGAACGCCATACCAGTTTATTTAATGCTGCGCAGGAATTGGGTTTTGCCCAACGCATTTCTACCAAAGCGCAACAGCGGGTAGAAACCTTCAGTTTTTGGCTGCATGAAATGGTGCGTGCGGCAGAAAACACCAACCCAACGCAAATAGTTCAGCAAGTCATTAAGGATATTGGTTACGAAGATTGGCTAAAAAATACCTGCAATACCACCAAGCAAGCCGACGTTCGCCTGAAAAACGTGTGGGAAATTGTCGAATGGGTACACAAATTACACGCTGACGGTGCGGGTAAAGCGACTTTGAGCGACATTATTGCGCACATGAGTTTAGTTGACATGCTAGAGCGTAATAGTGAGGAAAAAGAACAAGATGCGATTGCGTTAATGACATTACACGCCGCCAAAGGTTTGGAATTCCCCAGCGTTTTCTTGATCGGCATGGAAGAAGAATTACTCCCGCACACCAATAGCCTCGATGATTTGGGCGTGCAAGAAGAACGCCGCCTTGCTTATGTTGGCATTACCCGTGCACAAAAAAATCTAACGATTAGTTACGCTAAAGTGCGCTCGCGTTACGGCGAATCGTCTACGGTCGAACCCAGTCGTTTTTTAGACGAATTACCCAGCGAACATTTGGAATGGGAAGACAAAAAAGTCATTACCCCCGAACAACGCCAAGAAACGGCTCGGGCGTATATCTCCAACCTGAAAGCCTTACTCGATGATTGATGCCCTGAATCAAGCTAACCTATAATCCCAGCCCATTATCTAGCAAGGACTTTCCCCATGTCGCAATACCCCGCCAGTACTCAAAGCCTCATTGACCAAGCCGCCAGCGTGAGCGGGTACGGTTTTGACATTGTGTTTGATGCCAGTTTGCCCGTTGCATCCAGTGTACGCATTGCGGGGCGTGAAGGGCGCGAACGGCATGAAATTGTCTTGCGCTTACCCAGTGATGAAAATAACTATTTGATTGCATGGCAAGCGGCTTTCGTGCTGCACCAATACCGCACGCCTGAAACGGAACGTACCAACCTGCAACCGAATGCGGCTTACTTGGCTAAAGTGAAGGAAGAATTATTGTCCATGCACCCCAGTATTCCGCTGGCACAACGCGAAGCATTCAGTGACCACGTTATCGGCGGCGTATTGACGCAATTACGTTCCATGCCCGTGGGGCTGTTGATTGACATTGAATTGCACCGCGAATACCCCGAATTACACCCCACACAAAAACAATCACTGATTAATCAAGTGGTAGAAAACATCGGCTGTTTGCAGCTAACACCCGATATGTTCCCGCGCACCTTAGTGCGTGCCAATCAGGTAATGAATGGTGTTCAAGCCCTGATGGTAGCGGAATTATTCGACATAGCGGATATTTTCGAGCCTTACCGCCAATGCGGTATGGAAGCGGCTGCCGCGTTGTTACTAGAACCGTGTATGCAACAAATCTTTGAAGGCACAACTGACCGTCAATTAATTGATACTTGGGGCAGAAATTTAGGCATCGACCAGTGGTATCGCTGGGTGTAATCGCCGCGTAACTCGCTTGGGCTTCCCGGCTCAAGCGGGTGATTTCAAGGTAATTAATTTGCCAAATTGCATGTACTCACCCGCCCCCAAACGCCCCAACGCTTGTAAGCCTTCTGCATCGACCTTAAGCCGCCCGTTTGCCGTCATTACTGCGCAACTATCGTCCACAAACAAGGTTTTAACTTCCGCCAACAATAGGCTGAATTTTCCTGTACCTAAAGGCACTTCCGCGTGCAACTCACAAGCAAACGCAACCCGACACGCAGCCAAACGGGGTAAAGCAAAATCTTGAAACGCGACCGTTTCTAACCCCAAGGTACTGACTTCCGAAACATTTTCGGCAAATGTCTCAGCACTGGCATTGAGGCTTTCCAGCAATTCGGTATGCGCAATGTGCACCACGAAATGCTTGCGTTGTACAATATTACGCCGTGTATCTTTCAACGTACCGTCGGCTTTTGTCCCCACCGATAAACTAATCAACGGCGGATCACTGCAAACCGCACTGAAGTACGAAAACGGCGCGAGATTCAGCCCTCCATCAGCATTTTCCGACAAAACCCACGCAATCGGGCGCGGCACGATGGTTTGCGTCATGCTGAAATAACGCTCGGAAGGGCTAAGCTGTGAAAAATCGATATACATGCCAACTCCTGTTACGTTGCGTTAATACTGCCCATCGAGGTAATACCAACGCCCACCTTCACGCACAAAACGGCTGGTTTCGTGCAATGTTTGTTCGCTGCCATCCGCAAGGTAACGAGCAATAAATTCCACCACGCCTTGCGTATCGCTTTCCGCACCATTTTCCGTGCGTACAATGCGCAAACCTAACCAATTGGTTGGGGGGAATTGCAGCAAACTTTTCTTATTCGGGCGGGTGGAAGCGTGCCAACTGCGGTGTAAATACGCCCCATTGCACAATACATACGCACTGTAACGCGAGCGCATCAAGGCTTCGGCGGTTGGCGCGGCTTTACCATCGTGCAAAGGGCGGCAACATTGGTTGTAACTCAACCCCGATTGGCAGGGGCAAGCGGTTATCGTCATACGAATTTCCGAAATATTCCATCAGCGCGTGACTGTAGCACAACTTGCAATTTGGCTAACTGGCTTTTACATTGCCGCCATGAAAACCTCACATCCCATTGTTATTATCGGCGGCGGCCCTGCGGGGTTAATGGCTGCGGAACAACTCCTGAATGCAGGCTATTGCGTCGATTTGTATGACGCAATGCCGTCGGTTGGGCGTAAATTGTTACTCGCAGGCATTGGCGGTTTAAACCTCACGCACGCCGAACCTTTCCCTGCTTTTTGCCGCCGTTACGGAGATCGCCAAACGCAGATTCAGCCGCTACTGGAACAATTCGGGGCGGAGGCATTACGCAACTGGTGTACAACTTTGGGGATAGAGACCTTCGTGGGTACGTCGGGGCGCGTTTTTCCCAAGGAAATGAAAGCAGCCCCGTTGTTACGCGCATGGCTTGCTCGCTTGAAACAAGCCGGGTTGCGTTTGCATCCGCGTCACCGCTGGTTGGGGTGGAATGCGCAAGGGCAACTACGCTTGCAACACCCCACGGGGGAAATAGCCGTTGACTATACCGCGTTGGTGTTAGCGTTAGGTGGAGGCAGTTGGAAAAAGTTAGGCAGTGACGGTGCGTGGGTTCAATTACTCGCTGCACGCGGGGTTGAAATCGCCCCCTTACAAGCGAGTAACTGCGGATTTTTATGCCATTGGAGCGAATACTTGCGTACCCGTTACGCAGGCGCACCGCTGAAATCGGTTACGCTGTCGTTCACCGACTTGCACGCCGCCCACGAAACGCGCCAAGGGGAAATGATCATCACTGAACGCGGGGTTGAGGGCAGTTTAATCTACGCTTTTTCCGCCCGTTTACGCGACAGTTTACACGCTAACGGCAGTGCAACGTTTCATTTGGATTTGTTACCGCAACATTCAGCGGCACACCTCGAACAAGCCTTGCGTACCCGCCCTACACACAAGAGTTTAGGGCAATTCCTCAAAAACCGTTTTAAGCTGGAGGGGATAAAAAGTGCCTTGCTGTTTGAAACCTTACCCGCCGATCAACGCCAAAATGCGGCGGCAATTGCCGCTTGCTTGAAAGCCATTCCCATTACTGTCACTGCCACCACGCCGCTCGACGAAGCCATTAGTACCGCAGGCGGGGTTACGTTTGCAGCACTGAATGCCGATTTCATGCTGAAAAATATCACGGGGGTATTTTGCGCAGGGGAAATGTTGGATTGGGAAGCCCCAACAGGCGGCTATTTACTCACCGCCTGTTTTGCCAGCGGCTACCATGTTGGACAGCGTGTTGCGCACTGGTTAGCGGCTACAGAATCGCCATAAGCCGTAACCCCAATACAAATACGAGCGTGGCAACCAAACCCGTTACCGCCCCTTTAATGAAAATGCTTTGCGCGGAGGCGGCATACTTGACCACGCTTTTATCCAATTTGTCGATTTGTCGATCACGTTGGGTAATGATTAAATCGCGTTGGCGTAAGGCTTCATCGCGTTGTTGCAAGTGCTGCATGTGTTCTTTCAACACATTATCCAAGTGTTGAACTTGTAAGGTTAATTCTTGGATGCGTTCATCACGGCGGCGAATGTGAGCTTCTTTCGCCACAATGGTTTGGTCGCGGTCATGCACAGTGGCATCGCGGTTTTTGATTTGCGTATCGCGTTCGGCAAGGCTTTGATCACGCCCCCGCAATTGCATATCACGCTCGGTTAAGCGGCTATCGCGCTCGGCAATCGTGCTGTCACGCAGCTTGATTTGCGTATCGCGGTCTTGCAGGGCGGCTTCTTTCTTTTGAATTTGTAAATCGCGTTGTTCGAGTTGTGCGTCCCGTTCTGCAACCGTGGCATCGCGTTCGGCAACGGTTTCATCCCTTACGCCAAGCTGTTCGTCACGGTCTTGTACCGTTTGGTCACGCAATTGTAATTGCACATCGCGTTCTGCCACACTTTGGTCGCGTAAATGCACTTCCAATTGCAAATCGCGTACTTGCGTATCCCTTGCGGCAACTTCTTTATCCCGTTGCTGCAAACTTTTATCGCGTTCGTGAATCTGTTGCAGCAGGTTTTCGATACTGGTATCGCGCTGTTGCAAGCTGGTATCGCGCTGCTGCAAACTGCCATCACGCTCGGTAAGGCGTTGATCGCGCTCCCGAATGGTTTCATCCCGTGCTTGAATAACCGCGTTGCGCTCGGTAATCAGCGAGTCACGGTCATAAATGGTTTCGTCACGTTCTTGGATTTGTGCGTTAAGCTGCCCGATATGGCTGTCGCGCTCTTTGATGCTGTGGTCACGTTCGCCTACCGTTACATCACGGCTTTGCATTTGCGAATCACGCAACTGCAATTGCTTGTCGCGTTCACGCAGTTGCAGGTCTTGCCCACTGATACGGGTATCACGTTCACGCAATGCCATGTCACGCTCTTTGATACGCCGATCCCGTTCCGCAAGCTGGGCATCGCGTTCTTCAATGCTGCGATCCCGACTGCCTAATCGGGTATCGCGTTCGCGTAAGTCTTCGTCAGCTTTATTGATGCGTTCATCCCGCAACGCCAATTGCTGATCCCGTTCGCTGAGTTGCCCGTCGCGTTCAAGCAGGTGATTTTCTAACTCGCGGATCGTTTGTAAGAAATCTAACCCTTGCTGATCCCGACTGCGCAGTGCTTCTTCACGCGCCCGTAATT
This sequence comes from uncultured Thiothrix sp., assembly GCA_964544775.1. Classification (GTDB taxonomy): domain Bacteria; phylum Pseudomonadota; class Gammaproteobacteria; order Thiotrichales; family Thiotrichaceae; genus Thiothrix. The sequence goes on from CAZJDN010000045.1 coordinate 6,515, forward strand.
CCGTATCACGATCCGTAATCGTTTGGTCACGTTCACTGAGCTGACGGTCACGTTCTGCCAGTGTGTGATCACGCTTTTCCAATTGCTGTTGCTGAATACCGATGGTTTGATCACGCTCTTGCAACAGCACCGCTTTATCCGCCAGCAACCGTTCCCGCGCTTGAATTTGCTGATCACGCATGTCCAACTGCTGATCACGGTTTTGCAGTTGTTTACCCGCTAATTCAATGTGTTCGTCACGGGCGGCAATTTGCCGATCACGCTCAGTAACTTGTTGGTCGCGTTCCCCCAGTTGCTTATCACGCTCTTTCAACATGCGTTCTTGTTCGAGCGTTTGGCGAGTGCGCTCTTGCAGTAAAGCCTCGCGTTCAAGCAATTGTTGATCTTTTTTGCTCACGCTATCGTCGCGGCTTTGCAGCAGTTTATCTTTGCTTTGAATCGCTTGGTCAATGCGCAATAAGGAACGGTCTTTGTCTTCTAAACTGCGGTCACGCGCTTGGATTTGCAGTTCCTTTTCCTGCAAGAGCTTTTCGTAATTGATTATATTTTGTTCGGTAATTTTCAACCGCGCTTCGCGTTCGGCAAGGGCAGCATCGCGCTGGTTAATGACTTTATCTTTGGTGCTTAGGTGTTCGTCACGGATGCGTAATACCGCATCTTTTTCGGCAGTGGCTTGGCTAATTTGCAGCAGGAGTTGTTCTTTTTCGGCTAATAATTTGGCGAGTTCGCTCAAGCGTTTGTCGCGCTCATCCAAACGCGCATCCCGCACCCGAATGTGCCCGTCTTTTTCCAGCAGCAAACCCGACACTTCTTGCAAACGACGTTCGCGGTCTTGTAAACGCCGATCCAACTCATCCAAACCCGCTTTCAATGCCTGTTTATCGTTAAAGGTAAGATAAACATTGGAATCCAGCTTCTTGAATATTTCGATATCCTTTTCTTCTAAGTTCATCGTGGCTCCTGCGCACCAGTCGATCGGACTTCAGCCGCTCATTTTATCGTTGGGGGAATGGCAAGATTCTGGCACAAAAATATGGATTTTGCCATTTTACATCGCTTCCGCATCCCACACCTGCGCGTGTTCATACCGCCATCGCCGAATCGAAATTGCCGCATTATCCGCAGGAAAATCCAATCGTAATTCGCCACTATCGACTGTATTCAACAATTTTATATTGTAAGCTGCATAACGCGCCACCACGGAAGGATGTGGATGATTAAACCGATTGCGGTAGCCGCTGGTAATAATTCCGACAGATGGTGCAACCGCTTCGATAAAGGCAGGGCTGGAAGAGGTTTTGCTACCATGATGCGGAATTAATAATACTTCGGATGCCACCTTTTCGTGTTGTACTAACCACGTTTCCGCTTCACGTTCAATATCGGCACTCAATAAAACGCTGTGTTGCGAGTTGCTGATACGTAAAACGCACGCACGATTATTATCCTTGCTGTTACTGCCGTTAAAGTCAGCGGAAGGATGCAACACCGTGAAACTTACGCCATCCCACTCCCACGTTTGCCCCGCCTGACAAAACTGTGTCGGGTATTCAGGCAAGGTATCCGCCGCACTGACCCAAATATCCGTGGTCGGCATTTCTGCCAATAACGCCCGCGCCCCACCACTGTGGTCTGTATCTGCATGGGAAACCATCAAACGATCAAGGTGCGTAATCCCTTGCCCACGCAACCACGGCAACACCACCACTGCCCCCATGTCGAAACTGTCCGCGCTTTTCGCCCCCGTATCAAATACCAAACTGTGGTGCGCGGTTTGAATCACACTGGCTAAACCTTGCCCCACATCCAATACATCCAAACGAAACGCCCCCACAAGTGGGCGTTCAGGCTGGTAACAAAACAACGGCAGCATCCACAATACGCCCAACCACCGCCCCGGCATTCCGCGCGGCAACATCAGTAATACAAACCCTATTCCTGCCAGCAGCAAATATCCAAAAGGCAACAACGGCAGATACAGCGTCGATAAGGGTAAATCTGCCAACCATTGGAGTGCTTTCATCAACCAATCCAACAGCCATGCAGCCAACCACCACACACCTGCTGCACCGCTTCCCCACCAACCGCACAACACCAGCCCCAGTAATACCAACGGTGTCACCACAAACGTTACCAACGGAATTGCTAACAAATTTGCCAGCGGCGAACTCAGCGACACCATGCCAAAAAATCCTGCCGCAAGCGGCACTGTGCCGAATGACAGCACCAACTGCATCCACACGGCGGCAAATTTCCCCGTTTTACGTTGCCGCATCCCCAAAAAGACCAACAACCCTACCGTCATAAACGACAACCAAAACCCCACCGTTAACGGCGCAAGCGGGTCAAGCAACAGTACCAACAACAAGGCAAAACTGAGTGTCACGCTAAACGGAATTTCCCGCCGCAACACCAACCCCAACAACATGACCAACAGCATCAACAAAGTGCGTTGGGTCGGAATATTCATGCCTGCCAATAAAGCGTAAATCGTCGCCAATACGCCCCCGACAATCCCCGCCGCAATGCGTTGTGGTAGGTACAAATACCAGCGCGGAAAACACCACCACAGCAACCACACGGGTAAAAGCCCTAAACCTGCCACCATCGTAATGTGCAAACCGGAAATTGCCAGCAAATGAATCGTGCCCGTTTTGCGGAATACATCCCACTGTTGGAGCGAAATGGCGTGTGTATCCGCCACTGCCAAACCTTGCACCACACCTAGCTGAGGCGAATCCGGCAATGCCTGCGCAATAGCATCACGCAAGGTTTGCCGCCACGCATTCGGATCAAACACCGATGCTGCCGCTAACCACTGGTTTTGCGTGGCTTTGCGTACACTCCCTGTTCCACCAATGCGCTGGGCGAATAGCCACTGTTCAAAATCAAAACCATTAGGATTACGTAAACCATGAGGACGTTTTGCTCGCACAACCAACTGCCAGCGTTCACCCGCACGTATATCCGGCGCGTTTTCCGCATACCATCCCAAACGCAACCGCCCGTGAAATTGCGCATCATCCACATCAAACAGAAAATGCACACCATCGTGCTCGCGACTGGGCAAATCGGCAATGATGCCTTGTAATACCTTATCTTCACCTTCCCACGCGGCGGGTAAACGCTCAGCACGGATACGATCCGCACAAAATAAAGCGTAACTACTGCCTAAAAATAATGCGCTAACAATCCACACAGGTAATCGCCATTGCCGCCAACGGTAAGCACACCCTGCGCAAATAAATAACAATAATAACCCACCCATAAACCACCACTGCAAAGCAGCGTTAGCAGGCAAATAAGGTAAAAGCAATAACACTAATGTGCCGAGAAAAAAACTTACTGAAAAGGTGCGCATCGTAATGAAACCGTGGATAATGCGAGACTTCTTATTCTGTTGTGTTGTGATTCATGCTGAAAAAGTTTTTTCGCAAGCTGTCGCCATCGCCTGAAACCATCAAGCAACACAAACATTTACAATTTTTGGGCGACACTTTACACCTTGCTTGCTTATGGCAACTGAACCGCCGCACCATTCCCAGTGCTGTCGCCATTGGTTTTTTTGTTATGTGGTTGCCACTGCCATTTCACGTTTTATTGGTCGCTTTATTAGTCGTGTTATTTCGGGCGAATTTACCCGTCGCCTTAGTCGCGGTATTTATCAATAACCCGCTGACAATGGGTCCCATGTATTACGCTGATTACGCACTTGGCTTATTCATGCTGCAATTACCCGCTCACCAATTTAAGTTTGAGGCGAGTATACATTGGTTAACACACGGCTTTTTACACATGTGGAAACCCCTTATGGCAGGAGCGTTTAGCATTGCCTTGTTATCTGCATTAATTGGCTATTATGGGTTGCATTGGTTTTGGCGGTGGCACATTTCGCAACATTTGAAACAACGTCGCGCCCGTCGCCAGCAAAGCATTACCCCGAATCGGAATAAGTAAAAGCTCTTAAACCTTGCTCAATACACCATCAGTTAAACGGTAAATCGTATCCATTTTGCTGGCTAATTGCAGGTCATGTGTCACAACGACAAATGCGGTTTTCAGCGCATCGTTCAAGCCTTGCATTAAGTTGAAAACGTTTTCTGCGGTATTTTGATCAAGGTTGCCTGTCGGTTCGTCCGCTAAGACCGCTTTCGGGCGCGTTACCAAGGCACGCGCAATGGCAGCACGTTGGCGTTCCCCCCCCGACAATTGCGCGGGTTTGTGGTCTAAACGTTGCCCTAAACCCACTTTTTCCAGCATTTCTGTGGCACGCGCTTGCGCTTCAGGCACTTTCACCCCACCAATCAACAACGGCATTGCCACGTTTTCTAGGGCGGTAAATTCGGGCAACAGGTGATGAAATTGGTAAATAAACCCTAACGATTGATTCCGCAGCAGACCGCGTTCGGTATCCGAAAGCTGATCCATGCGCTTACCCAATACTTCCACGTAACCGCTACTGGGCAAATCCAAACCGCCCATGATGTGTAATAAGGTACTTTTGCCGCTACCTGAACTGCCTAAAATTGCTACCTTTTCCCCTGCGCGAACCTGCAAACTAACGCCCCGCAAGACATCCACATCCAACCGACCTTCGGTAAAGCGTTTGCCCAATTGTTGGCAAGAAATGATTAAATCTTGAACATTACTCATAACGCAGAGCCTCCGCAGGTTGTACTTTGGACGCTCGCCAAGCAGGGTAAAGCGTCGCCAGCATCGACATCAGTAAGGAACTAAACGCAATCACAATCACATCACTGATATTCACGCGGGATTCCAGTTCACTAATAAAATAGACATCGGAATTGATGAAATGGGTATCAAACAAGCGTTCCAACATGGGCACAATAACATCCAAATTCGACGCAAGTGCTACACCTAGCCCTACCCCAATAGCTGTGCCAACCACGCCAATGAGCGTACCTTGCACCATGAAAATTTTCATAATGCGTCCCGATGACAACCCCAAGGTGCGCAATATGGCAATATCGCCTTCCTTATCTGTTACCACCATGACTAAAGTAGAAACCAAGTTAAACGCAGCCACCGCCACAATCAGCAACAAGATAATAAACATTACCGATTTTTGCGACTGAATGGCTTTAAACTGATTTTCGTTTAAGTGCGTCCAATCGCTGATCCACATATCTTCCCATGCAGGTCCCATACGCCCTAAGATGTTTTGGGCTATTTTGGGCGCAAGATACAAATCGTCCAGCTTCAGGCG
>CAZJDN010000045.1:11841-14222 GCA_964544775.1 uncultured Thiothrix sp.
CCGCGTGTTAAATCCTGCATATTGCCTTTAACAACGTGCTGAAATACCGCGCTTACTTGACCTTCTAATTCCGGCAACACGCCTTGCAGTAACGCACCGCGTGCTTCGTCCCCTTGATTGAGCATGGTAGGCTTTTCAATAAAGGGCGAAACGGCTTTAACGTGCGGGAAGGCTTTCAGCGAGTCACTGACTTTTTCCCACTCGGATACCTGTCTATCCGTTTCAGAAACGGTAATGTGAGCAAACATCCCCAAGACGCGCTCGCGCATGGTTTGCTCAAAACCGTTCATGACCGACAGCACGGTAATTAACACCAACACGCCAATGGCAATCCCACTCATGGAAGCCAGTGAAATGAAGGAAATGAAATGCTTTTGCCGCCGCGCACGGGTATAACGCCAACCCACGGCTAATTCCAGCGGATGAAAGAGCTTATTCATAACGCAGAGACTCCGCAGGTTGGATTTGAGCCGCTCGCCGTGCGGGGTAAACAGTGGCTAATACCGAAGCAACTAACGAAGCAACCGTAATCCAAGCCACATTTTCCCAACGCAAATCGGACGGAATTTCGCTGATATAGAACAAATCCGCTGAAAATACCTTGAAGCCGAAGGTTGTTTCCAACCATGCCATTACCACACTGATATTCAAGGACAATAACACGCCCAAGGTAACGCCCACGACTGTGCCAAAAATCCCAATAATGCTGCCTTGAATCATGAAAATACGCTGGATTTTCGCCCCCGACATACCAAAAGTACGCAAGATCGCAATGTCTGCTTCCTTATCATTCACCGCCATCATTAGGGACGCAACAAGGTTAAACAGTGCTACACACACCACCAAGAATAAAATCAAAGTCATGGCGATACGTTCGGTTTTCACTGCACGGAAAAGACTGCCGTGTTCCTCGCTCCAATCCGTCACTTTATAGTTTGCCCCCAACGACTCCTGCAAATCGGCACGCAAACCTTGTGCAGCGAACAAATTATCGAGTTTCAAGCGCACCCCACCGACATCTTCGCCAAGGTGGAATAAACGTGAAGCATCACTTAATTCCACAAAGCCTGTCATGCCGTCGTATTCGGGGTGTCCGATTTGGTAAATACCGACCACGGTAAAACGCCGAATGCGCGGCAAAATCCCTGCGGGTGTGACTTGCACTTGCGGTACAACCACCGTGACTTTATCCCCCGGAACAACACCTAAACCCGATGCGACTTCAACCCCCAACACAATGCCGTATTCACGCGGCTTGAGGTTGTCGAACGAACCATCGAGCATTTTATAATTAACATCGCTGACGTGTTCTTCCTGTGCGGGGTCAATGCCGTGCAACATAATGGCACGCATTTTATCGCCATTCGTTAACATCACTTGCTTTTGCACGAAAGGCGCGACACCAACAACGTGCTTTTCGCCTTTGAGCCGCTCCAGTTGCGTCGCCCAATCGCTGAGTTGCCCATTTGTCCCCGAAACCGTGACATGCGCAACCACACCCAGTATTTTATCCCTGAGTTCTTTTTCAAAGCCGTTCATGATCGACAAAACCGTGATCAACACCAAGACCCCCAGCATAATGCCGAGCATCGAGGCGAACGAAATGAACGAGATGAAACGGTTGCGCCGCCGTGAATGCGTGTAACGCTGACCGATAAATAATTCGAGTGGTGTAAACATGGCTGGCGATTGTACCGTGACAACAAGAAAAACACAGCATTAACTGATGAGTGTTACCCAATAAAATACCTACGGGAGATTATGACATGCGATTGTCCAAATGGTTTGCCGCTGCCTGCGTTTGTTTGCCTTTTTTCACTGCCAACGTATTAGCAGCAGACTACCCTACGCGCGGCATGAAAATGAGTGCAGTCAAAGCCCACTACGGGCAACCCAGCTCTATTCGCGTTTCGAGTGGCAAAGTAAAAAAGCAATGGCCGCGCATTACCGTGTGGAATTACGGCAACTTTTCCGTCTACTTTGAACGTAATACAGTTTTACACACGGTAGTTCACTAAACGCGATACCAGTGCCCGACTGACGGCAAAGCCAGTATTCCATTATACTCGCCGCTTTCTATCTGGCTTTAAGTTAACAACATTATGGACAATCGACATTTTCTCCCCGAATGGCATCCGCAATGGGGCGTATTACTCGCGTGGCCGCACCCTAGCACCGATTGGGCGGATAACCTCGCCGCAGCAGAAAGCTGTTATAACCAGATCGTGACAGCGATTAGCCAACGGGAAAACGTTTTATTGCTGTGTCATGACGCAGCCCATCAAGCGCATATCTGTACGCAGTTAAGCTCAACCCAAAATGTGCATTTTGTGCAAACGGCTTACAACGACACTTGGGCGCGGGATTTTGGGTTTATTACC
>CAZJDN010000046.1:0-9072 GCA_964544775.1 uncultured Thiothrix sp.
TGCCCGCTTCGGTTAAACCTAAATGCAGTGGGTAATCGCAACGGCTCGCCATGTCACGATACGCACGCACTAACCCCTGCACCTCACTGAGCTTGCACGACAAAATAATGTGATCGTGCGGTAAACCGTATTCTTCTGCTTTTAACGCGCTGGTTAATGCCGATTCGATGAGGGCTTCGTGCATTACGTCGTACAATGCCAGCGGTTGGGCAAGTTGGTTATTTTCGTCCAACTTTTTCGCCAGTAACTCTTGATCTAACGACCCCCAATTCACCCCAATACGCACAGGCTTGTCATAACGGCAGGCAAATTCGATCATTTGCGCAAATTGTTCATCACGTTTTTTGCCCCGCCCAACATTACCGGGGTTAATGCGGTATTTGGCGAGAGCTTGCGCACATTCAGGTACAGCAGTGAGTAGTTTGTGCCCATTGAAGTGGAAATCGCCAATCAGCGGTACATCACAGCCCATTTTATCCAGTTGCTCACGAATCGCAGGCACGGCTTGTGCCGCTTCCACACTGTTAACCGTAATACGGACTAATTCTGAACCTGCACGCGCTAATTCGGCGCATTGAATTGCCGTTCTAAGCGCGTCGGCGGTATCCGTATTCGTCATGGATTGAACAACAACAGGCGCGTCACCCCCAACAGTAACGTGACCGACTTTGACCGCCACCGTGCGATGACGCGGGATAGGATTATTTGCCATAAATTTTGTGTAAAACGGTTTAGTTAGATGCTGCGCATTATGCCTTATCCCACCTTAAAAGGAACTTGCCATATCCCTTACCAGCGCGTCTAATGCCTCACTCAAGGCTTGTTCTAACGCACTGACAATTTGGCTGGTGCTTACTGGCACGTTAGTTTTGTGTATCGCGTAATGGTGTTGCCCTAACAGCCGTTGATCTTGTACCCGCACCAGCAGTGCGTCCATAGCCACATCCACACTGGCAGTTCCTACACCTTCCGGCGGATAAGTTGCTTGAAACGCGGATACCCGCAACAACAAGCGGTAGTTATTATCCCGACTAACTAATTGGCTAGAAACGCTGTGAAAATTGCCACTGCGCGTCAATGCATCCAACACGACGGCGTGCAAATAGCTCGATAAAGTATCCCCCCAACGACTGTGTGCAATGAAATCCTGCTGATTGGGCGGTTTGATTAAGGTAATACGCTCGCTATCCAATTCAGGGCTAACTTCCACCGACGACAAATACAAATTGATGGGTAATGGTGCAGTATGAACCACGCGGGGTTGTAAGCGATAAACTTGTTCGGCGGGTAAATCGCTTTTCAACGGCAACGAACAACCATTCAATAACAACAATAAACACAACAAGCCGTAACGCATCATGGCGGTAACTCCGTTCCTTGGTGAGCGGGTTGGTAAATAAGCTGTGACGGATTTTGTTTCAACCGCTCGCTTAATTGCCGAATCGCCACAGCGGTTTTACGGGTTTCTGCAAGTAACTGCGTTAGGTTTGCACCACCTTCGCCCAATAAATTATTTACATTGGCTTCGTTATTTACCACTACGCGATCAATATCTGCCGCAAGTTTATCTATTTGCTGTACCGCAGATTGCATTTGCACGGCTAATGTTCCCACTTGTTGGCTGGTTTTACCTACATTATTAACTACCGCAGGCAATGCTTGCGTGGTTTTATTTAGGTTTTGTGCCAACGCAGGTAATTCCGCTGATGTTTTCGTTAAATTTTGCATTAACGCGGGTAATTCCGCTGAGGCTGTATTTAAATGCTGTAACAATTCAGAAAATTGCTGGCGGTTTTTAGCATCCAATACCTGATCAACCGAAGCTAATACCCCCGTTAAACGCTGCTCCAAATCGGGGAGTTTATTCATCAGCGCATCCATATCCGTCGGTTTGGTAGGAATTAGCGGTAACTCACCATTATCTTTTGCCATTAAAGGCGTAATGTTTTGGCTATTTTCATCCTGTTCCAAACTAATAAAGGGTACGCCCGTTAAACCTTGCTCACGTAAAATCGCTACCGTGCCCGTATTAATCGGCGTATTACTTTGTAAATTAACCTGCACCGCTACTTGTACAGGGGTCTGCGGTAATAGGGCAACGCTAGCAACTTCGCCAACTTTAATCCCCATGTAACGCACTTCGCTTCCTTGGGCTAAACCCGCGACGGGTGTGGCGAAATGGATGTCATACGCTGCCGTCGCCACGTAAGGTTTTTTGTAGAATAAACCCGCAAAAATAACCCCTGCCACCGCCGTGACTAAGACAAATAACCCGACTAAAAAGTAGTGGGTATCGCGTTCCATTACAGCTCCTTTAACAATGCTTGAGCGCGTCCGCCACTGAAGTATTGCTGAATTTGAGGATGTGGGTGCGCAAGAATTTCGCGTAATGTTCCTGCGACGATTTTTTTATCCACCAACATTGCAATCCGTTCACAGGTTGAGAATAGACTATCCAGATCGTGTGTCACCATGACCACAGTCAAACCCAAGTTACGATGCAAAGTTGCAATGAGTTGGTCAAATTCTTCCGCTGAAACAGGGTCAAGCCCCGAAGTCGGTTCGTCCAAAAACAAAACCACCGGATCAAGCACCAAAGCTCGCGCCAAAGCAACCCGCTTGATCATCCCACCGGATAATTCTGCGGGAAATTTATCGGCAACATGCCGTTCCAACCCCACCATTGCCAAACGCACGTACATTAATTCGCGGCATTCGTCTGCTGTTAACTGAGCAAATTCACGCAAAGGAAATTGAATATTATCCGCCACCGATAATGAAGAAAATAACGCACCTTTTTGAAACATTACCCCCCAATGCTGTTTTAACGCGGCAAATGCACCAGACTCCATGCAGGTTAACTCTTGCCCACTAAAATAAATTTCCCCACTGGTTGGCGTATTTAAACCAAGAATTGTGCGTAATAACACCGATTTTCCTGAGCCTGAACCACCAACGATTCCCAACACTTCCCCGCGAAAAATATCCAGACTTAACCCATCATGCACGCGCTGTTTACCGAATTGGTTAATCAGATTGTGGATAGTAATAAGTACCTCCATCACTAAAACCCCAACCGATAGAATAACACCGAGAAAATAGCATCCAACATTAATACCAGAAAAATGGCATCAACCACGGCTTTAGTGGTGTGTTCGCCTAAACTTTCTGACGAACCTGTTACCCGCATTCCCTGCCAACACCCCATTAAAGCAATGACAACAGCAAAGAAAGGGGCTTTAATTAAACCCGCCATAAAGGTGTGAAATTGGATATTAGTTTGAATCCGTATAAAAAACTGCATAAAAGAAATATCCAAAATCAACGACGAAATCAACGCAGCGGCTGCCATTGCCATTATATCGGCAATAATGGTTAGTAACGGCAAAGCTAATACCAAAGCCACCAAACGCGGTACTATTAAAATAAGAAACGGGTCTTTACCCATAACAGCCAAAGCATCAACTTCTTGATTGGTTTTCATCAAACCAATTTCCGCCGCAAACGCACTGCCCGAACGCCCCGCCACCATAATCGCCGTCAGTAATACCCCCAATTCACGCAACACGGAAATCGCTACCATGTCGACGGTATACAATTCCGCCCCCAAATCGCGCAATTGCCCACCGCCCTGATAAGTAATCACAATGCTGATTAAACACGCAATCAATGCCACAATGGGTACGGCACTAATCCCTGTAGCAAAAATATGATGGAAAACTGAACGAAAGCGAAATAAACGCGGGGCAAATAAGCTGGTAAAGAAAGCGACTAAACTGTGCCCAAAAAAGATCAGCAACGAACGCACGGTCTGCCCAAATGCCAACAAACGCTGTTCAGTCTTGCGCCCCAACTGGGCAATCCAATGGGGTTGATTATTGGCTTTATCGGCAGAACTGGCTTGCTCTACTGCCGTAAAATAGGCGAGGTATTCCGCAGGAAAATGGCTAAACCGTACCGCATAACCTTGTTGCTGCCAACGCTTAGCTTGTTGATAAATAAGCCATGCTGCCGTTACATCCAACACCTGCGTAATGGCATTGGCATCAATCAACAACGGCTCAGTAAGACGTGGCTGCACCGCTTGTAAAGCAGCTTTAATCGCAACGGCTTCGGCTAACACCCAGTTTCCCTGCAAACGCAGGTGCAGCTCCCCGCCCTGATAATCGCGCTGGATTTGTATCATGTCTGCTACACACAAGGAGGAACAAGCCTATTGTGCCTTGTTCCTCTGCGTGCGAATAGACTTTCATCTTCGCCAATTAACGTTTCCAGTTACACTGCTGATAGCGGCGCAATAGTAAAAAACCGCCTACCAATAATAACCACTCAAAAGGCATTGCCCCACCGCCACCAGAACCACTACTACTATCACTGCTTGTCGTATTCACTGGCTCTGCAATCGCTACAGGATCAACAATCTGTCCATTGGCAAGGTGATCATCATCTCCAACCCCTCCATCGACCAATGTCAGTATTACTTTATTACCGCTAATAGTTGCATTGGGGAATAACTGATACCCTCCTGTTGCGCTTACTTTATAGACTTTACTGTTGGCAGGAATTGCAGAAGCAAAACTAATCGTAACAGTGATGCTAGCTCCCGGTAACAATCCCACTACCGTATACTCAATAGCACCTTTAGGGAATTGGTAGTTTGCAGCACTAGGTTTCCCCGTATCGGGCAAAGTTGACACAGGCACGATAGCAATATTTTGGAAGGGATGGCTCGTTTCCAGCGTTACTGTATGCCCCTCTTGATCTACAGGTGTTGCACTATTGGGGTTGGATGGTGATTGATCTATAGCATCGCTTACCCCGTCGCCATCACTATCCGTATTACTACTAGACTCAGCAGCCTTTACAGTGAAACTGCGATCCACAATAGGAGCCGCATTGTAAGTCGTATTTCCTGCTTGACTTGCCCGAATTGTACAAGTACCCGTTGCAATCAAGTGCACACTCGAACCAGCCACCGAACACACATTAGCAGTTTGGCTATTAAACGTTACTGCTAACCCTGAACTAGCTGTCGCACTCACAAAAAAATCGGTAACGCCCAATGATTTATCGCTTAACGTACCAAACACAATAGTCTGATTATTTTTTACCGTTGTACTACCAAAACTGCTGCTAACACCACCAACTGTTAATGTGCTGGTAACATTCCCTGCATAGCTACTGGAAGCAGTATGACGCATGCACATATAATTCCCATTGGTCACCGTACCACTAGCAATAAAACCTGTAATATCACAAGCACAAGTATTGGTTGATGAAACGCACGCTTCCCCATTAGCAACATTCCAAGGTGTAGCCGCGTCAATATCCGTAATCAACACTGGATCAGAAACAACAGACGTAGATAATGCGACTCCAGTTTTTGCTGTAAACGCAAACGGCAAAGGAATAGTATCTTTATCTAAGGGTGATGATTGGTAAATGCTGCCATTTTCGCCCACAGTAATAAACGTATTATTAAATAATATGGCAGCATTGCGATTAGGTTGACTGGTTGTATTGAGTAATGTCCAATTCATGCCGTCCGTAGAAACAAGGTTTATATCAGCTTCATCACCTTGACTTGGATTATCCACACCCGCAGAGAAATACAAACCATTACCATAAGCATTTGCTGCAACTGATTGACGAGTTGATTGATTATTATGAAAACTCACCCCATTATCTGTTGAATAAGCAATACCACCAAACCAACCACTGGCAATAAAACGATTATCTAAATAATCCACATAAGAAAAATGCGCCCATGAATTTCCAATATTCGCACCCGCCGTTCTATCACTCCACGTTATACCATCAGTGGATGCTAGAACCATCATGGAACCTGAACTATCACCGATGGAAAGAAATGTTCCATTACCAAAAGCGATGTCACTTAGGGTTTTACTTGTACCGCTACTTTGTGTTACCCAAGTATTACCACCATCGATTGAACTCACCATCGTACCGTTATTACCAACAGCGATAATTTTCCCATTACCTGCAACAACTTTTTTCAGTTCACTGCCTTGGCGATAACGACGTTGCCACGTTGTTCCATCAGAAGAAGTGAAGATTACTCCACCCCATGCACTACTATAGTAATCTGAACCAACAGCAATCCAGCGAGTACCGTCAAATGTTATACCTTTAAGGTGTACATTCCCAACCCACAGAGAAACATTACTTTCATCTTTCCAAATAGGGTTATTTATCCACGTAAAACCATCGTTAGACGTTATAACTGTCGCACTGTTACCAACCGCCACTAATTTACTGCCATTACTTCCAATATCTTTAAGCGCACTGACCGTATTAGCATTTCTCGCAAACCAAACATTGAGTGGGTCTTCTACTATCACCGTGATTTGAGTAGATGCTGTTCCCCCTTTCATATCACTCACGGTTAGTTTTACTGTGTATGTACCACCAACTGCCCATTGATGAGAAATACTAGCTAGATTAGGGTTAATAACACCATCACCAAAATCCCAATAATAAGCCAATGTATCGTTATCTGTGTCATTCACGGTCGCGGAAAAATTTACACTAGTACGAGCTTTAACATAGGTTGAACCACTGATACCAGTCAAGACTGGTGCTTGATTAGTTGAAAATGCGCCTAAGTTGACTTGTACATCCATATATTCATTAGGTGCTGTCCCACCCTTTGCTATGGGGGTAATGTAAATCCCTGAGATACTGTCTGCATAGGTTTTCCCTAAGATAATAGGGGCATCATTTTTATCATTGTTCGGTGTTGGTGTTGTATCTAACAACCAACTTTCTGTTGTTCCATTTTTTTGCCATAATAAATAAAGACCATTTTCCATGTATTTATTGGAATCAAAGTTTTGTCTATGCCCAACCCAGTAGTAACCATTAGTCCCTCCACGGCTAATTCGTAATGCACGATTATTAGCAGCATTTATATCATCAAATCGGTAAACGCGATAATTGCCCGATGCATTTACTGTTTGCCATTGCGAATCTTCTAACCAATTTAGCTTAGAACGTCCTTGAGCACTAAATGTGGCACGTAAATCATAGCTTGCTCCCATTGCATCATAAATATCGCCATAATCTTCGGAATTACCAGCCCCAATGACAGAACCATCAGTTGTATTCCAAGAGTGCGCATGTAATAACCCATAGTTATGTCCAAATTCATGATCTAATACAAAACGGTGGCTATAATTTTGTAACCATTGGTTTCTACCACCAACAGCCGCGAGTCCAGCCCAACCTCCCATCCCAATATCTGTAAGATAAACCCCTACAATATCGTAATTAGATAAAACCACTCCTGTATTTAGCGCATTAAAAGCAGCTTCTGCATCATCATGCAACTTTCCAGCTCCTAATGTAAGGTACTGAGCACTAGTAAGCGGTAAACGTACAACCGCATTACTTACGGTATAGTTTAACCATGTTTTATTTTGAGACATGGACTTTATTGAATCTGAACTACTGCTTAATGCCGTCTCTAATGCAGTTTTAGTAATAGGCTCACCTGTTTTGTCAGAGAAATCCACACGAATGTAATAAACGGACTTTGGTGTTTCTGTCCATGTATTTAATGCTGCTAGCGATTGATTTAATAAGGTTGCGAAAGGGGTAGAGACGACCTGCTGTGCGTTGAGTGGTTGAAATAAAACTTGTGAACCTACTTTTGGCCCGGTTTTATTTTCCAGTGTTGCCAACTGTAAGTTTAAACGCTCAACATTTGCCACCGATGCAAAATAAAATACCTCCCCTCCTGCCAAAGCAAGCACTGGATTACCTACAATAGCCTCCCCTGTGTAAAAATCACGTTGAGTATTTGCCTGTTTCTCAGGAAAAGTTCTTTTAATATAATCTGCTTCTTCTGTACTGACCACTTGCAAAGCAGTAGGCTGAATTGCGGCAACGCCATCTAAAGTAATACCTTGCGCAGCAATACCATCCTTTGAAAGTATATCTACTCGACTACCATAGCGAATTAATTCGAAAGAGCCAGAATCTGGTAACGTTAAATAAGTTTTTTCTCCTACAGAGCCTCGACTTAGATCAGCAGGTGATTTATGTTGAAGGTTCAAACCTGAATCATCAGGCAAAACCATAATATTGACCCGCTCACTAAATGGTTTTTCCACATACGGTTTAATCGCATCAGGTAAGGCTGCGTACTCCTTCAATGAAACAGCCTTTGCTAAAGCTAACGCTGGGTTAGTGTGCATTAAGGACTGCATTTCAGTTTTACGTGCTTGTGCAAGCTGCACACCTTGCTGGATCAACGTTGGTGTTACATTCGTAGTGGTGAGCTTAGCCACCCAATCAGTAAATGAGCGAAATGTGTCTTTTTGAGTATTTTGACTAACAGAAAATATTTGCTGTGCCGGAGAAGTTTCCAATTTATGAGCAGCTAAATGGTTTACCAAACCACGTTGCTTCTGCTCATCTGTGACAACTTGCGTGGCAGGCTCAATCACGTTTTGAGTTGATATAGACCAACCATAATAAATACCCACACTTAGAAGCAGGGTAGACATAATAACTTTATATTTTTTCATCTATCAGATTACCAACTATAAAAGACCCTCACAAAAATCCCCGATAATTTTTAATATCGTAAGATTTTACTCCCTCAACTATCCATGCAACGTATTAGCTAGATTTTTAAGTCCATTTAAAGCGATAGTGTTCGTAGCTCGCTGTTACCGTTGCATATTCATTGTACATCGATAAGAATCACATTGGCTAAGATTTTCATCATCAAATATTTCATACGGCTTGTCTGGGATATAAGATTTTCCTGAATGCTTAAACGCTCACGGTGTATACTGAGGGTATAACAACGTAGTTACTTGCCAAGGTAAGCCAACACATGACTTTACTATCAAATAAACTTCAACGGTGGGAACAAGCAGGTTTGCTCAGTTCTGCCCAACATGCTGCTATCCTTGCGTTTGAAACCGAAAACCCGCAACGTGCCAATTGGTGGCTGTATAGTTTTATGGTACTGGGAGCAAGCATTATCGGCTTGGGCATTATTTCCTTGATAGCCGCCAATTGGGAAATGATTTCTGATGG
>CAZJDN010000046.1:9172-14049 GCA_964544775.1 uncultured Thiothrix sp.
AATGGGTATTATTTTGATGAAATTCCTGCACTTGCGCTATTTACCCCCTTGCTTTGTTCCTTACTTTACGGGCTTAGTCAGTATTTCACCGTGCTGCGTGGCTACAGCAGTAGTTTATTCTTTTGGTTGCAAATCAGTTCGGTATTCGCGCTGGCACTGATTGATATTAGCCGTTCAGACGGTGATAGTTACCATTTGACAATCGGCTTTTTACCTTCTTACCTTGTAGCAGGTCTGTTAGTTATCAGTATTCTGCTGCAACGTGAATATAAATTGCTGAATAAAATTTTATTACTCGCAGTCCTTGGCTTGCTCTTGGCTTATTACCACCCTACTTTATTGTTTAATGGTGAAAGTTATTTTAATGCATTTGATAGCGAGTCTTCGCTAGGTAATGCATGGTGGAATGCGGATGATATTCGTGCCCCTTTACTTACCCTGAGTATTTTATTTTTGTATGCTATTCATGCAGGCAATATTGGGCATCAACGCACGTTTAATTTAGTAACTTTTTTAATTGGCGCACGTTTTGTTATTTTGTATTTTCAAGCAATGGGCGGTTTAGCCGCAACGGGGATTGGTTTAATTGTGTCTGGCTTTCTCATTATTGGTATTGCATGGGTGTGGCATAAAGGGCGGGATCATTTCCGCACATGGACAAAAGGAACAACGGCATGAATCAAAAAACCTTACTCGCCATTGCCCTAGTATTACCCATTCTTGCCTTAAGCGCGACTGCTTGGATGAAAGCACAGCAACGCGCTCACGGTACGGAAGTGGTATTCCCCATTGAAGGATTCGACCCCCGCGATTTACTTTCGGGGCATTATTTAACTTACCGCATTGATTACGGTATACCGTTGGATTGCCCACTTGCAGACGGCGAAGCCTTGTTATGCCTTGAACCTAATCATGCAATTTACCCCGCCAACGCTTTACCAAACAGTTGCAGCCTGTATTTACGCGGTTATTGCGACAGTAGCTCCGCATTTTCCGTAGAAAATATTGATCGATTCTACATCCCCGAAACGTCTGCCTCGGCGTTAGATGCAAAAATACGGGACAATAAAGGTTCGATTATCTTGTCAGTAGATTCGCAAGGTTATCCTGTTATCAAAGATTTACTGATTGATGGTAAACCTTGGCAGGAAGCTATTAAAAATACGCCTTAAGCGAAAAACTCTCCATTTCTGGCACACGCAGAACTAAATCACTGACAGGAATACCTACGCAAAACAATCCCTTACCGCTAGCCGCATCTGCTTCAAACAAGGCTAGCGGTTCACCATCAGGGTAAATCATTTCACCGACAACGATTTGCCCCAAACACACGCCGCACACACCACCACCACATCCCCAAGGCACAGGAATGTCTTGCCGTAATGCCGCTTGCAACACAGTTTCCCCCGCTTTTACCTGAAAACAATACGGGGTATTTTGAATCGTAACGCGGTAAGACATAACTATTTACTTTGGAAACTTGTAAAAAGCATCATTTAAGTAATCGACAATTTTAGTAATGTCTTCGTCAAACAATTTTGTCCCCAAATTTGCATCGCAATTACGCACTTGATTACTGAGCATGGCGTAACTTTGCATTTTGTGTTCTGGGCTGGTGTATTTCGCCGTATCGTGGCAACTAATGCAATTGGTATCGTGCAAATCCTTACCGGATAAATTACTAACGGCTGCCTGCGTATTGACTGCTGGCGGCAAAGTTGGGGCAACAGAGGTTTCAGCTTGCTTTTCACCACAAGCCGTGAGGAAAGTGGCAAGAACTGGGATAAAAAATAAATGACGCACAAGACACTCCATTCCATTTAGCAACAACGCAATGTAGTATGCCGCAAGTTTTCACCGAAACGAAACACTACTGCCGTGACACGCTTATTTTATACCCTTGCTTTTTACTTATTGCTGCCTGTATTAGTACTGCGCCTCGTTTGGCGTAGCAGGCTCAACCCTGCGTATCGACAACGCTTAGGGGAGCGTTTCGGCTTTGTACCCCATTCCCCCAGCAATAAACCGCTGATTTGGTTACACAGTGTCTCCGTCGGTGAAACCATTGCAGCTCGCCCCTTGGTGGAAGAACTGCTAAAAAGCTACCCAACACACGGTTTATGGATTACGACTACCACACCAACAGGCTCGGCAACGGTCAAACGTTTGTACGGTGAGCGTGTATTACACAGCTATTTCCCCTACGATATTCCGCAGGTTGTGCAGCGTTTCTTGCGGTGCGTAAAACCGCAAATCGTCTTGGTGGTGGAAACCGAAATCTGGCCTAATTTGTATACCGCCTGCCAACAACAAGGCATACCCCTTTTGCTCTTGAATGCGCGATTGTCTGCACGCACATTCCAACGCTATCAATACGTTCACACACTGACACGCCAAACCCTACAAGCCATTACTCGGATTGCTGCACGCAGTCAACAAGACGCAAACTACTTTCAACAACTAGGCGCAAATGCAGCACAACTGAACGTCTGCGGTAATCTCAAATTTGCCTTGCAAATTCCTGCATCCGTTCGTGAGCAGGCACAAACATTGAAACAACAATGGGGGGAACGACCCATTATTGTTGCTGCCAGTACACATGCAGGTGAAGATGAAACCGTATTACAAACATTCAGCCACTTACGTCAGCAATTTCCCCATCTGTTGCTTATTCTTGTTCCACGTCATCCAGAACGGTTTGAAACCGTCTATGCCTTGTGCACTAACATTGCACCGACCCTGCGCCGCAGTTCCCAACAAACGTTGACACACGATACCGCCATCTTACTCGGTGACACGCTAGGCGAACTGTTACTGTGGTACGCCTTAGCTGACATAGCATTTATTGGTGGTAGTTTGATCGAACGGGGTGGGCACAATCCTTTGGAAGCAGCCGCATTCGGTGTCCCTATTTTGAGTGGAAAATACACACATAATTTCGCGGATATTTTCCCACCGCTGTACGCCGCAGGTGGCGCAGTTGAAGTCGCGGATGCAAACGCCCTCTACGAATACTGTTTGCAATGGCTCAATGAGCCTGCGCTACGTCAACACATTGGCAGACAAGCTGCTATTTTTTTCAACCAACAACACCGTGTTTTGGACTGTTTGTTAGCTCAAATAGCACCTTATGTGAGGGATTTTGCATGAAAATGTTGCTGGTAAAAACATCCTCACTGGGCGATGTTGTCCACATGCTTCCTGCGATTACGGATGCTGTACAGCAACGAACCAATTTACAAATTGACTGGGTTGTGGAAGAAAATTTCGCCGAAGTCCCAGCTTGGCATCAAGGCGTACACAAAATATTACCCATTGCGCTGCGACGCTGGCGCAAACAGCTTTTTTCTGCGGTAACGCGCCACGAAATTCAGCAGTTTATGCACACCTTGCAAGCAGAAAACTACGACCTAATCCTTGATACGCAAGGCTTACTGAAAAGTGCCGCGATTGCTTGTCTTGCTCGTGGTACACGCCACGGCTATGACCGTCACAGCATCCGTGAACCGTTAGCAAGCGGGTGTTATCAACAACGCCATACGGTTTCACGCCAACAACATGCCATTACGCGCAATCGTTTACTCACGGCGGCAGCACTAGGTTACACAATGGACGCAATGCCAATGAATTACGGCATTACACAAACAACCTTTTCCTCGCCGACAATTGATCTGCCTCAACGTTATATTATCGCTTTTCACGGAACAAGCCGCCGCGCTAAAGAATGGTCTGAATCCTATTGGCAAGCTCTCATTCAAGCAATGGCTGAACGTGGAATACACACATTGCTCCCTTGGGGCAATGCACGCGAACAAACTCGCGCTGAATATTTAGCCAAACATACCTATGCCCATGCATTACCGCATTGCAGTTTGAGCCAACTTGCGGCTATTATCCAAGGCGCAATCGGTATAATTGGAATGGATACAGGTTTAATGCACATCGCCGCCGCCCTCAATCAACGCTGCATGGCGTTATACCCCGCCACAGAACCCGAATTAACCGGACTGATGAGCAACGACAATACTCCCAACCCCATCGTAACTTTAGCAGGCGATAATACGGCGGATACTGCAATCGTATTGCACCGTTTCGCTAATTTGGTGGATAGTTAATGGAAACGAGTAAACGCCCAACGCTAGCTGTCGCACTGATTGTCAAAAACGAAGCCGAAAACTTGCACGATTGCCTTGCAAGCGTTGTTGGGTGGGTAGATGAAATCGTTGTATTAGATTCCGGTAGCACCGACACCACTTTGAACATTGCTCAAACCTTTAATGCGCGTATTTTTATCAATACCGACTGGCAAGGCTTCGGCAAACAACGCCAATTAGCACAAAGCTATGTACAAAGCGAATGGGTGTTATGGCTGGATGCTGACGAGCGTGTTACACCTGAATTACGTGCAGAAATTCAATGGCAATTACAAAATTCATTATCTGCAAATACGGTGTTTGCCATTCCACGTTTATCTTGGGCATTTGGACGTTTTATTCGGCATTCCGGTTGGTATCCCGATTATGTGCTACGCTTTTACCCTAAAGATTTAACACATTATGACGACTCATTAGTTCATGAAAAAGTGATTATTCTTTCCAACACAGCAATCAAACGCTTACAAAACCATATAACTCACTATCCCTATCGAGATATTCAACATTACTTTATTAAAACATCTGGTTATCTTTCATCTTGGGCTCAGCAAAAACACGCCCAAGGAAAAACAACTACATTACTGCAAGCCTTTACTCATAGCCTAGCGTGCTTTATTAGAATGTATATTTTTAAAGCTGGCATCCTAGATGGTAGCCAAGGCTTTATTCTTGCAACAATTGGAGCATATACAACATTTATTAAGTATGTGGAACTGTGGATTA
>CAZJDN010000047.1:0-13972 GCA_964544775.1 uncultured Thiothrix sp.
AGGCAAATCCTTACTGCTGGAAGCAATCGCCGCAGGCACAAGCCCCGCAGCTTACTAACGCAACCACCGCCCACCCCATTGGAAACTGGCAAGACCCGCAAGGATCAAGCCAGTTCCCACATACACGGTTAACGACACAGGCTCGTGGTTTAACCAATGCCCCATCATTAATGAAGTCACGGGTGTAATCAGCGTAATCAACGCTACCCGTGAGGCTTCGATTTTATTGATGAGGAAATAGTACAAGGAAAACCCAACCAACGAGCCAAATACCGCCAGATACACCACTGCCAGCCCCGCCCGTAACGGTATGTGTTGCGGCAGCGTTCCATCCAATACCCACCACGTCAGCAGAAAAAAGGGCAAAGAAAACGATAAACCCATTGCGGTCATAACTAAGCCGTGCGCTTTTACATTGAGCCATTTCAACCACACTGCCGTTGATGACTGCCCCAAAACACCGCCCAGAATCAATAATACCCCCACCCACGCATTCGCCCCTACTTCCTGACTGCGTAAGAAAATAACCGCTAATCCACCCAAACTCAGCAATAAACCCAGCACGCGGTTTATCGATAACTGTTCACCAAGGTATTGCCGCGCCAATACGCCCGTGAAGACGGATGACGTTCCCCAAATCACAGCTACCCAACCCGATGGAATGTATCGCGCCCCCCAATACGCACATAGCATGGCAACGTAGATTCCCAAAGCGGATACGCCATACGCGAGGACGGATTTACGTGCAAAGTTATATGGCAAACGCAAGACCGCAACCACAATCAACGCCAAAAGGCAGCCAATAAACATTCGCGCCGTTAGCCCAAACAGGAAACTGATGCCTTCTTCGCCACTCCATTTGATACCCAAAGGCGTAGTCGACCAAATCAATACCACGCCAAAAAACGCAGCCCCAACAGACGTTGATGGTTTCACAAAAGAAACTTCCGAATTTTTAGTTGCAATGGTGCTGTATAGCAGCTTGAAAATGGCTGCGCTACAAAAACAAAAACCCCGCGTGGGGGATGCGGGGTTCGTAGGGAGAGAGTGCACTTTTAATTAATTCCACCAGAACGAAATACTTTTTGTTCCAAACTATGCTTCCATGCCAATCAAGAGGGGTATTACCGTAATCTTTTTGGCTTTTGTCATTCCGCTGTGGTTTCTGCTACCAACTTAACGCGCTGGCAAGAATAACTGTAGGTGTGAAGTCGGTAAATTGCTGGTGCAATCGTGCCAACGGTCGTTTTTTCCTCCTGAGTGGTGGGTAATGAGGCGGGAATCCTTTTTCACCTTGCAGCGACAGCGAGTAGACTATAGTTGCCATAGCATTATTTATCGGAGCTTTTCCCATGCAATCTTGGTTACGCTTGACTGTTTTACTCCTTGGGTGGTTGATTCTCACCCCATCGGTTGCTTTAGCCCATGCGGGGGCTGGCATTGGTGGCGGATTGATGAGCGGTTTCACGCATCCGTTGAATGGGTTGGATCATATCGCAGCAATGGTTGCGGTGGGTCTATGGGGCGCGTTTTTGGGTCGCCCCGCGATTTGGTTACTGCCTGTGGTTTTTCCGTTGGTCATGACATTCGGCGGGGCAATGGGGATTTTGGGCATCCCCGTTCCTGCGATTGAAACAGGCATTGCCGTTTCTGCCATTGTATTGGGTTTAATGGTGGCATTGGCGGCACGTCCGCCGTTGTGGATTGCGGCAGTATTGGTCGGAATCTTCGCCATTTTCCACGGTTACGCACACGGGGCTGAACTCCCCCAAGCAGCAAATCCGCTGGCATACAGCATTGGCTTTGTGATTGCGACAGGCTTATTGCATTTGTGCGGGATTGCAGTGGGTATGCTGGTGCAATGGTCAGCAGGCAACATTGCGGTACGAGCAGGCGGAGTAATGATTAGCCTGATCGGGGTGGGCTTTTTAACAGGGTTACTGTGATGTACGGCTTTGATGCAGGTTTATTCCACCCCTTACTAAACCCAGCACACCTGATTGTGTTGGTAGCACTGGGTTTGTTATTGGGGCAACAGGGCGCAAAGCATTGGCGAGGGGCTTGCCTTGGATTCATTGCGACTCTATTGCTTGGCACATGGCTAGGTAACACTTACGGGCAGTTACTTCCATTGGCTAATATGCTGGTGTTACTGGGCATTGCGGTTATTGTGGGGCTGTTATGCGTGCTGGCATTCCCATTACCGCTGTGGCTAACGGGGTTATGCAGTTTGCTCGCAGGCTGGGTGTTAGGGCTTGATACTATCCCGTTGGTGTTACCGGGGATTTCTGCCCACAAAATTACCCTTACCCTTGCTGGCGCAATGGTTAGTAGTAGCTTGTTATTACTCACTTTCTGCCTGTGCGGCTGGTTATTGCATAAACTCTGGGCTGGCATTGCAGTGCGTGTACTGGGTTCGTGGGTAACAGCGAGTGCCATTTTAACCCTAGCCTTACCATTTGCCCGTAAAACTTAACCTCATTGGAGTTCAGATGAAACACTTAACCCACTCAAGCATTCTTGCGGTTGCATTGCTTGCAACGGCACAAAGCGCGTTTGCCCACGGTTTCCATTACCAAATTAGCGTGGATACGGCTTTAAAAACCGATGCGCAAGGCAATTTAATCGGCTTGCAAATGCGCTGGTTACACGATGCGGAAGTTTCCAAAGCCATGTTGGAAGACGAAGACTTATCCCCCGCCCACCGTGAACAAACGTTGCAACAAATTGCCACCCGTTTACTGCACGATTTACACCCCTACAGTTATTACACGCAACTGCAAGTAAACGGGCAAAAGCTAACGCCTGCCGAAGTAACGGATTACACACTCACCGTCAGCGACGACCAGCGGATGCAATTGGACTTTTTGTTGCCGCTTACGCCAACCGCTTTGCAGGGTAAAACCGTAAGCTGGAATATGCTCGACCCCGATGGCATGGGTATTTTACGCTACGCCGATAATCAGCATTTGAGTTTGGGCGCAAATCCCCCCGCGCAATGCCAATTCAAACTGGAAGCTGCCCCCACCACAACAGCGGAAGAAGCCTCTGCCACTAGCCAAACCGTTACGTTAAGTTGCCCATAAACACTGCCAAGTAAAGCAACCACTTATCGGTTATATCCGCTAGTGGTGTTGGCATTTGCTAGACTGTGCAATAGGTCGATTAACCATTGATAACAATAAAACTATGAATACCGGACTGCTTGTTTTCCTCAGCCTATTGGTAGGCATCTCGCTATGGGCTGTTTTACTGTATAACCAATTGGTTGAGCTGAAAAACAACGCTGCCAAAGCGTGGAGTAATACCGATGTGTTACTCAAGCAACGCAACGACGAATTACCCAAACTGGTCGCCGTGTGTAAAGAGCACATGCAGTACGAACAAGCGACCTTGCAAAAAGTCATGGAAGCCCGTAACCACATTGCTACCGCGCTGCAATCCGGCAATATGCCTGCTTTGGATGTGGCAGAAAATGCCTTGCGCACCGGGTTAGGCAGTCTGTTTGCCGTTGCGGAAGCCTACCCCGAATTGAAAGCGAGCGAGGCATTTCAGCACTTACGTCAGCGCATTACCAACCTTGAAGACAGCATTGCCGACCGCCGTGAATTTTATAACGACGCTGCCAACGTGAATAACACCCGCATTGAGCAGTTTCCCGATGTGTTATTGGCAAAGGCTTTTGGTTTTAAACGCTTTCGTTTGATGAGCTTTTCACCGTCAGAAACGGCGGATGTGGATGTAAGCGCACAGTTTAGCGCGTAACGTTAGCCATGTTACCACCGCTGGATACGGACGCAAGGTGGGCGCAAATCGCTCAACAGCAGTATTTCAGCGTATTGCGGCGCGGTGGTTTGATGAATTTAGTCGCCTTACCACCGTTTTTACTGCTTTGGGTAATACTTATTGTGGTACTGGCAAAACATGCATTGCTGCTTGCCTTGTTTGTTGTTGCCAATTTAAGTCTCGTGTTCGCACTGGGTTTATTCCGCCGTTATCGCTTGATTGTCGACACACCGACCTCACAACTGAGTAGCAGCGCACAGGGATATGTGGAGTTACACGGTAAAGCCTGTTTACCCGATGGGGAAGGTTTTCGCGGTTTAGCCGACTTACCTGCCACGGTTTGGTTAGCAGGTTTTGTCGACAATGCGCCCTTTGTGTTGGATGACGGCTTCGGCAGGTGCTTATTATTTCCACAAAATGCTGAGATTGTTGTACAACCGGGGGAAACACACTTCGCTTGGTTACACGCTATTTACCCCGGGCAAACCCTATATGCTTTAGGTAATTTGCGCAGTTTGTACCACTTGAACACACCTGCACAACGGCAGGAACGGGTGGCAAATTTACTCAAGGAGTGGAAATCACAACCGGATTTATTACTCAAAAATTTCGACGAAAACAATAATGGCAAACTAGATAGCGAAGAATGGGAAAATGTCCGTAAAGCGGCGCAACAGTGGGCAGATAGCGATGTCAAAGAACAACAGAGTAAGCCTGCAACCCATATTATAGATACAATACAACAAGGAAAACTGTTTCTCATTACCAATATTCCCCCTGAAAAATTAGCCTTCCGTTACTACTTTGCTGCAACCGCACATAATTGCTTGTGGCTCTTCCTCCTGCTGTGGCTTTGTGTTAAATAAGCCCTGTAGTCAATTCTTTGATATATGTCATTTACACCTTTTTTACACTTCAGATGACATGATTGCTACTATCGGCAAGTTTCCCTTATGGCTAGATGGAAACAAGACGATTGTGAGGTGATTACACATCCTTCTACAAAGGATTGTCGACAATATTGAAAACCTAGCTGGCGCGTTCGGGTTCTGACACAGCATAGGCATCAAGGTCGGGTGTGTTTTCGAGGAGTTTTTTTAACGGAGGAGTCATTTACATGGCATCAACAGTCAATTGGAGCGCGATTGATCGCGACCCTCGCTTCCAAGCGTTACACCGGAAGAAAACAACCTTCCTGTGGACCCTGATGTTTATCTCTATTGTTTACTACTTCCTGCTGCCTATCGGTGCGGCTTATTACACAGACCTGTTCAAAATTAAGGTTTGGGGCCCAATGAATGCAGGCATCTTGTTCGCGTTAACGGAATTCGTTGTCGCGTGGACGATTGCTGCGGTTTACGCACGTCGTGCTAACCGTGATTTCGACGCTGCTGCGGCTGAAATCGTGCGTGACGCAAACCTGATTAAGTAAGGGGGAGGACACATGAAGAAATCATTTTGGTATAGCACTGCGGCACTCGCACTGATGCTGTTTGCCAGCCAATCTGCGTTTGCAGACGGCGGCGCGGTTGCTGATAAATTCAAATGGCTGACGTTCTTGGTTTTCGGTGCAATCATCGGTATGACCATGTACGTTACTTACCGTGCAGCGAAACAAACCGCTTCTGCTGCTGACTTCTACGCTGCTGGTCGTTCGGTTACTGGCGTACAAAACGGTTGGGCGATTGCAGGTGACTACCTGTCTGCGGCCTCCTTCTTGGGTATTGCTGGTCTGATCTCTTTGTATGGTTACGACGGTTTCATGTATTCCGTAGGCTGGTTGGTTGCGTATATCACCGTATTGCTGGTTATCGCTGAACCTTGCCGTAACATTGGTAAATACACACTGGGCGATATTTTAGCTTTCCGTAATAACCCGAAAGCCTCTAAAACCATCGCTGCAATTTCTACGGTTACTGTTTCTACCTTCTACCTGACTGCGCAAATGGTCGGTGGCGGCGTTCTGGTTAAAACCCTCGTTGGTATTGACTATGAAGTTTCCGTTACTGTTGTAGGTATCTTGATGCTGACTTACGTTGTTTTCGGCGGTATGAAAGCAACTACTTGGGTTCAAATCATCAAAGCAATCCTGTTGGTAACAGCTTCTATCTTGTTGGTTCTGTTCACTTGGGGTCAATACGGTTTCTCACTGCCGGGCTTCCTGCAAGCAGCAGTTGATAACCCAGACATCCAAAAACAAGTGGCTAAACTGTTGGGCGATGCAGCGACTAACATGACTCCGGCTGAACTGGGTCAACGTTTCTTAGAACCGGGTCTGTACCTGAAAAACCCAATCG
This sequence comes from uncultured Thiothrix sp., assembly GCA_964544775.1. GTDB lineage: Bacteria > Pseudomonadota > Gammaproteobacteria > Thiotrichales > Thiotrichaceae > Thiothrix. The sequence goes on from CAZJDN010000047.1 coordinate 6,084, forward strand.
ACCAAATCTCTTTGGGTATGGCATTGGTATTAGGTACTGCGGGTATGCCACACATCCTGATGCGCTTCTTCACTGTACCAACAGCACAAGACGCACGTACTTCCGTTATCTGGGCAATGGCTATCATCGGTGGCTTCTACGTTCTGACCCTGTTCTTAGGTCTGGGCGCTGCAATGAACGTAACACCTGCGGCAATCGCTGGCTTGGATAAAGGCGGTAACATGGCTGCACCATTACTGGCACAGTTCATTGGTGGCGGTCCTGACTCCATGCTGGGCAACCTGTTCTTAGCTTTCGTTTCTGCGGTTGCGTTTGCTACCATCGTTGCGGTAGTTGCAGGTCTGGTTCTGGCTTCTGCTTCTGCCATGTCACACGACTTGTACGTTGGCGTATTCCGTGGTGAAAGTGCTACTGCGAAAGAGCAAATCACTGCTGCACGTATCGCAACAGGTATCGTTGGTGCATTGGCTATCTACGTTGGTATCGCGGCAAAAGGTCAAAACGTTGCGCACTTGGTTGCACTGGCGTTCGCGGTTGCTGCATCTTCTAACTTGCCTGCGGTATTCCTGACCCTGTACTGGAAAAAAACCAACACTTACGGTGTTGTTTCCGGTATGTTGGTTGGTGCTTCTACTGCAATCATGTTGGTAATGCTGTCTCCGAACATGACTTACCCATTAGCGAAAATCGCTGATGCGAAGAAAGTTCTGGAAGGCACACCAGCAACTCCAGCGAAAGAAGCAGCCCCTGCACAATGGAGCTTCTCTTGCGAGTTGTTTGCTGACCCAGCTTGTAAGAAAGAAGTTAAAGCTGCTCCAGAAAAACCAGCCGTTCCGGGTGCTCGTGAGAAATTAGCGAAAGCACAAGCTGATTTGGCAGCCCTGACTGACGAAGCAGCTAAACCTGCTAAGCAGAAAGAAATTGCTGGTCTGGAAAAAGCCATCAAAGGTGCGGAAGATGACCTGAAGAAATTTGAAGGTCAAACTACCAGCATGATGGGCTTGGAAAAACCTGTATTCATGCTGAAAAACCCTGGTTTGATTTCCATCCCGCTGGGCTTCTTGGTTACTATCTTTGTGTCACTGTTCACTCGTGATCGTCGCTCTGACGAAATGTGGGATGAACTGTATGTACGTCAAAACACCGGGATCGGTGCAGAAGGCGCACACGACCACTAAGGGATACTCCTCCCCGTGATGAAAAAACCCCGACTTGTTCGGGGTTTTTTCTTATCTCCCCCGCCTTTTTCACACGCAAACGCACAAAGCCCTATTCAAAACGGGGGTTTCTGTCTTAACACGCTTTGGTTCTTAGCAACTGCGCGGCTATACTTAGCACGCACGGTAGTCGTCTAAAACTAGAACAGCAGGAGACAGGTGAAAGTTGTGCCTTTTTTACCCTCACGCTCGGTATATTTCCCTTCATGGGGCAAAAACCTGAACAGGAATAACCGCGATGAACGCTAATCTGACTTTAATCGTTGAAGATGAACCACGGATTCGTCAGTTCATGCGTATTACTTTGGAAGCAGATGGTTGCAAAGTAATCGAAGCCTCCACAGTTGCATCTGGCTTGAGCCTTGCGGGTGAACACCATCCGGGCATGATTATTCTCGACCTCGGCTTGCCCGATGCCGATGGTACGGAATTCATCCGCACTTTACGCACCTGGTCAGATGTTCCCGTTTTGGTACTTTCTGCCCGTGGTTTGGAAAGTGAAAAAGTCAATGTGCTGGACTTAGGCGCGGACGATTACGTGCTAAAACCGTTTGGCATTGCAGAACTCATGGCACGGATTCGTGCGCTGCGCCGCCGCAATAAACTATCCGAAGAAGAACAAACCGCGATTGTAAGTTTCAGTGATGTCGTGGTAGACCGTGCCAAACGTTACATTACCCGTGCAGGTAAAGGCGTGCATTTAACCCCGTTGGAATACCATTTACTCACCGTTTTATTGTCGCAACCGGGGAAAGTGCTAACCCAACGGCAATTGTTACGTGAAGTTTGGGGCGCGGGGCACTCCGAAGATGGGCATTACTTACGTATTTATATCAACCGCTTACGCCAAAAACTAGAAGCCGACCCCACCAATCCCAAACACTTGCTGACCGAAACGGGGATTGGCTACCGTTTTTGCCAATAGCGAAAACGCAAAGCGATTTATATCTATTTGCGTTAGGCTCACCTAGAATACCCGCGCTAAAAAATCTTGAGGTCTTTCCCCTATGGAATCATCGGTTGCAATTGAAACGGCGAAACAAGCCCTGCTTGCGTTTGGTCTAATTCTAGCCATTGGCTCTTTTTTTGGTATCGTCGCGAAAAAACTCAAAACCCCCGACGTAGCCATTTTCCTACTGGTCGGCATGGCACTCGGCCCGGAAATGCTGGGTTGGATCGACATTAAGGCAGATTCCAGCGTCAACCAACTGATTTTGATTTTTGGTTCTTGCTACATTTTATTCGATGGTGGTGCATCACTGCGCCTGAAGGTTTTAAAGGAAGTGTGGTTAACCGTATTCATTCTCGCCACGCTGGGTATCTTGATTTCGCTATTTGTCACAGGCTTAGCCGCTTACTGGATTATGGGCATTCCATTCATCGTCGCGTTATTGCTCGGTGCAACCATTGCCTCCACCGACCCGGCAACCCTTGTACCCGTCTTTCAACAAATCAAAATCCGCGAACGGGTGGCACAAACGGTCATGAGCGAGTCCGCTTTTAACGATGCAATGGGAGCAATTGCCACCTTTACCATCTTTGGTATTGCTGCTGGGCACGCGGAATTTTCCTTAAGTCAGACCGTCGGTGAATTACTTTGGCAGTCTTGCTTGGGTATTTTGGTCGGTGGGGTATTGGGTTATTTAGCTGCCTTACTCATCGCGCACGAACGTTACAGTTTCTTGTTGGAATACGCGCCGTTGGTCAGTTTAATGGCCGTCATTGGTGCTTATATGGGAGCTGATGGCGCACACGCTTCCGGTTTTATGGCCGTTTTCACCTTCGGCATCGTATTAGGGAATAAAGATGCCTTTGGGTTTGCAATGGAAGAGCGCGAAGCGGAACGCTTGGAAGATTACATTATGACCACCGCCTTGATCATGCGGATGTTCATTTTCATCCTGTTGGGTTCGCAAGTAAATTTCGCCCTCATGAATGAATATTTATTCGGTGGGGTCATCGTCGTGGTTATTTTCATGCTGATTGGTCGCCCACTCACGGTTTTCATCAGTACTGCATTCGACCGCAAAGCCAATTGGACGCGCAACGAATTATTGTTCATGTGTTGGACGCGTGAAACAGGGGTAATTCCGGGGGCATTGGCTGGAATGCTGGTGGGAATGAAAGCACCGGGGGCAGATGTGGTTGCTTCCGTCACATTTATTGCGATTTTAATGACAATCCTGATTCAAGCTACCACCACGAAATGGGTTGCAGCGAAATTAGGTATGTTGGAAGAAAGCTAGTTTTAACCTTACACAAATAAAGAAAGCCGGACACGAAGTCCGGCTAAGTCCATCTACAAAGAGAGTCGCGAGAAAATCGGTTCAAGCGGGGTTTAACCCACTACTTCAACTTGCACATTAGCAGAACCATTCAGGATCAAGCCTAATTGTTCCGCCGCTGCTTTAGAAACATCAACGATACGACCGGGTTTGTGTGGTCCACGGTCATTCACACGCACAACCACTGACCGCCCATTTTCTAAGTTAGTCACCCGAATCGGTGTACCAAACGGTAAATTAGGGTGTGCCGCAGTCATGGCATTCATGTCATACACTTCACCGCTGGCAGTGGGTAAACCATTGTATTGGTCTGCGTAGTAAGAGGCTTTACCGCTCATCCCTGCTGCTTGCATGACTGGCATCGGTGCTGGCATGTAAGCACGGTCGACATAAGGTTGTGGTGCAGGTTGGTAAGCTGGCTCAACATAATTTGCTTGTTGAGGGTAAGCAGGGTAGTTATTTTCTTGATAAGCCCCTGCTTGTGGCATATCTTGGTAATTTCTGACAGCATCTGCCCAATAGCCGCGATAGTCAGCAGCAGCAGTGTTGCCCAGCATTTGACAGACAACTAAAGCAATCCCGACAGATGCACTTAAAAAACGGATTTTGTTGTAGTTTTTCATGGCTTCGCTCTCGTCTTTGTTTTTGTTGATTGATGAGTCTCATATTCACATAAACAGGTTTAATAGGAACGACGAACGGAGATAAACGCGAAATACAGGGCGATAACCGGAACAATCGGCTATTCAAAGGGGATAAACGGTCGATTTTTGGCAAAAAAAGGGAGACAAACGGTAAAAACACCGCTTATCCCCCAAACTCAAGGTGATGAGTGGAACGCTTTACGCCGCCGCAACGTGCTGCTGCATATTGGCTTGCATGACAGCGCGTCCTTGCCGCAACATGGTATCAATTTCAATCTGAATGAAACGTTGTAAGATAGTCGGTTTCAACCCTGACGAACGGGTAATCGCTTCTTGTTGGGTTAAAATAAAACTTTCCACAATCAGGCTGCACACGGTCGATTGCACTTTTTGGAACACCTGCATAACCGCGAGTGCCTCCTCTAGCGATAACTCTTCAACCGCTCGCTGCTGGATGTATTGGTTAATCCATCCCCACATGGAAAGCATTGCCGAATTCGCGATTTGGTGTTTTACGTGAACAATGCCAACCAAGGCTTGCCACGTCCAATAATGCTGATCGAAATAACCGCGTGTTGTAATTTTGTACCATTCGCGTAAGGTATTTTCCCTCGCGGGGCGCATTGCGGGTTCAAAATGGTGTTGGGTGCTAGGGTCAGTGAAAGCAATGTCGTAAAAACCCGTTACCACCGCTGCTTCGTGTTTTTGGAAAAAGGCTTGATAACGGCGGATTAACTCACCGTCTTTCGCGGTTGGAATCATAGCGGCAGGAATTTTGCTAAGAATCTCCTCAGTCAAACTGGACAAGTCCATCAGCATCCCCTCCCGCTTAGTGTGTTATACGCAATTGGTTCGCATTGGCTTGCACATAATCGCACACAATCTGTAATGCGTCGGGCGTATTCATTTTTATCGGCACACTAAAACCCATCACGCAATCTTGGTTAACGGGCATCACCATGTAAGCGTAATCACCCATACTAATGACCATAACCTGCGGCGTACCACCGTCTAAACACCGCACTAAATTGCTCGCGGCACTGTACAACATCGCGGTTAATGCCGAGACCGAATCACCATCACGTACCTGTGAATTACTGTGCAAAGTCAAACCATCCACGGTCGTAATTTGGATGTTATGAATAAACGGCGCACGCTGCTGGAGATGACGTGCAAATTGCGAGACTGATTGTTGAGTCAACATTTTTATGCCCTGAATCAATGAGTGGAAGTATTCGGTTTAGGAATACTGGGAGGGGAAACAGGAGGCACAGGACGCAACACAACAGGCGAAAGCGCAAGTTCTTGATAGCCTACGGGTGCGAACTGAAAACTCCCTGCTGTAACATCCGCCATGCTAAATAAGCCAAAGGCGAAACTCGCCACAACGGCACGCAAGGGGCGACGTTTTACGGGTAATGAGCGTACCGTTTCCACCGCTTGAATCAGTGGCGACAAAGCTGTAGCGAGTAAATAGACCTGCCTTGTTGCCGTTGCCAACAATAATGCTGGATCAACTTTCCCCCCCATATAACCTTGCTGATTCAATTGAAACAGTTGCTCACTGGCTTTGCGTGCTAATGGCGCATTACTCACAAGCTGCCCATCCAAACTATGGAAGGTACGCGCATTAGGGCTAGCCAAAACCAAGTATCCCGTGGAGTCATCCTGCCCATACGCCAATGGTGCTAACACCCACGGTATTTGTAATTGTTGGTAAATCTGTTTAATTTCCGCAAACAATTGCGCCAACGGTTGCGACAGGAGTACACCCGCTAAAAGATGCACTAATACCTGCGAATCTGCCCCGTGGGTTTGCACTTGTTCTAGATCACGCGCTCGGTAGATTTTACCTAATGTTGAAATTGCCATGCATTCAAGTAATACGTAGCGATTACCTACGATATGGTAATTTATCAACATCTTCTTTAACCCTTCCAAGCCCGTCTGTAATAATCTTTTTCTATCATAGCCTTCTGCGATGATTATCCAAGTAGAATTACCGTGTTACCCGTAACAGATCAAAGTTGACATTGCGTTACCGCATCGTTACAAGCCCGTTACAGATTAAGCATTGAGCCTGCTAACTGAGCAGCGTAAGATTGTTGCCCAAACCTAGCAAAACCCAATAAATCGCCACCTCAATGCGCGTTTTTCGGAACAAAGAAGGAACAATGATTAACAAGGACAGTGTCAGTCAGGAATTGACAAAATTACTGACAAGCCGCGTGTTTAGCAGCAAAAAACAAGCCTCAAAGCTGCTCGAATACGTGGTAAATGAAAAACTCGCCGGACGTGGTAACAAAATTACCCAATACGCCATTGCCGTCGAAGCCTTGGGTAAAGCGAATGATTATTGCCCCACTGAAAACCCTGCGGTGCGCGTAGAAGCGGGGCGCGTGCGTAAACTTTTGGAAGAATATTACCTTCACGAAGGTAACGATAGCCCGTTACGCATCCAACTACCGATTGGCAGTTACGAACCCCTATTCCATCTTGTGGGCATGATACCTAGCGTTAACCCGCAAAATATCATGGAAAAAAGCATTCAATCCGTCGGTCCTCGGATTTACATTAGCTGCCAAAATCCCGCCACAGTACGCGACGATGCCGCACGTAATTTGCTGTACAGCATTCACTCAAATCTGCCGATGATCTTAGGGCGGTTTCGGGAATTACGCATTGCTTTAGCCGACCATACGGATACGCCCCGCCAAGCGGAAGAAGAGTTAGCTTACGCTTACCAGCAACATCGGGCGGAATTCGTGTTACGTTGTGAAATCCAGCTTGAACCCGACGGCTTTTCTACCACGCAAACCTTATTACACACCCTCACGCATGAAGTGGTTTGGTCGGGGCAATCTGTGATTCCGCGTATTTACGACCCGCAATTGTTAGAAACATTGTATGCGCAAATGATTATGCAAGCCTTCAGCCTGAATCGGGGGGTTGCCTTGGGTTATTGGAGTCGTTACTGGCGGCAACAGGTTTTTATTCCACCGCATTATCGCGTATTGGTCGAACACATTCATTTTTTGCATGAAGATGCATCCGAAGCCAGCTTACAAACCTTTTTAGAAGCCTGCCGTGAACGTACTAGCCAATATCACGACGATGCACTGGCGCATTTACACCTCGCCGTATTGTGTTTGTATGCAAAAATGCTCAACCCCATTGCCCACGAAACCTTATTACAACAATGGCGGCAACTAAGCCTAACCGCACTGGCACTCAACCCCGGTAATGCACTGGCGCACAGTATTTTCGCATTGGAATGCTATCAACGCGGTGATTGGGAATTGTGTCAGGTGGAAATGCATACTGCCCGCCGCACGAACCCGTTTGATACCAGTTGTGGGCATTTATTGGCAGTAGGAATGTGCGCATTCCGTAATTGGGATCAGGCGTTCATTGCCCTTGGCGAAGTATTGGGCGTACTCGACACACGCCCACAACCCTTACGTAGCTTGCCGTGCTTATACTATTTCCGCCAAGCCCGTTTTATCCTCGCGGCACAAGAAGAACAGCAATTTACGCAATTGGGCGGCTGGGCAACCTTTGGCACTATGATTACCCATTGCCAAACAGAAAACTGTCGGGGATGCATTCATACTTTGGGTAATGCCATTGATTGCCTCAGCCCCAGCGAGACTAAGGACTTACCAATGCCAGTCTTGCAAGCAGCCTAATACCGCCATACAACGAAAGCGTTATTCGCGGACTGCAAGGCTGCTGTTTACTAG
>CAZJDN010000048.1:0-13900 GCA_964544775.1 uncultured Thiothrix sp.
GTGGCAAATACGTCCTGAAAAAAATCGCACGCGGACTCGTGCCCGACAGCGTGATTGACCGCCCAAAAGGTTATTTCCCTGTACCTGCCTTGAAATTTGTGCGCGGCGAATTTTTGGACATGATGCGCGACTTGCTTACCTCGCAAACCTGCCGCGAACGCGGGCTGTTCCAACGCAGCTACATCGACGCGGTGCTCGCAGCACCCGAAGCGCATTTAACCCGCATCCAAGGCAGCAAACTCTGGCACATGGCACTGCTAGAGATGTGGTTGCAGAGCCAAGGGGTTTGAGGCAAACCTCCCGTCGTTCAAGGCATAGCATTACAGCATTTGTACGGCGGGGTTCAACAACTCAATATTGAAATAGCGTTTATGCCCACTATCCCGTGACACTAACGTATAACCCGCGTAAGCAGCATGGGCGGCAATCATAAAATCGGCTAACACACGCTTTTGCTGCCCTTTGTTACGCCGATAACGCCGAAAGGCTTGCCCTGCAAGAAAGTGAGCCTCCCAAGGGATGACATCACGGCGAAACAGTGTTTCGGGCAGCAATGCATCCAATTCTTCTAACGTATCACACATTGCACCAATTTCAGCATAAATAACGGGATTAATAACTAACATCCCCTGTTGGGCTAACTGCTCTAACAACCTGCGAGAGCATTCGCCAAACTGTTCATCCGCACCGATGACATCCAATAACACATTGGTATCAATCAGGTATTCACTCATCACGCAGCAACTTCATCAAGTCATCAGTTGAACGTTTAAACTGCTTTTTACCGTAAATGTCAGCCAAACGACTGAGACTAACTTCGCGTTTTTTCCGTAAAATCAATTGCCCATTCTCAATGCTGAATTCCACTTCGGTATGAGGGCGAAAACCGAGTTGCTCACGAATTTTTAGTGGGATGGTCACTTGACCCCGTTCGGTGATTTGCATGATGCACCTCTCAAAATAAGAATACGTATTCTTATTTCAACACAAACACACCTAAAAGACGAGTGTTACGCCATCACATAAACCAAGGCAATCGATTGAAACAAAACAGGCTTTGAGCGATTGCCCTGTCGTTGGTTGTTGCAGAAGCACAAATGATAGGTCTATTATTACAATAGAATCTGCTTATCAGTGAGTGCCTGATTAGCTTGCTGCCATTTACAGGTGGCTAAAAATGCTGCGGCTTGAAGACACCATTCAAGCTACTCAAATACGATAATAATACCAATGAGTTTTGTAACATGGTTCCGACTAGCTACTTAATTGCCCTTTCGCTTTGCTCACTAATCGTTTTTACGCTGTTGGCTTACCTAACGTGGCGACAAAACAAGCAACATGTACGTTATCGTCGGGAATCTCACGAACGTGAAACCCTGTTGCGTACTATTGTTGATGAAATTCCTTCCGTCATTTTGCTCAAAGATCAACAAGGTTGTTTTGCTTTTGGCAACCGTACACTCGCCGAATTATATGGTACAACGCCCGATGAATTGGTGGGTAAAGACGACAGTGCTTTCAACCCCAATCAGGAGCAAGTGGAGTTTTACCGCAAAAATGTGCAAGAAATTCTCCGCGAAGGGCAAACCCGCATTGTGATGGAAGCCTCAACCGACACGCGCACGGGGGAAATTCGGCATTATCAGTCGATAAAAAAACCCATTTTGCGCCAAGATGGTTCTAAAAATCTGCTGGTATTAGCCAGCGATGTGACCGATTTATACGCGGCACGCACCCGTGCAGAAGCCAGCGAACAACGCTTGAAATACATTCTGGAAGCAACCGCAGAAGGCATCTGGGACTGGAATTTACGCACGAATCACTTAGTCAATAACGTGCGCTGGTGTGAATTATTTGGCTATCCCATTGAAGCAATTGAACATTCTATCGAAGACTTTGGCGGCTTATTAATGGAAGAAGACCGCCCCGAAGTCATGCTAGCCATTCAAAACTGCCTGCAAGGTAAAGGCGCATATTCCCACGAACACCGAATGCGGCGTAAAGATGGCACGATTTTGTGGGTACGTGACCGGGGCAATGTGGTGGAATGGTCGGAAGATGGGCAACCTTTACGCATGGTTGGCAGCGTTGCTGATATTACTGACATTAAAAAAGCCCAAATTGAATTACAACGTGCTAAAGAAGCCGCAGAAGCCGCCAGTAAAGCCAAAAGTGAATTTTTAGCAACCATGAGTCATGAAATCCGTACCCCTATGAATGGCGTATTGGGCATGGTTGATTTATTACAAATTACCGACTTGAATAAAAATCAACGCCATTACACGGATATTATTGCCACCTCTGGCAAACATTTACTGGGCGTAATTGAAGATATTTTGGACTTTTCTAAAATCGAAGCCAATAAAATTGAATTACAAGAAGAGCATTTCGACTTACAAATTTTAATTGACGGTATTACTGAACTCTTACACGAACAAGCAACAAATAAACAGTTGTATTTAAAACTGCATACCGATTTACAAGGTAAAACCCATTTACAAGGCGATGCGCACCGTTTACGCCAAGTCCTATTTAATCTCATTGGTAATGCCATTAAATTCACTGAAATGGGTTCGGTGACGGTTAATGTAACAGTAACAGAATGCCAGCCCACCCGTATTTGGATTTCCTTTCAGATTAAAGACACGGGCATTGGCATTAAAGAGGAGGCACAACAAAAGATTTTTGATGCATTTACCCAAGAAGACAGCTCGACTACTCGCCGCTTCGGTGGTACGGGTTTGGGTTTACCAATTGCAGCGCGTTTAGTGGAGTTAATGGGGGGCAAACTGGAGCTATCGAGCCGCCCCGGTTTGGGTAGTTTATTTTATTTCACCCTACCGTTTACACTGGTTGAATGCCCACCAAACGCTAACGTGGAAAACAGGGTCGAACACCTACCAAACCTCGATCACGCAATACAAGGGCGGGTGTTATTGGTCGAAGATAATTTAATCAATATCGAAGTGGCACGTTTATGGTTAGAAGAATTAGGCTTACACGTCACCGTTGCTGAGAGTGGGCAAGAAGCATTGGATGCCATTGCGGAACAAACCTTCCACATTATTTTGATGGATTTACACATGCCGGGCATGAGTGGGCAAGAGGTTAGCCGCGAAATTCGCCGCCGTGAAAGCAGCAACGGCACAACCGTTTCCACCCCCATTATTGCGTTAACCGCAGATGTGGCGGAAGACATCCGCGACAATTGCCTCGCAGCGGGGATGAATGATTACCTCGCCAAACCGCTGGATGTAAATCAATTACGCGATAAACTGGCGCACTGGCTTAAACAACCGGAGTGGGTGGCAATTTAACCCCAAAACAATGCCATGCTGTTTTGCCAAACTTGGGGCAATAATGCATCTAGCGTAACGCCTTTTACCTGCGCGACTTGTTCGGCGATAAAGGGGAGGTATTTAGGTTCATTTTTATGCCCACGGTAGGGTACGGGGGTTAAATACGGCGCGTCGGTTTCAAACAAAATGTGTTCGACTGGGGTTAACTCAATGATTTCGCGCACATTATCTGCCGCTTTAAAGGTGCTAATACCGTTAAAACCAAGGCAGAAACCTTCACTCAAACAGTATTCCGCTAGCGTTTTGCTCGACGTAAAACTGTGAATTACCCCACGCTTAGGCATTTGCCCAACGAACTGACGCAAAATCGCTGCCATATCCTCATCTGCATCGCGGGTGTGAATCACGACAGGCAAATTCAAATCAATCGCAATCTGTAACTGATTTTCAAACGCGGCACGTTGTTTGGCGCGGTCTGAATGATCGTAGTAGTAATCCAGCCCGATTTCACCAATCGCAAGTATTTTCGCATGTAACGCATGGCTACGGATTTGCGCTTCCACCTCAGCGGTGTAATCGTTTGCATCGTGGGGATGAATGCCTTGTGTACCCCATACTTGCGGATGGTTTCCCACCAATGCCATGACTTTGTGCAAATTATCAGGGGATACGCCAATGGTTAACATGCGCTCGACATTCACTGCTTGTGCAGCGTGTAAAGCTGCTGCTAATCCTTCCCCTTCCAGATAATCCAAATGGCAGTGGGTTTCGATAATGGGGTGATCGAAAACGGGAATATCGCGCTTTTTACTCATAAGAAATGCTTAGTATCAGCCAGAAAGGGAGGATTCTCGGCGGTCAAGCGCACGAATGCAAGTTACCCGCTGTGTTCGTTAAGGCAGAAAATAAAATGCAGCCCGTAGGCTGCATCGCGTGAGAGACCAAACCGGATAAGGCTTAGTACATGTGTTGACCACCGTTGATCGACAGTGTTGAACCCGTGATAAAGCTCGCTTCGTCTGCAATCAGGAACATGACGCTGCGTGCAATGTCTTCAGGAATACCTAAACGCCCGACCGGAATGGTTTGGATAATTTTATCCAATACGTTTTGCGGTACAGCACGCACCATGTCAGTTTCGACATAGCCCGGTGCAATCGCATTCACGGTAATACCTTTTGCCGCGCCTTCTTTCGCCAACGCTTTAGTGAAACCGTGGATACCGGATTTCGCTGCTGCGTAGTTTACTTGACCGTATTGACCAGCTTGACCGTTAACTGAGCCGATGTTGACAATGCGCCCGAAATTACGCGCACGCATTCCATCAATCACAGCACGGCAGGTGTTAAAGCAGGAAGCTAAGTTAGTTTGGATAACTTTATCCCATTGGTCAAAGTCCATGCGGTGCATTGTGCCATCACGGGTAATGCCTGCGTTATTGATCAGAATCTCAACTGGACCGTACTCTTTCTCAATAGCAGCAATGGATTCTTGGCAAGCTGCGAAGTCAGAAACGTCAAATTTGACCGCAGGGATGCCTGTGCGTTGAGTAAATTCTTTCGCCGCATCGTCGTTACCGCCGTAGTTGGCGATAGGTGTATAACCAGCATCTTTGAGCGCAACGCAAATTGCTTCACCGATACCACGAGTACCTCCAGTCACGAGTGCTATACGTCCCATTCATTTCCTCCTTTGTGTTCTAAAAACAATTTTAGGTAAATAGCGGTTTTATTAACTAATTTTTATTTGCTGCACTGCAACAATACAGCACCTGTGACGCGAAATATATTTTTCATTTTAAATTCATCGAGATCGAAGTATTTCGGGCATGCCGACATAACATCGATAATGATGCTTAATTCTCTTTTTTTGCGCTAAAGAAAGCAAGTAAAGCCTACGCACCCAGCCCTAATAAACACCCTTATAGTATTTCTGCTTGAAATGTGCTTACGCGCTTTTCTGCCACTGACTGATAACAAAATCCACCGTTAAATCCAAGGTTTGTAAGGTTTGACACTGTGCTTGTTTATCCGCACTTGCCGACCAATAATACGGGGTCATTGCTAATAAGGCAGCAATGCTTTCTGCATCGGGTAAGGTGATGCGGTATTGCACACGCAAGGGTGCGCCTTCCGTCATGCCCACTAAAGGCGGTAAAGTTTCAACCGTGTGCGGTTTGGGTTCGTCGTAAATCCGTTGGCGTAACTCAAATAGGTGTAATTCCCCCGGATACGCCCATAAATACACGCCACCCGTTTTCAACACGCGGGTAATTTCTGCCGCCGATGCAGGGGCAAATACCCGCACCACCGCATCCACCGCTTCATCTGCTAGTGGCAATTCAAAACTGGAAGCCACCGCAAACTGCATATTCGGGTAGGCTTTTGCGGCTAAACGCATGGCGGCACGCGAAATATCCGTTCCCCAATACGCCCCGCCCCCCAATTGCGCAGCTAATTGGCTGAGGTAATACCCCTCGCCACAACCTGCATCCAGCAAGGTCAAATTTGCCGTATCCGCCGAAAAATGCTGGCGTATTGCATCACCCAAGGCTTGGGCTAACGGTGCATAAAAACCTTGTTGCAGAAAATGGCGGCGGCTTTCCAACATGGCTTTGTTATCACCGGGGTCTGCCGAATGTTTGCGATTCACCCGCAGTAAATTGACATAGCCTTCCTTCGCCTGATCGAAACGATGGTGATTACTGCACGTAAAACTGCGCTCTTGTAATTGCAGGGCTGCGTGGCAAATCGGGCAACGCCAAAGGCTCGGTTTCATGCGTAATTACTCGTGTAAAACGGCTAATCTTAGCAAGGTTCAGCGCAGTATTCGCCATTGCCTGCGTGCATTCCCTATAATGCTGGCGGATTCGCAGCAAAGGAGAGGATTATGCGTATTCGTTTGAATACCAAGTGGAATAAACAAGAACGCGAGGTTTCGCTGGAGGAAACCGTGAGCGTATTGGCGTTCAATGCGTGGAAAATCGGCATGAAAGCCTTACTAGAAATCGAAAATGAAAATTTCCAAACCGATACGCAAATGCAGCGCGTAAGTGTGATGGAAGAATGCATGGCGTTCATGATTCATGTGTTGGATCGCATTGCCCACGATGTGGTGCAGGATGCTGACCGCACGCAACTGATTACCACTTTCGCGCTAAAAATCGCCGATCACGTCCAAGACAATGCACGGGATTTTGCAGGTGCAGGCGATTACCGCAACCCGTTTATCAATAAACTCAATGAACGCATGGCGGAATACGCCACCACGACGTGGAACGCACTGGGGCAAGAACCGGGCTTTTCCATGAGCCTTGCGTTTGGTAATTGCATTGCCGACAGTTTGGGTCCGCGTGATCGTCAGTGGGTAACAGATTACATCCAGCGCGTGTTAATGCCGGAAATGCTTGTCACCTACAAACGGGTCTTAGCCCGTTTAGGCATGTTGGAAGGTAAAGCCTAATCCAACAAACATTTTCCCGCTTGCGCCGTATTGCATACCCGCCCTTCCACTTGGGGTGCAATACCGTTACCCGCAGCAGCTTGCAAAGCGTGTAGCACTACATCTTTCAAATCAGGACGGGGCTTACTGGGGTCAACAATCAGCTTTTCGCCCAACATCTTGTAACCGTCTTGATCACCATTGGCATCCAATAAAAAGTCATTGGTTACTGCCAGAATGGTTTCATCCGGTTTCACGCGGCGTAACCCTTGTGGCGTGATCAGGCTTAAATCTTCTGCCGTGCCTTTCGTCGGGTTGTGACGGAAAGCAAAACCGCTGATTTGCAACCAACGCCCATTTCCCGTCCAATCGGTAATGGCGTGATCGACTACCGCTTGCAGTTGTTTACCTGTCAATTGGATCAGGGCAAGGCGTGTGGGGTAAGCAAACAACGTGTCAATGTGTTTGCGGGTAATATTACCCGCAGGAATGTTTTGGTTAAGACGCATTCCACCGGAATTGAGGAATGCAATTTGCGCCCCTTGATCGGCAAATGTGCTGCGTGCCGTATCCGCCAACCAGTTACCCAGATTGGTTTCAAACCGCCGAATGGTTAACTCTTCGGCTTGTAACGCCACCTGTGTTTTGCCCAAAACTTGCGCTAAGCAATCAGCGGTTGTACCTTTTTCGGCACAGAATTCTTGCCCGAAACGGGTTTCCCACTGCGTAATACGCGCACGCACAGCGGCATCAGGCGTGTATTTACTTGGTAAATCGATGAATTCGAGTGACGATTGCTTGCTATTAACATCCAAACGTACCACCGCAACGCTGAGCGCGTCGGCATCCGCTTTGACAATGCGTCGCCCATTTATTTGCACGTTTTGGCGTTCATGGTCATGCCCTCCCGCGATTAAATCCGGTGCATCATCACCCAAACGCTCCAACAAGGCTTTATCTTGCGCGACGGGCAAATGGGTTACGGCAATGACGACTTGCGCCCCCTGCTGACGCAATGCGCGGGTGGTATTACGCAGCGTTGCTTCTGGCGAAATGAAACCACGGATGTAGTCAGCCCCTTTTACATCCGTCGTTGCACTCAATACGCCGACTTTCACCCCGTTCACGGTCACGATTTTACGTGGCAGTAAATTGACGGCTTGTACCATCGTTCGCCCCGGCGAAATCTGTCGGAAGGCGATATTGCTATCCAACCACGTAAACTGCGATTCCTGAATGCGGCTTTGGAGCATTGCCGCGTGTTTCAGCTTACCCTTTTCAAACTCATGATTGCCGAACGTAATAAACATTCGCTCATCAAAAGCCTTGCTATCACCATCCAAGGTATTCAAAACATCCACCATTTGTTCACCATCGTAACGCTGGCTAAGCAACGAAGGGTAGAGAAAATCCCCCGCGTGCAACACCAATACTTGCCCCGATTTGCGCTCCAAATCGGCACGCACAGCACGCACATAAGGCAAATTATCCAAACGGTAAACGTCATTCATGACCAGAACGGTCAACGGCTTTTGTGGTTTATTGGATTTATCGTCCGGCTTTGGTTCATCAGCCTGCCAAGGCATCAAAGAACAAGCTGGCAAAAAAACCATCGTGAGAAACAGTATCAGCAAGCGTTTCATTGTTAGACCCAGTATTTAAAGTAGTTGTTGTAAAATTATAGATTATTTGCTTGCGGTGAATCATTATCACGGAAAGTCGGTAGACTCTCCGCGATAAAGCCACTGATTACCACACCCGACGGCTGCGGCAATAAAACCGAGGTTAAATGCCCATCGCCTGTTTGGCAATCTGGTATTTCACAAAATCCAAGCGGTTAACGAAGGATAACCCTGTATTACGCAAGATTTTCCACGGAGTCAGGGTATTACCAAACACTAAACGGAAGCCTTCCATCGCTTTTTGCGTAATGACATTATCCCCACGCCGCGCCCGTTCATAAGCCCGTAATACTTTTTGGCTGCCTAAATCACCGCTGGTTTGCAGCAATTGGTTGGCTAATTCAACCGCATCTTTAATGCCTAAATTGACCCCTTGCCCCGCCAATGGGTGAATCGTGTGCGCTGCATCGCCCACCAAGGCAACCCGGTCTAAGGTGTAAGGGGCAGCATGGCGACCCCGCAATGAAAACGCTGCCCGTTCCCCCACTGCGGTAATTTCACCCAAACGGTAATCCAAGGCTTGGGCTAATTCCTGCCGAAACAGTGCTTCATCTTTTTGCACCATTGCATCCGCCCGATCTGCTGGCAATGTCCACACAATGGAACACGAACCATCCGCCAACGGTAAAAACGCCAACGGACCAGACGGCATAAAACGTTGCCACGCACTGGCTTGATGCGGCAATTCGGTTTGCACCACACACACCAAACCTTTTTGCCCGTAATCGTTAATGGCTAAATCAATGCCCGCTAATTGGCGTACTTTCGATTGCGCACCGTCTGCCCCCACCAACAATTGCGCGTGTAAGGTTTGACCACTGTGCAAGGTTACGCTGACACCTTCCGCCTCGGCATTAAATGCGGCAAGTTTTTCGGGGCAAAAGACATCCACGGTTTCCAACGCTGCCATTGCATCCAACAAGGCAAGTTGAATCACGCGATTTTCGACAATATGCCCCAAATCTGGCTCACCTAAATCAGCAGCATCGAAGCGGATTTGCCCATCGCCCGTTGCATCCCAGACTTGCATGGCTTCGTAACCGCACGCACGGCGAGCCAATACACCTTCCCACGCTCCGGCACTTGCCAATGCCCGTTGCGATGCACGACTGATAGCTGATACCCGCAAGTCATAAGGGTCAGTGGGGAAAAACGGTTGCGGGGCATGGGCTTCCAATACGGCGACTCGCTTACCCGCCTTACCCAACAAACACGCCAGCGTCGCACCCACCATGCCGCCTCCGGCGATGATTACGTCATATTGCATTCTTGCACCCTCATTCAAGGAATCCTGCAATTCTACTCCGTTCCGGTTATCATTCTAGGTTTTATGACAGTGTTTGCACGACTATGGCAAAAGCGACCAAGAAAAAAGCTACCCCCGGCAATAAAACCATCGCCTTAAATAAACAGGTACGCCACGAATATTACATCGAACAAACCTACGAGGCGGGTTTAGTGCTGCAAGGCTGGGAAGTGAAAAGTCTGCGCGACGGGCGTATCCAAATGAAAGACAGTTTCGTTCAATTAGACAAAGGTGAAGCCTTTCTGTTTGGGGCGCAAATTACCGCCTTACTTTCTGCATCGACCCACATCATTCCCGAATCACGCCGCACCCGTAAGCTGTTATTACACGCCCACGAAATTGCTCGCCTCAACAATGCCGTTGATCGCAAAGGTTATACGGTTGTGCCATTAGCCATGTATTGGAAAAGTAACCGCGTCAAAGTCGAAATTGGTTTAGCCAAAGGTAAACAATTACACGATAAACGCGACAGCGAAAAAGCCCGTGATTGGGGACGCGAGAAAGACCGCCTGATGAAGCGGCATTAATGGCAGAGTTACGCTTTGCATAGTAATATCATTGTCATTTGACTAAGCTCACAAAGACTCAAACCACTGTTCAGACTAGGGAGAAATACACCAATGAAATCATCATTAATTGCCATTAGCGTCGCTTTAGCAATGGGGCTCAGTGTGAGTGCCTGTGGTGATAAAAAGCCCGAAGGGGCTGCCAACAATAATAACGGTGTGGTAAAAATCGGGCAATCTTCTCCTTTAACTGGCCCTCAGGCACACATTGGTAAAGACAATGACAATGCGGTGCGCCTAGCCATTGATGAAATCAATGCCACTAAACCCAGCATTGACGGCAAACCAGTAACGTTTGAAGTCATGAGCGAAGACGACCAAGCCGACCCGAAAACCGCTACCATCGTCGCCCAACGCATGATTGATGCAGGCATTGTCGGCGTGGTCGGGCATTTAAACTCCGGTGCAACCATTCCCGCTTCCAAAGTTTATTCCGACAACAATATCCCGCAAGTTTCCCCTTCTGCTACTGCCATTAAATACACCGCCCAAGGCTTCAAAACAGCTTACCGCGTTATGACTAATGACGAGCAACAAGGCAAGGTATTAGGCGCGTATGCCGCGAAACTGGGTAAAAAAGTTGCAATCATTGACGACCAAACTGCTTACGGGCAAGGTTTAGCCGCCGAAGTGGAAAAAGCCGCCAAAGCCGCAGGCGCGGAAGTCGTCGCCGTCGAACACACCAATGACAAAGCCACCGATTTCACCGCCATTCTAACCTCGATTAAAGGCAAAGCACCGGAAGTCATCTTCTTCGGTGGGATGGACCCTCAAGCCGCACCCATTGCCAAACAAATGCACCAACTGGGCATGACAGCGCAATTGCTCGGCGGTGATGGAATGCAAACCCCGAAATTCATCGAATTAGCGGGCGCGGATGCGGAAGGCGCGATTGCGTCTATCCCTGGTTTGCCGCTGGATAAAATGCCCAAAGGCGCTGAATTCAAACAAAAGTTTGAAGCGAAATACGGGCAAATTCAGCTTTACGCACCGTATGCTTACGATGCTGCGTATGTCATGGTAGAAGCCATGAAGCGTGCGAACTCCACCGACCCTGCTAAATATTTACCCGAATTAGCCAAGACGAATTATGACGGGGTAACAGGCAAAATCAGCTTTGATGCCAAAGGCGACCTGACTTCTGGACCTATCACTTTGTACAAAGTACAAGGTGGCAAATGGACGACACTCGAAACCGTTCAACCGTAATTTTTCGCAGCTAAACAGGTACAACGGTTCGCATGGATATTTTCGCACAGCAACTGGTTAACGGGTTGGTGCTAGGCAGTGTATACGCGCTTGTCGCACTCGGTTACACATTGGTTTACGGCATTTTGGAACTGATCAACTTTGCCCACGGGGAAACGACCATGATGGGGGCAATGATCTCCCTCGCGGTCATTG
Organism: uncultured Thiothrix sp.; assembly: GCA_964544775.1. Taxonomy (GTDB): domain Bacteria; phylum Pseudomonadota; class Gammaproteobacteria; order Thiotrichales; family Thiotrichaceae; genus Thiothrix. Next base: position 11,699 of record CAZJDN010000048.1, read on the forward strand.
GGGGTTTGTTCGGAGTTGCACCGGATTTGCCCGGTGTGGTGATTGTGTTAACGGGTTTGCTGGTAGCAATTCCTGCGTGCATGTTACTGGGGTACACCATTGAGCGGGTGGCTTACCGCCCGCTACGCCATGCCCCACGCCTTGCCCCACTGATTACGGCGATTGGTATTTCCATCGTCTTGCAGAATGTGGCAATGCTGATTTGGGGGAAACAGTACATTGCCTTCCCTACCGCATTACTGCCACAAGGGCGGCATAATCTGGGTGGTGCATCCATTACCGATATACAAATCGTCATCTTAATCCTGACCGTTGCAATCATGGCTGGGCTGGTAACACTGGTGAACCGTACCCGTTTGGGACGTGCTATGCGAGCGACGGCGCAAGCTCCAGCCGTGGCGCAATTAATGGGGGTTAACGTTAATGCGGTGATTTCCGCCACGTTCATTATTGGCTCGGCTCTAGCGGCGATTGCCGGGGTCATGGTTAGCGCGAATTACGGACAAGCCCATTATTACATGGGCTTTTTATTGGGCTTGAAAGCCTTTTCCGCTGCCGTATTGGGCGGGATTGGCAACCTTACAGGCGCAATGTTAGGCGGGATTTTACTCGGCGTGATTGAAGCACTGGGTGCGGGTTACATTGGCGACCTAACAGGCGGCTTCTTAGGTAGTAACTACCAAGACATTTTTGCCTTCATGGTGCTGATTTTGGTCTTGACGCTCAAACCGTCTGGCTTGCTGGGGAGTAAAAGCGTTGAACGTGCTTGAAGCAATGAAAGGTAAAGCGTGGCTGAGTGCAGCATTATTGCTGGCAGGCTTGTTGCTATTACCGTTTTTGGTGGAAGCAGGCTTGGGTAAATCGTGGCTACGGATTATGGATTTCGCCCTGCTCTACATTATGTTGGCATTGGGCTTAAACATTGTGGTCGGTTACGCGGGGTTGCTTGACTTGGGCTACGTCGCCTTTTATGCCGTCGGCGCGTATTGCTGGGCATTATTGGCTTCGCCGCAATTCGACTTGCACTTGCCGTTTTGGGTTGTGTTGCCTGTCGGTGCAATGATTGCCGCCCTGTTTGGGGTATTGCTCGGCACGCCCACCTTGCGCTTACGCGGTGATTACTTAGCAATCGTGACGTTGGGATTTGGGGAAATCATTCGGATTTTCATGAATAATCTCAATGCACCTGTGAACATTACCAACGGTCCGCAAGGCATTACCCTAATTGACCCCATTAGCATTTTCGGCTTTTCTTTGGGGAAAACACAAACGGTATTCGGCTTAACCTTGTCATCGCCGCACTTGTATTACTATTTATTTTTGTTGTGCGTTGCCTTGGTGGTATTTGTTTGTTTGCGCTTGGAGGATTCGCGCATTGGACGCGCTTGGGTAGCGATTCGTGAAGATGAAATGGCAGCAGCGGCAGCAGGCATTAATACCCGCAATATCAAGTTGCTGGCATTCGGCATGGGAGCAACTTTTGGCGGCTTAAGTGGTGGTTTGTTTGCCAGCTTCCAAGGTTTTGTTAGCCCAGAAAGTTTCAATCTGATGGAATCCATCATGATTCTCGCCATGATTGTATTGGGCGGTATGGGGAATATCGCAGGCGTGATTTTGGGGGCAATTCTGGTGACAGTAATTCCCGAAGCCTTGCGTTACACAGGCGACTTGCAACGTGCTGTATTCGGGCAAGTGTTCATTGACCCGGCTGATTTGCGCATGTTGCTGTTCGGGGTTGCATTGGTCATGATGATGTTATTCCGCCCTGCGGGTTTATTGCCATCCAAACAACGCAAACAAGAATTCGCGGAGGATGCCGCATGAGCGATTTGCTGCAAGTTGCATCCGTTTCCAAACATTTCGGTGGCATCAAAGCCCTAACGGATGTCAGTTTCACGGTGCGTAAGGGTGAAGTTTTCGGCGTAATTGGTCCGAATGGCGCGGGTAAAACCACGCTGTTTAATGCCCTCACCGGACTTTACCAACCGGATACGGGGGCAATTGATTTAGCGGGAACATCGTTATACCGACGCAAACCGCACCAAATTCTCAAAGCGGGTTTTGCGCGGACTTTCCAAAACATTCGCCTGTTCCACAATATGACCGCGCTGGAAAATGTCATGGTAGGGCGGCATACGCGCACCACTTCGGGCGTACTCGCTGCGTTATTACACACCAAACACAACCGTCAGGAAGAGCGTG
>CAZJDN010000049.1:0-13865 GCA_964544775.1 uncultured Thiothrix sp.
ATGCACGGATGTCGCTGAGTTCAACCACGAAACCGCCTTTAACTTTACCAGTAATGATACCAGTAACGATTTCGTCGTTATTGAATGCTTCTTCCAGGATTTCCCAAGCACGCAGACGACGCGCTTTTTCACGGGAAAGGCGAGTTTCACCGAAACCGTCTTCTACGGTATCCAGTGCAACTTCAACCAAGTCGCCAACTTTAACAGTGATTTCACCGCGTTCATTTTTGAACTGTTCCGCAGGGATAACACCTTCAGATTTCAGACCCGCACTAACGATAACGAAATCGGTACGAACCTCAAGAACTGTTGCATTTAACAGAGCACCCGGCTGCATTTGGGTGTAAGAAAGACTCTCTTCAAACAGTTCAGCAAAACTTTCAGTCATGGAAAAAAATACCTATAGGTTCAATATTTATCGCCATTGCATCCATGCTTATGACGGGTAAAACGCAAAAAGCCCGGACAGTCCTGTCGGGCTACCTTCAACTAAAATTCAAATCAATGCTTTAATTAATGTGCCGTAATACTTCGGCAAACACTTCTGCTTGAGTGAGCGGGCTAGTATCTACCATGATTGCGTCTGACGCAGGTTTCAGGGGAGCTACTGGGCGATTGGCATCACGTTCGTCGCGGGCATTAATGTCTTGAATCAGGTCGGAGAGTTTAGCACTAACCCCCTGTTCGCTCAACTGTTTCAGGCGGCGTTCTGCACGTATTTCGGCACTCGCTGTCAGGTAAAATTTATAGGTTGCATCAGGGAAAACAACCGTTCCCATATCACGCCCATCCGCGATTAAACCGGGTGCTTGACAAAAGCTACGTTGCAAATCCAGTAACACCGCACGCACAGCAGGTAACACCGCAATTTTCGAGGTAGCACTGGCACAGGCTTCATTGCGAATAGCAGCACTCACCACTTCCCCATTTAACCAAGCATCCCCGTTTTTGAATTCGATTTTTAGTTGCGGAATCAACGCTGCTAGTGCGGTTTCATCCGTTAAGTCAATGCCTTGACGCAACGCAGCCAACGCAGCAACGCGATAAATTGCACCACTATCGAGCAAATGCCAACCCAGTTTTTGTGCCAGTAACTGGGCAATTGTGCCCTTCCCTGCGCCTGCTGGACCATCAATAGTGAGAACGGGAATGCTGTTAATCTTCATGAAAATAACCAAACTACTGTGCTGAAATGCCGGAGGCTACTATAATAGCTGCCCGCCCGACTGTCTATCGGGCAACATTAGGAGCAAGCAATGTCCACACGCCCAAGCAAAGAACTCGAAACATTTATTAACCCCAATCCGCAACGTGATTATACGATTCGCATTGATGTGCCTGAATTTACGTGCATTTGTCCTAAAACAGGGCAACCGGATTTCGCCCAATTCAAAATAGAATACGTAGCAGATGAAAAGTGCGTTGAGTTAAAGTCTCTCAAATTATACATGTGGAGTTACCGCGAAGAAGGTGCATTCCACGAAGCAGTAACAAACAAAATTCTGGAAGATTTAGTCGCAGCGACTGCCCCGCGTTTCATGCGTTTAACGGGTGTCTGGAATGTACGCGGCGGAATTTACACGACCGTTGTGGTTGAACACCGCAAAGACGGCTGGATTCCTGCGCCAAAAGTCGAATTAGCGTAATTACAACCACTTGCGCCATTTGAAAGCGGCTAACATGATGCCTGCCAAAGCAATCATGATACCCCACACGTCGTAATAGCCGTTTTGCCACTTAAGTTCCGGCATGTTCTCAAAGTTCATGCCGTAAACACCGACAATAAACGTTAAAGGAATAAAAATTGTCCCAACAATGGTGAGGACACGCATAATATCATTCATGCGATTGCTGACGCTGGACAAGTAAATATCTAACATACCACTGAGCATTTCGCGGTAAGTTTCAATTAAGTCAATCACTTGTACCGCATGGTCATAACAATCGCTGAAATACGGGCGCATGGCAGCGTTCACCAGTTCAGCATCATGTTGGATCATTCGACTGAGAACTTCGCGTTGTGGCCACAACGCACGACGCAACAACAATAAATCACGCTTTAATTGATGCAACGTATTCAACAAGGCTTTATCAGGTTTTTCAAGCACTTGTTCTTCTAAGGCTTCGATGTGTTCGCCAATGTTTTCAAGCAAAGGAAATGCGGAATCAATAACCACATCCACCAAGGTATACAATAAATATTCCACACTACGGCTACGAATCCGCCCGATTCCTTTGCGTAAACGTTCGCGTACTGGTTCAAATGCTGCACCGTCACCACGACAAAAACTAAGCAAATGCCCATTTCCAACAAATAAACTGACCTGCTCCAGTAAAATTTCACCGTTGTGCCAATGCGGTAAATTAAGAATCAAGAAAGCGTATTGTTCGTGAAAATCGATTTTCGGGCGTTGTCCACTATTCAATACATCCTCCAGTGCTAAGGGATGTAAACCAAAGATTTCACCTAAATGATTAATAACTGAAGGGTCATTTACTTCCGTTACGTCCAACCAATCATTCAATGTGTTGTGATTAGCTGCTTGGCACTGTTCATCATTGGGTTGAAGTATTTCGCTGAAAACGTCTTGCGTGTACTCAAATAAACGTATCTGCGTTACGCCTCCTTCACCGTGACGTTTTAATGTACCGGGCGGAGTACCGGGGGGATGATAGCGTTTACCAAACGTTTCCATGCAATTTCCTAAATCTTGGCTTTACCAGAAATAGTAACAAATCTACTGCAAAGTTACGCCGTGGCTGGCATACCATGCACTATCAATTTCCCATAAAACGTCTTTAATCTCTGGTTGAGCTTTGATTAGGTTATAAACTTGCCCTTGCACATCTGCTAACTGTTTTTGTGCGGCAATAACGGTTGGCGTATCAGGGTTAGTTATGTCCAAATTGGGTAGCGCAACTTGAAAAAATTGCAACACTGAAACTTGCGTGGAACGAGGACTACTGACAATAGCTGTTCCCTCTTCGACCTTTAGAACATGGAATGGATACGGGTAAGACGCAACCGCTGCATCCGCTTTCAATACAGCGTTGAGCTGGTTAACTTGCGGGTCTTGTTTGAGAAACCAAAGTATAGCCAACGCAAGAAAGATTCCGGCTACAATTAAACCTTGTTGTTTATTCGACATGATACGAGCCAACCATTAATGAAAAAGTCGTTGTAGACGTTTCTGTTAGGTTTGACTATGAAAAAAGTCAATCATGCTTTCACCGTTAAACGTTGGTATTCGGCTTCTGTCACTATATCTTGTGCGTTTTCTACCCGTTCGACAAATAAGATGCCGTCTAAATGGTCGCATTCGTGTTGAACAATGCGTGCCACGAAATCACTGTATTCTGTTTCTCGGCTTTCACCCTCGCGCGTGAGGTAACGCACCCGAATCCGCTGTGCGCGTATTACGGGGGAACGTGCATCCGGCACGCTCAAACAGCCCTCCCATCCTGAACACTTTTCAGGGGATCGCCACACAATCTGCGGGTTAATCATTGCCAGTGGTGGCATGTAGGTGGCATCGGGGTAACGTGCATTAGGGCGCGAGGCAACAATAATAACCCGTTGAGGAACAAAGACTTGTGGCGCAGCAATACCCACCCCATTCGCCGCATTCATGGTATGCCGCATTGCATCAATCAACGTTTGTAACGCAGGATCATGTACATCCGTAACAGCTTGTGCGGGCTGCTGCAAAACCGTTTCACCTTGTTGCGCAATGGGTAAAACAGGGCAAGTATTCGCCGTCATCCGCGTAATCCTTAAACGTTTAAACACTTTTATTATACAGCCCAAAGAATGGGTTTTCATAAAATGTGGATGCTATACTGCACCCACAAAATTAAGGAAAACCCCTATGCAATCGAACGACAAAAATACGGTGACAGGATTATTGCCCCCACCAGCACCCTTGATAACGCGCTTGGGTTGGGAACAATTATTGCCGTTAGTAACACGTTTGCTTGTATGGGGAATTATTTTTGGTTTATTGACGTTGCTCAGTTCCTTTTTTACCTTGATATTTTTAACCTTTGTGTTTGCTTATTTGCAGTCCAGTATTGTCGATATGCTTTCATTGCGCATTCGCTGGTTACGCACAGGGTTGGTATTTCTTACGGGCGGCATCTTTTTAAGCACAATTATTGCCGTCAGTGTTTTTATTGCCCCGCAAGTTTATGATCAAGCAACAGGGTTTGTGCGCGGCTTTTTTGTATACATGGAACGTCTTGATACAGAAGTCCTAAAGCTCGCTGCCCGTTATCCCATGTTGCAAGAAGCCATTCCTGAATTGCGTAAACCTGTTCCCCCTGTACCGCCGCCAGCCCCTGCTCCCGCCGATTGGGCAACAACGAATCCGGGGCAAAATCCCATAACTCCCCCTACCGAACCTATTCCGCCGCAACGTAATTTCAGCGATACGCCCAGTGGCATTTTGCTTGGAATTTTAACGGGTAAAGATAAAACCGTTGATGCACGAGAAACCATTAAAGTCGTATTGGATCAATTTGCGAATATTAGCCGCCAAGCGGTGGGATTATTGTCTACTTTTTTACTTGCCGTATTATTTTCTTTTCTCATTGTTTTGGACATGCCGCGATTAACGGCTGGAGTTCATGATTTAAAAAACACGCGCTTGCGTTTTATTTACATTGAAGCGGCAGATACCATTTACGAATTTGGTAAAGTACTGGGAAATGCGATGCAAGCGCAATTTTACATTGCTTGTGTTAATACGTTACTGACGGCAATGGGTTTAATCATGATGGGAATGGCGAAAGACGTAGCATTTCTTGCCGTTATTGTTTACCTGTGCAGTTTTATTCCTGTAGTCGGCGTGTTTATTAGTTCCATACCCATTTGTTTGATTGCGTTAAATACTGGTGGCAGTCAATTAATGCTAATGAGCATTGCTATGATTACCCTTGTACACATGGTTGAGGGGTATGTTTTAAACCCATTAATTTATGGCGCACGGTTACGCATTAACCCAGTAATTGTTTTAATGATATTAACCATCGGTGGAAAGTTATTTCACATTTGGGGTTTAATTCTCGGTGTGCCTGTTTGTACTTACGTTTTTGGTTATGCCATTCGTTACGATAATAAGTTACATCCACTGACAAATACGTAAACTATGTGGGCGGAATAAAAATAAAAGGGGGAATACAAACCAGTTTTGCTCCGACATAAATCAGTGGCAAACGCTCACGCTGCCAAGGTGGAATGCCCCATTCTTGCAATAAATGTTTTAGTGCATGATGCCCACCACGAGCGGGGAGATACAAACTTTCACCACCTTGCCGAAACCGCACACTAACTTTATCAGTATGTTGCTTTAAATAGACCTGCCAAGCACCTAATATTTCAGGGAATAATGTTTTTCCCAAAGACTCAATGTATAACGGTTGAGTTATATTTTCCCACATTAACACCTGCGCAGTATCATGCGGGGTTAATGGTGACATGGCGTATAAATCATCACGATAACGGCGTATTTCACACCCTTCCCAACGCACAAACGGCATTGCATCAGGGCGTGCTTGTAATATGTCGGTTAATATGTACGTCATTTTTTTCTGTTCAGGGCGTAAAAAACGGTGTTGCGCTAACCACTCACGTAACAAGGCTTTTTGCATAATAGGTTCATGCTTTAATAATGCCTGCACAGACAAAGTTTCAGTGGTTGTACCTTGCAACTGTAGTAGTTTCTCCGATAACGTCTGCGCTAATAATTGCCGTGTTTCACCTTGTAATCTAGCCGCCCGTGCTAGGGTTTTATTTACCGTAACCCAACGTTGTTGTAATAAAGGGATTATTTTTTGGCGTAAAAAATTGCGATCAAAACGGTTATCTTCATTACTGGGGTCAGTAATATAATTCAGTTGATTTTGTTGGGCATAAGTGACTAATTCGGCGCGACTTACCCTTAATAAGGGTCGCCCCAAATAGCCCTGCGCTAGGGGACGTATTTCTGGCATTGCCGCTAAACCATCAACGCCACTACCACGTAATAAATGCAGTAATACCGTTTCCGCTTGATCATCTTGATGATGCGCAGTTAATAACATTTCCCCCGCACGTAAATACTGACTGAATACGGCATAACGAGCTTCCCGCGCTACTGCTTCTACACTTTCACCCGTTTGGACTTTTAAATGTAAGGCTTCACAAATAAAAGGAATATTTAATGCAGCGCAAACTGTTTGGCAATGCGTGACCCATTGTGCAGAAACTGCTTGTAAACCGTGATCAATGTGAATGGCACGCAAAACAATTTGAGGTTGAATCGCCCGTAAACTCGCACATAAATGCAATAACACATGCGAATCCAACCCGCCACTGTAAGCAATTAATACCTGCGAAACCGTATGACGCTGAAAAAACTGGCTCAGTTGCGTCACAAGAAAGGGAGACATGCGTCTCCCCTATTCCTCAAATTGCCCGAAGCTCATAATACGCTGATAACGTTTGTCTAATAATGCATCGATTTTCGTTGCATTCAACTCGCGTAAATTCGCGTCTAAAGCATCACCCAAAGCATACGCTGCCGCTTCCATGTCGCGGTGTGCGCCACCCAAGGGTTCGGGAATAATTTGATCAATTAAACCCAACGATTTCAGACGATCTGCGGTAATACCCATTGCATCCGCCGCTTCTGCTGCTTTTTCGGCACTCTTCCACAGAATCGAGGCACAACCTTCGGGGGAAATAACCGAATACGTGGCGTATTGCAACATCATTACACGATCACCCACACCAATGGCTAATGCGCCACCTGAACCACCTTCGCCAACAACGGTACAAATAATTGGTGTACGTAATTGCGCCATTTCGTACAAATTACGCGCAATCGCTTCACTTTGTCCGCGTTCTTCCGCACCGATACCGGGGTACGCGCCGGGTGTATCGATGAAAGTAATAATCGGTAGGTGAAATTTTTCCGCCATACGCATCAAACGCAAGGCCTTGCGGTAGCCTTCTGGACGTGGCATACCGAAATTACGCAGAATATTTTCTTTAGTATCGCGCCCTTTTTGATGCCCAATAACGACCACCGATTGCCCACGAAAACGTGCTAAACCACCAATAATCGCTTTATCATCAGCAAACGCGCGGTCGCCGTGTAATTCATGGAAATCGGTAAACAAATATTTAATCAGATCAAGCGTGTACGGACGCTTCGGATGACGCGCCAACTGGGAAATCTGACGCGGTGTCAACTTGGAGAAAATGGAACGGGTCAGCGAGCTGGCTTTTTCTTCCAACTTGCTGATTTCTTCACTTAAGTTGATTTCTGTGTCACCAACGTAACGCAGCTCTTCAATCTTTGCCTGTAATTCAGCGATAGGCTGTTCAAAATCGAGGAAATCAGGATTCATTGCCTGTCTTTTATCCGTTAACCCTGTTATCAAGCGGCTAATTCTACATAGCTTATGGGCGGATTACGACCTTAAAAATACCGCTAATAGGAATATCTCTGCACATACCGAACATATCTCAACAATTCCCACCGTTTCGATACGATTTTACATTCCGATGAGCGGCTATGGAAAATTCCACTTGTCTGTCCGAACTGGCATCAGTGTGTTAAGTGTGCCATTATCCCAGCAACATTTATTAATAACAAAATAGTTCGACGTTCTGGAGTGTCAGAATAATGAAAACCTATACGCTCTCATATTCGCCAGAGAAAGGCTTTTCTTTACCGTTGCCTGATTTAGCCGATACGCAACAAATCCTTGTTCTAATCTTTGGGCACTCGGACTTTTTGACAGATTCGCGTCCATTTACGGCACTCAATGCAAAATACCCGCACGCGGCATTCATGGGATGTTCCAGTGCAGGGGAAATTCTTGGTACGCGCATTCATGATAATACCTTATCCATTGCGTTAGTCGCCTTTGAAGCCAGTCAATTACGCATTGCTTACGCGGATATTAGCGATCCTGTCGAATCCCGCTCCGTTGCACGCTTACTAGCCGACCAATTATGCGGAGATGGTTTAAAAGGGGTATTCGTGCTATCAGAAGGTTTGCATGTCAATGGCAGCGAATTAGCCCAAGGTTTCAATGATGTACTCGCAGGCATCACCGTTACGGGCGGTTTAGCCGGAGACGGGGATCGTTTTAGCAAAACGTGGGTATTAAAAAATGGTCAACCGTGCTCACATTGCGTTGCCGCACTGGGCTTATATGGCAAAGTAAACATTGGGCACGGCTCGAAAGGCGGCTGGAAATCTTTTGGTCCAGCGCGAGAAGTAACCCGTGCCGAACACAATGTATTGTATGAATTGGCAGGAAAACCCGCCCTCGCCCTGTATAAAACCTACCTTGGCGAAATGGCAACGGGTTTACCCGCAACAGGTCTACGTTTCCCGTTAGCATTAAGTATGCCGGGCGAAGAAAAGGAATTAGTACGCACGATTTTATCCATTGATGAAACCACGCAATCACTGACGTTTGCGGGGGATATTCCCGTTGGCTCTTACGCACAATTAATGCGTGCGAATTTGGAACAATTGGTAGACGGTGCGGAAGATGCTGCATTAATGAGTGCCACACAAACTGACCAACCCGTATTGAGCATTGCCATTAGCTGTGTTGGGCGACGCATGGTGATGGGAACAGATGCCGAAGAAGAAGTCGAAGCCGTATTAAGTATTTTGCCTGAACAAACCCAACAAGTCGGCTTTTATTCATACGGTGAAATTTCACCGTATGCCAAAGGAACGTGTGATTTACACAATCAAACCATGACCTTAACCACGCTCTACGAATAACCTGCTTACATAATCGCAATTGGATAAGAGCCGAGTACACGCACTAACTCGGCTTCTTTCCGCAAAGCGGTCAAGGCTTGACGAATATTTTCGTCTTCTTCGTGCCCACGCACATCAAAAAAGAAAAAATATTCCCAATTCGTGGTTTTAGACGGGCGCGACTCAATGCGCGTCATGTCCACACCGTTATCGGCTAACGGTTGCAATAAACGGAACAATGACCCCGGTTTATTTTTGGTCGAAACCAAGAGCGAGGTCCGGTCATTTCCACTTACACCCACATACTGATCACCAATCACCAAAAAGCGCGTAGTATTGTTGGGGTTATCTTCGATATTTTCTTGATTGAGTTGCAATTGATACAACGGAGCAGATTGGCGGCTACCAATCGCCGCTGCGGAATCATCAAGGGAAGCTAATCGCGCCGCCTCCGCATTACTGCTGACCGCAATACGTTCGGCATGGGGTAAGTTTTTATCTAACCAATAACGGCATTGCGCCAATGATTGGGCATGAGAATAGACTTTCTGTACGCTTTGCCAACGTTCATGACGGCACATCAGATTTTGGTGAATGCGTAAGGTAATTTCCCCACAAATCCGCAAATTCGACTGCACAAACGTATCCAACGTATGCGAAATCACGCCTTCCGTCGAATTTTCAACAGGCACAACCCCGTAGCGCACGCGCCCTGCTTCGACTTCGCGGAATACTTGCGGAATCGAATCCACCGATTGCGTCCCTACCCCTAAGCCAAAATGCTTTAAGGTTGCTTCTTGGGTAAACGTGCCTTCTGGTCCTAAGTAGGCAATGCACATAGATTCTTCTAGTGCCAAACAGGAAGAAATAATTTCGCGGAACAAATGCGTAATTTGCTCATTACGCAGTGGTCCTTGGTTAATTGACAGCATCCGCGTAAGAATTTGCGCCTCACGTTCAGGGCGGTAAAACTTAGCGTTAGGGTCTTCCGCGAGCTTGGCATGTGCGACTTGTTCAGCACAGCGAGCGCGTTCGTTGAGCAGTTCCAGAATCTGGGTGTCCAGCGCGTCGATACGCACACGGATTGCTTGCAAGTCGAATTTCTCAGCCATTGCGTTGGGCAAATTCCTGCATGAAGTTAATCAAAGCATCCACGCCTGCTTCTGGCATGGCATTGTAAATACTAGCACGCATTCCACCGACCGAACGGTGTCCTTTGAGTGAAACTAAACCCGCCACTTCAGCTTCGGCAGCAAAAGTTTTATCCAATTCCGGTTTTGCTAGCGTAAAGGGGATATTCATCCACGAACGGCACGCGGGGTCAACAGGGCTGTGATAAAAGTCAGAAGCGTCAATCGCTGCGTACAATTTCGCCGCTTTACGCTCGTTAATCGCCGCCATCGCGCTTAAACCACCTTGCTGCTTCAGCCATTGGAAGACTAATCCGGCTAAATACCACGCATACGTTGGCGGCGTGTTGTACATCGAACCATTGTCCGCCTGAACTTTGTAATCGAACATAATCGGCGTGCCTGCGACGGTTTGCCCGATCAAATCCTCCCGCACAATGACAATGGTTAAACCTGCCGGACCAATGTTTTTCTGCGCCCCTGCGTAAATTAACCCAAATTTACTCACATCCACCGGACGCGACAAAATGTTGGATGACATATCCGTCACTAACGTCACATCGCCCACATCTGGCACGCTTTTAAATTCCACACCACGAATGGTTTCGTTGGAAACGTAATGCAAATACGCGGCATTCGGGTCACAGTTCCACGTTGAAACGTCAGGGATACTGGTGTAATTACCCGCTTTACTGGAAGCCACCACATTCACGTCGCCATAACGCTTGGCTTCGGCAATCGCTTTGGCAGACCAGTCGCCCGTATCAACGTAATCCATGCGGGTTTTGCCACGCAATAGATTCATCGGAATCATGGCAAATTGACTATACGCGCCACCTTGCAAAAACAATACCTTGTAATTGCTCGGAATATTCATTAACGCCCGTAAATCCGCTTCAGCTTGTGCCGCAATCGCCATGAAATGCTGTTCGCGGTGACTCATTTCCATCACCGACATGCCAGTACCCTGCCAGTCGAGCATTTCGGCTTGTGCTTGTTCTAACACTGCTTGCGGTAAAACCGCTGGACCCGCACTGAAGTTAAAAACCCGCTGCATTAACCTTCCCCTTATTCCTCGTCAGTATCCGCATCCGTCGATTCAACATCATCCGCATCACCTTGTTCGGTCAGAATCGGTGCAACTTGCACCAACTTTTCGCCTTCGTTCAAGCGGATCAAAGTAACACCTTGGGTATTACGCCCCACAATAGACACATCCGCTACCGGAGTACGTACCAATGTACCGCCGTCGGTAATCAGCATAATTTGGCTGTCATCAAGCACTTGCACCGCGCTAATGGCATTGCCATTACGTTCGGAAGTTTGAATCGCAATCACGCCTTGACCACCGCGCCCTTGTGTAGAGAATTCGTCCACGCGCGTGCGTTTACCAAAACCGTTTTCGGTAGCAATCAGCAATTCGCCTTCGCCAACAATAATCAGCGCGTTAACTTCTTGCCCATCATCGAGTCGGATACCACGTACACCCGTCGCAGTACGCCCCATTGCGCGTACATCGGATTCATGGAAACGAATCGCTTTACCCGAAGTGCTAAACAACATGACATCATTATCGCCATTGGTAAGCGCGACATCGACTAATTTATCACCTTCACGTAAATCTACCGCAATAATACCCGCAGTGCGTGGGCGTGAAAATTCAGTTAATGGCGTTTTCTTTACCGTCCCTTCGGAAGTTGCCATGAAAATGTATTTATCCTCGGCATACTCACGAATCGGCAATACCGCATTAATGCGTTCGCCTTCTTCCAACGGCAGTAAATTCACCATTGGTTTACCGCGTGATGTGCGTCCTGCCATTGGCAATTGGTAAACTTTCAGCCAATACATGCGCCCCCGGCTGGAGAAGCACAGCAATGTATCGTGCATACTGGCAATAAACAGTTTCTCGATGAAATCTTCTTCTTTCATCGTGGTTGCTGCTTTGCCGCGCCCCCCACGTTTTTGCGCACGGTAAGTATCCAGCGTTTGCGCCTTGGCGTAACCTTCGTGCGAGAGCGTCACCATGACTTCCTCATCGGCAATCAGGTCTTCCATGCTCAAGTCTTCGCCAACCACATTGATTTCGGTACGGCGTTTATCCCCGTAGGTGTCCCGCACCAATAATAACTCTTCACGAATTACTTGCAGTAAACGGTCTGGATTAGCGAGGATTTCCAGCAAATCGGCAATTTTTTCCAGTAACTCACGGTATTCCGCAAGGATTTTATCTTTTTCCAACCCCGTTAAGCGGTGTAAACGCAAATCCAAAATAGCTTGCGCTTGTACATCCGATAGCCAATAACCGTCAGGGTGCAAACCAAACTGTGCGGCTAAATCGTCTGGGCGGCAGGTATCCGCCCCCGCACGGCTCAACATTTCGCTGACGATTCCTGCATCCCATACACGCCCTAATAGACCTGCTTTGGCTTCGGCTGGGCTAGGTGCGGCTTTAATTAACTCAATGATTGCATCGATATTGGAAAGCGCAACCGCCAAACCTTCCAAAATATGCGCTCGTTCCCGCGCTTTACGCACTTCAAAAATCGTCCGGCGGGTAACAACTTCCCGACGGTGACGCAAGAAGGCTTCTAAAACCTCCTTCAAATTAAGTAATTTAGGCTGACCATCCACCAAGGCAACCATATTAATGCCGAAAACACTCTGCATTTGCGTTTGCTTGTAGAGGTTATTCAGCACCACTTCGCCCGATTCGCCGCGCTTGAGTTCGATCACCATACGCATACCGTCTTTGTCAGACTCGTCGCGTAATTCGGAGATACCCTCAATTTTCTTCTCTTTGACTAATTCGGCGATTTTTTCTAGCAAACGGGCTTTGTTTACCTGATACGGTAATTCCGTCACGATAATGGTTTCGCGGCTGGTACGTTCGTCGACTTCAACTTCCGCCCGTGCACGCACATAGATACGCCCTTTACCCGTGCGATACGCCTCACGGATACCACGCGCTCCGTTGATAATCCCTGCGGTAGGGAAGTCCGGTCCTGGCAGGTATTCCATTAAATCGCCAATATCCATCTCTGGATCAGCGAGTAACGCCAAACAAGCGTTCACCGTTTCCGTTAGGTTATGCGGCGGAATGTTGGTTGCCATACCGACAGCAATACCCGATGAACCGTTAATCAGCAAATTAGGAACACGGGTGGGGAAAACAGCGGGTTCTTTCTCATTGCCGTCGTAGTTTGGTACGAAATCGACCGTTTCTTTGTCGATGTCCATTTGCAACTCGTGTGCGAGTTTGGACATACGTACTTCGGTATAACGCATTGCCGCAGGGGAATCACCGTCTACTGAACCAAAGTTTCCCTGACCGTCGACCAGCATGTAACGCAGTGAGAAAGGTTGCGCCATACGCACCATCGTGTCGTAAACAGCAGTATCACCGTGCGGGTGGTATTTACCGATTACGTCACCGACGACCCGCGCTGATTTCTTATACGGCTTATTCCAATCATTGCCGAGTTCGCTCATGGCAAACAATACGCGCCGATGCACAGGTTTCAAACCGTCACGTACATCCGGTAACGCACGCCCAACAATGACACTCATGGCGTAGTCCAAATAGGACTGACGCATTTCATCTTCGAGATTAACCGGGAGGATTTCCTTGGCAAATGTGGCCATAATTATTGTTCGATCACTTAAATGATGAAACGCGAGATTATATCAGATAATCCAATCCTTGTGTTCGCATTTGAGCCTCACCCGTCGTTTGCACTATCATTCCATGCTATGAATACCCAGCCCTCACAACCCCAGACAACCGACTGCCAAACCGTAAGCAGCCTACGTGGTGTGGGTGACGCATTAGCAGAAAAATTAGCGAAACTCGGCATTTTCAGCATCACTGATTTGCTGTTTCACTTACCCATGCGTTACCAAGACCGCACCCGCATTTACCCGATAGCCAGCCTCAAAGTCGGGCAGGAAGTCGTGGTCGAAG
>CAZJDN010000050.1:0-13850 GCA_964544775.1 uncultured Thiothrix sp.
ACACCATTGGCAATGTGCGCGGTAATTTTATTGGCAATCTCGTGGTAAAGCGTCATGAAACCGACGACACTTTGTATGCCCTACTCACACCATTCCACGGCTGCATAGCCTAATTGCTGCGCAAGGCATTCACACAATTCACCTGCGAGTTCAAAAGGGGTTTGCTCAATACCCAGTTCACAGCATTGCGTCACCTGCAACCCCGCATAACCGCACGGATTAATGCGTTGAAAAGGTTCAGTATCCATTGCCACATTAAGGCTTAGCCCATGATAGGTACAGCCGCGTGTAATCCGTAAACCGAGGGCAGAAATCTTTTTTCCTGCCACATACACGCCCGGCGCGTCACGATCACCTGCCGCTTGAATACCGTAGTGCGCGAGTAAATCAATCACGGCTTGCTCAATCCGCATGACCAAATCCCGCACGGCGAAATCTTTACGGCGAATATTGAGCAGCAGATAAGCCACCAATTGCCCCGGACCGTGGTAAGTGACTTGCCCACCCCGATCAATCGGGATCACAGGAATGTCCCCCGCTGCCAGTACGTGTTCCATTTTGCCATTACGCCCAAGGGTAAAGACGGGCGAATGCTCTACCAACCATACTTCGTCGGGGGTTTCAGCAGTACGTTGTTGGGTAAAATCTTGCATCCGCTGCCAAACGGGCAGGTAATCTTCCCGCCCCAATACACGAATGCGTAAAGTTGATGCAGCAAATTGCGCTATAAGGCCCACAAGACTAACTCGCAGGCTTTCAAATCTTGGTAAATGGCATCAATTTGCGCCTTACTGGTGGCTTGAATATGCAAGGTAAGGCTTTGGTATTTGCCCGTGGAACTGTGGCGGTGTTGTAAATGTTGCGCTGGGCTAAATTGCGTATCGTGACGCACAGCAATTTCACACACACGCAGATGCAATTCCGTGTGTGTACTGCCCACCACCTTAATCGGAAAGTTACACGGAAATTCCATGATTAACTCTTGCCGCTGCCCAAAACGCTCTACCGTTTCCACCACTGCTTTCCTCAATCCGCAAATAATTTCTGTACGCTATCAACCATACTGCGCCACCAACCGCCTTCTGCCACATCATCTAGGGCTAATAGTGGCGTTTGCTTAACCACTTTACCTGTTTCTTGGTCGGTAATAATAATTTTACCCAGCGCGTCACCTCGTTTAATGGGGGCATCAATGCCTTTATCAAGTTGCATTCCACCTTTTAACTGGTCGTAACGCCCTTTGACAATGCTGACAAACAGATCGTTGGTAATGCCTGCGGGAACTTCCGTTTTATCGCCTTTCCATACCCGTACTTTATCCAGCACTGCACCTGCGTCATACAGTTTGTGTGTTTCAAAGGTGCGGAAACCGTATTCCAGTAATTTCTGGCTGAAGTCCGCGCGCGCATCGTCGCTTTTTGTCCCCAACATAACGGAAATCAAGCGCATATTGTCGCGTTTAGCCGATGCAACTAAGCAAAAACCCGCTGAATCGGTATGCCCTGTTTTCATACCGTCGACACTGGGATCACGCCACAATAACTTATTGCGGTTTTGCTGCTTAATATTGTTGTAGGTGTACTCTTTTTCGCTGTCGATTTTGTAATATTCGGGGAATTCGTTAATCAACGCCGCTGCCAGTTTCACAATGTCACGCGCCGTCGTGTAATGGTCTTTGGCGGGCCAACCCGTGGCATTCATGTAATGGGTATCTTTCATCCCCAAACTCGCCGCCGTTTCGTTCATGCGTTTCACAAAGGCTTCTTCGCTGCCTGCAACGTGTTCGACCAACGCCATTGCCGCATCATTGCCGGACTGTACAATCATACCGTGCAGTAATTTTTCAAACTGCACCTTTTTCCCCAACTCAACGAACATGCGCGAACCTTCCATTTTCCACGCTTTTTCGCTGACCAATACTTCATCTTCTAGCTTGACAGTGCCCTTACCCAATTCTTGGTAAATGATGTAAGCCGTCATCAATTTGGTAATACTGGCAGGCTCTACTTTCATCCCCGGATTCAGCCCCGCCAATTCCTCCCCGCTTTGGAAATCCACCATCAGGTAACTTCTAGCATCAATTTCGGGCACGCCCGGCGCAAGTGCGATTAACTCCGGTGGAATCGCAGGGTCATTGTAAGGTGCGGTTGATTCCCCCGTTGTTGGAGCATCCTCCCCTCCCGAACTTTTTGCCTCGCTTGCCGCTGGTGCAGCCGGAGTGGTCGCAGGGGCAGTTGTTGCAGGAGGGGTCGCAGGCGCGGGTTTGGCGGGCGATTTTGCTTCCGCTAATACGCTACTACTTCCCAACAACAAGGTAAGCAATAAGAGGGGTTTCAGCATCCGTGTAAGCATGAACAGTCCTTTTACTGACATGGTTTATAAAACGGTACATGGTAACGGGGCTGCCCTTACTGGGCAACCACGCGAAATGTTGCCAGACCGTTACTGGTTAAAGTGTCTTTGGCATTATCAATTTGATCTTGATCGTAAAGTGGTCCAATTCTGACCTGATGCACGGTTTTACCTTTTTCCTGAGCGGTAGCAAGTTCTGTCTTACCTAACCCTACCGAGGTTAATCGTACAAACATGTCAATTGCCTCATTTTGCTCGGACCACGCTCCCGCAACAATATAGTAAATTTTTGACTTATCAACGGGACGAATTGTTTTTTTCGTGTGGTTAAAGCTGCTAATGGTCGCCCCATTTGTGCGCCCTTCGCCCAAAGAACGCCCGTCTTGCCCCGCATTGCCTTTTGCCATTAACTCAGCAGGTAATTGCCCTTTAAATTGTTCTGGCGAAAGGGCTTCAAGCGTTACGGGTATACCGCTTTTCTGCGTGACCCCCAACGCATTTGCCGCTGCAAACGAAAGCTGAATGAGGTCATTGCTTTCATACGGTCCTCGGTCATTCACCCGCACGATAATGTTTTTACCGTTTTGCTGGTTGGTAACACGCACAAAACTGGGTAACGGCAAAGTACGGTGAGCTGCGGAATACGCATTCATGTCAAACGTTTCGCACCCTGCCGTTTCTGTGCCTTGAAACTCAGCCCCATACCACGATGCCGTTCCAGACTCCGAATACCCGCTTGCAGAAGGCAACACCTGGTAAGATTTGCCTTCAATGGTGTAATTGGCATCATTACCACACGCGCTACGTGCTTCAAAGCCACCGCTATCATTGCTGGTTGGCGTTGTTGGTGTATCCCCTGTTGTTGGATTGCTGCTACAAGCCGTCAACCCCATTGCTACGACGGAAGCAAGCAATACTCCCGCGTGTTGCCACTTTATTGTCATCATAGTTATCAGCTTCTTGTTGCCCAATAAAACTTGCTGCCCTAAGCCACTAGAGCAGCACTAATTATATGCTTTAAAAACCAAACTTCCGCTTACGAATGGCTTGCGCCAATTGGTGTACCGCCATTGCGTACTTCACACTCGCGTTATAACGGGTAATCACGTAGAAGTTTTCCCCACCGACCCAATATTCATCGGTACTGCCTTCCAACTTGATCAAACTCACCCGTGCAGAATTCATTGCCCCCTGCGGCTGAACCCCAGCACTGAGTAATTCGCCCATGCTATGCGAAGGCTTACGCGCCGTGGTTTCAGCCAGTCTAGCATAGCCATAGCCGGAAACATACGCAGGCACAGCCACGCCTGTACCACGTTTCCAACCATTGCGAGCAAAGTAATTTGCCACGCTGGGAATCGCATCCAGCGGGTTCCACATATCGCGTTTACCATCGCGGTTGCCGTCAATCGAATAAGCACGGTAACTGCTGGAAATAAACTGCCCCAAACCCATTGCTCCAGCGTAAGAGCCGTTAAAAATTTGGGGACGAACTTTTTCTTCCCGCGCCAACAGCAAGAACTGCTCTAACTCACTGCGGTAAAAATCACCACGTTTCGGGTAATCAAAACCCAACGTCGTCAACGCACTCAATACATTATGTGCACCTGTATTCTTACCGTATTGCGTCTCCACCCCGATAATGGCAACGATGTATTCAGGGTCAACCCCGTATTGCCGTGCCGCTGCATCTAACACCGCACCGTAACGATTCCAAAACTCTACCCCGCCGTTAATCCGTTCCTCGGTCAAGAAAATCGGGCGGTAAGCACGCCAGCCTTGCCCTTCGGCGGGTGCACCGACTTTAACCAAGGCTTCGCTATCACGGCGCACCCCCGAAAAAGTTTGCTCTAAAAAGGCGGTATTAAACCCGTGCTGGCGGCTCATTTTGCCAATAAAGTCGCGTAAGGCAGGGTAATTGGCATAATCCCCGTAGAGTCCGGGCGGATAATTACCCGTAACGGGTGGACGTTGCCCCGCCCCAGTACTACGGGGTGGGCTATTAGACGGAGGATAAGAAGGCTGAGAGGTTTGCCCACTCGGAACAGTCGGCGGTTGAATAACCCACGGTAGCTGCACAGTGTTAGGACCTGTTGCGGTACATGCCGCTAACGCTACCCCAATAACGGCTGCCAACGCCACGTAGTGCGCAGTTTTACGCCAAAGGTTTGTATTAACCCACTCCCGCATCTCGACCTCCTAATGATTAGAAGTACCGAGATTCCCTTCTCAGCTCTCCCGTTGATAAATCCGTTTGCGCCGTTTCATCCCCATGATAATACCGAACGCGGTCATCAACGTAACCACCGATGTTCCGCCGTAACTAACCAGCGGCAGTGGTACGCCAACCACGGGAAGCATCCCTGTCACCATCCCAGTATTGACAAACAGATAAAAGAAAAATGTCATACTCAAGCTGCCAGCGAGTAAACGCGCAAAAGTATCCTCTCCCTTAACCGCGATATATAAGCCGCGCCAAATAATGAAAAGGTATACCCCCATAATAACCATGTTCCCCATTAACCCAAACTCTTCCCCGAATACGGCAAAAATAAAGTCCGTATGCCGCTCAGGTAAAAAGTCTAAATGGGATTGGTCACCATGCATCCAGCCTTTGCCGTAAAACCCACCAGAACCAATTGCAATCTTTGACTGGTAAATGTGATACCCAGTTCCCAAATTATCTACGTCTGAACCCAATAACACATCAATCCGTTGACGTTGGTAATCGTGCATCCCAAACATATACATCAACGGTGCGGCAATCGATACCAATGCCACCGCACCACCGATCAACCACCACGACATTCCAGCCAAGTAAATGACAAAGAAACCTGACGTACCAATCAACAATGCCGTGCCCAAATCCGGCTGTTTCATAATCAACAGCATCGGAACTAACACCAACATAAACGCAACCACCACATCCAAAAAACGCGGTGGTAAGGGTTTCTCAGAAAAGTAGTAAGAAATCATCATTGGCACTGCCAATTTCATAATTTCAGAGGGCTGAATATCGACCCCCACATTCAACCAACGGGTCGCACCTTTCTTAGAAACCCCGATAATTAAGACCAAAATCAGTAAAATCACCCCCGCACCGTACAGCCAGATCGACCATTGACGCAGGGTTTTACTTTGAATCTGAGAAAAAATGACAATCATCACCGTGCCAATGCAAAAGTGCAGTGCTTGGCGATAAACTTGCGCCAAATTTGCATCACTAGCACTAAACAATGTTACTAGCCCCATGAATGCCAGTAACACTAACGCGGCAAATAAAACCGCGTCTACTTTCTGAAATATTTTTAAAAACCAATCAGGTAAAAAGTAATTAATCATGGGGATCCTCGTGCTCATTCGTTACTGAGGAATCCATTGCAGGTTGCACCGTCTCATCCCCCAAATACTGCTTCAGTAAATAAGCATCCATCAATTTACGCGCAATCGGTGCTGCCGTGTGACCACCACTGCCCGAAGCATTTTCGACAATCAAACCAACCGCAATTTTTGGATCATCCACTGGCGCAAAGCCAACGAACAACGCATGGTCACGTAAACGTTTAGCAAGCCGCCCCGCATTATACGCCCCACCGGATAAACCAAAGACCTGTGCCGTCCCCGTTTTACCCGCAATGCGGTAAGCCGCACCAGCACCCGCACCGCGTGCTGTCCCCCCCGGTAACATTACCCCTTCCATCCCCGCCAAAGCGACATTCCAATAACGTGGGTCAGCATCGACAGGGGGTAAATATTCTGGCTGGATCAAACTAGCATCTTTATTCGCAGCTACACGAATGCTGCGTAAGACGTGCGGTTTTACCCGTTGCCCACGGTTTGCCATAATGGTTGCTGCATGGGCTAATTGCATTGGTGTTGCTAACCAATAACCTTGCCCGATCCCCACACTCACTGTATCGCCGGGAAACCAAGCCGCTTTGTAACGTTTTTCTTTCCACTCCGGTGTTGGCATTAAACCGGATGCCTCCGAAGGTAAATCCACCCCAGTTTGTTTACCAAAACCAAAACTCGACATCTGGCTAGAGAATTTATCAATCCCCATACGATAAGCAAGGCTGTAGAAATAAGTATCACACGATTGCGTAATAGCCAGTTTTAAATCAACTGAACCGTGACCGTGTTTATTCCAGCAGCGGAATACGTGTTTTTGCCCAGACAAACGGAAGAAACCGGGGTCAACTACCCGTGAACCGGGCGAAACTACCCCACTGATTAAACCCGCCATGCCTGCCATTGGTTTAATGGTTGAACCCGGCGGATACACACCTTGTAACGCACGGTTATACAGTGGACGATCCGGGTTGGTGTTTAAATCTGTATAGTCTTTATGCGAAATACCGTTAATAAACAGATTCAGGTCAAACGTTGGCACGCTTGCTAACGCCAATACCTCCCCTGTTTTAGGATCAATGGCGACAATTGCCCCTTTACCTTCTTGCTTGAGCAAACGCTCAGCCGTCATTTGCAGGTTAATATCTAACCCTAACAATAAGTCTTGCCCACCTGTAGGGCTTTCTTCTGCAATAACGGATTGCTGTTTGCCGTGAGCATCCACCTCGACCAAATGATAACCCGCTTTACCGTGCAACAGGCTCTCGTGTGAAGCCTCCACCCCTGTCTTACCAATGTGGGACGTGCCTAAATACTCGTTTTTATCCAGTTTATCTAAATCGTTTTCATCAATACGCCCAACATAACCGATTAAATGGCTTGCAGTTTCATGCAATGGGTAATAACGCTCCATGCGTACTTCGAGGTTAATCCCCGGAAAACGCGGACGGTTTACCGCAAATTTCGCCACTTCTTCTTCAGTAAGGTTTTCTTTAATCGGAATCGGTTGGTATTTAAAACGCCGCGCTTGCTGCATAAAAATACGAATGTCTTTCTCTGACAAAGGAATGAGCTTACCCAAACGTGCTACCACCGCATCCACATCCGCTAGGTTGGCAAGCCCGTCGTTATTCTCATCACTAATACTATCGCGGACGATTTCTAGCACATATTGAACGTGGCTTCCTGCCAGCAATGCACCGTTACGGTCGTAAATCTGTCCGCGATTCGGTGGAATAGGAATACGTTTTTGGTAGTGCTCGCGCGATAATTCAGCGTATTTTTCGTTTTCTACCACCTGTAAATGGTAAGCACGCGCTACAACCCCCAACAGCGCGAAAAGGATCAAGATTGCCGCAACAATAACACGGGCATTGAACAAGCTCTGTTCGTCACGTTCAGTTTTGATTGAAAGGCGTTCACCCATGTGTTTATTTTAACTGTGTGCCAAAGAGAATTAAAAATACTTACCCAAAGAAAACTGCCGTCCCGAACAGGTACGGCAGCCCACTTTGCGTCAGTCGTCGTGACTTCGTGAAATGTTCACTTAGCCGTTGTTGTAACGCTCAATGCTAGCCAAGATTTCTGCTTTAGCAGCGTCTACATCTTCCCAGCCGTCAACTTTAACCCATTTACCCGGCTCTAACTCTTTGTAACGCTCAAAGAAGTGTTGAATTTGTTGAATCAACAGCGCAGGCAATTGTGTATAAGATTGAATATCACGGTAGCCTGAAGATAATTTATCTGCTGGCACAGCCACGATTTTAGCATCTGTACCGGATTCGTCAGACATTTTCAGTACGCCAACCGGACGCACAGGGATAACGCAGCCATGCATTAATGGAGTTGGGGTAACAACTAATACGTCGGTTGGATCACCGTCTTCAGCCAACGTGTGCGGAATAAACCCATAGTTTGCAGGGTAAAACATCGGTGCAGACATGAAACGGTCAACGTACAGTGCCCCACTGTCTTTGTCCAACTCGTATTTAACCGGAGCAGACAATGCAGGGATTTCAATGATAACGTTTACGTTATCTGGAACGCTCTTCCCAACGGGGATTTTATCAATAATCATGATTTTCTCTACTTGCTGGCTAAAAATCCAAGTATTATAACGCCTGTGTCGACGTGACACATCACTTCTTGCATGACAACATTTGAAACTGATCCATAAAACATGGCAAATTCACTTCGCGACCAATTACTCAAAGCAGGGCTAGTCACTCAGGCACAGATTGAGCAAGCTAATCAGCCCAAACCCAAACCAGCGGATAAACCCGCCAATAAAGGTAAGCCTGCGCCCAAACGCCCTGCTCAAACACCCGCGCCAGCACCGCGTCAGGCGAAACCAACCCCCGTTAGGTCTGATAAAACCGCTTCGGACTTAGCCCAGTTTTACAAAGAACGCGACCAAGTCGAACGCAATGAACGCGCCGAAATGGAACGCCTTGCACGCGAAGCGGCGGCTCGCAAGAAGCAAACCCGCGAACAAGTTCGCACTTTGCTCAGCGAAAACCTGTTAAACATTGATGATGCTGACATTCGCTACAACTTTGTGGTGGGTGAAAACATTAAATACGTCTATGTTACCACCCAACAACAAGAAGACCTTGCCGCTGGGAAATTGGCAATCACCTTCATGGAGGGCAAACGTTGCATCATCTCAGCCGATGTTGCCCAACAAGTTTTAGCGATTGACCCTAGCAAAATCATGATTATTAACCGCGACGAAGACCCAACCGCCGATTAATCTTCTGCACTTTGCATTGCTAACGCCTGCCGATAAAGCTGATTTTTCGGCAGCCCTGTTAAACGGGCAGCGATCGCAGCGGCTTGTTTAATGGGTAATTCTTCCAGCAACACATGCAGCACTTTATCGGCACTTAACGCTGTACTTTCTTCTGCCACGACCGTATTTCCCGCAATCACCACCACGAATTCACCGCGTAAACGGTCTGAATCCACCTGCATAAATTGCCAAACGGCAGCAACTGTGCCGCGATAAATACTTTCATACAACTTAGTGAGTTCGCGTAACACCACTAACTGACGATCTGCACCAAATACCGTTTGAACGTCACTTAATAAATCACCAATGCGGTGACTGGACTCATAAAAAACCAAAGTACGGGGTTCATCCAGCAAGGTTTCGAGCTGCTTGCGCCGTGAAGCAGGTTTGGCGGGTAAAAAACCTTCAAATGCAAACCGATCCGTTGGCAAACCCGCCACCGACAATGCCGCAATTAAAGCACTTGCTCCCGGAACAGGCACAACATTAAACCCCGAATTACCCAAAGCATGGACAAGTTTATAACCGGGGTCACTGATTAAGGGTGTGCCTGCATCACTCACCAACGCAATTTTTAAACCTTGTTCTAATTCCGCTTGAATGTGAGCGATACGGTTACTTTCATTATGATCGTGCAAACTTTCTAGGTTATTTTTCAAGCCAAAATGCGCAAATAAACGCCGAGTTACACGCGTATCTTCCGCATAAACTTTATCCACTTGCGCTAAAATACGTAAGGCACGCGCTGTAATGTCTTCCAGATTGCCAATCGGCGTTGCCACACAGTATAAAATTCCTTCCGCCATGCAACCTTTACTCGCAAAAAACCGCCATTTAACGCTAAAACCCGCTGTTTTGCACCAAACCGCGCAGCGTTCCTAACAAAAGAATGCTATAGTTTTCTCGCTAAACAAATCTGAACAATACGGAACTGGGATGCCTAACTATGCACATAAATTTTCGTAACGGAACTATGAAATGTATTTACGGCGTAATGCTTTCTTTCTCGTTGCTGGCATTACAAGGCTGTTCAACAACACCTTCAGCCGAAAATAGTGCGGCAGAAACAGCAGGCATTCCGGGTGATTCCGTCATTCAACAAGCCAATGAGCAGCTTAAACAAGGGAATAAACAAGCGGCTGCTGAAGGTTATTTCCGTGCTGCTGCAAACTACAAATCACCGCAACGTGAACGTATCATTTTGCAAGCGGCTGAAATCGCCGCATCTGCGGGTGATGCTGCTGCAACCAACCGTTACTTAGCACAAACCCCACTCAACCGCTTAGACGGGGAAAACCGTGGGCGTTATGCTTATGTCACCGCATTGCTTGCCTTACAACAACAAAATGCGGATTTAGCGTTACGCTCTTTACCTAACGACTTGAGTGCACTATCCCCCGCATTACGCGAGAAAGTTGCGCATGTCCGTGAACGGGCTAAAGCGATGGGTGGCAAAGCCAGCGGCGGTACAACGGTTCAAGCCGCGATGATCCCGACTGCAACGAACCGTATTGCGGTATTGTTACCACAAAGCGGAGCATTGGGCAGTGTAAGTAAAGACGTTATTCAAGGTATGCAAGCCGCACGTAGCAGCATGGGGGGCACGACTACTGTACAACTGTACGATGTCAGTAGTGGCGGCGCGGTTGCACAATACCAAAAAGCGGTTGCCGAGGGCGCGGATATTGTAGTCGGACCATTAGACAAGGAATCATTAGCCTCTTTACTGGCACAACCTCAAGTATTGACTAAACCTATCTTGAGTTTGAACTACTTAACCAGCACACATAATATTCCGGGAGCTTTGTATCAATTTGGCTTGTTACCTGAAGATGAAGCACGCCAAGTAGCTGACTTTGCAGTTTCACGAGGGCAACGCACCGCCATTATTTTGTCCCCTGCTTCTAGCTGGGGGGATCGTGTAGCAGATGCTTTCCGTGCAGCTTACCAAGGTAAAGGTGGGCAAATTATTACCAACCAACAATATGCTGATACACCGTCTGGGAGTTACGTCCAAGATGTACAAAATGCCTTAACTGCCGCACAAGGTCGCGCCAGCATGGTATTCCTAGCGGCATCGCCAACCCAAGCACGGATGTTACGCCCTTTACTCTCTGCACAAGCAAGTACCTTGCCTGTGTACGCAACCTCACATATTTTTTCTGGGCGCACAGAACCGGGCAAAGATTCTGACCTTGATGGCGTAATTTATACCGAAATTCCGTGGGTATTAGAAAGCCTGCAAGCAGGCACACTGAACAACGCCACTTATCCCCGCATGTACGCACTGGGAATGGATGCTTTCTTAATTGCCAAAAATCTACCTAGCATAGCGACAACACCCGGTGCACACGTTAACGGTAAAACGGGGGACATTAGTCTCACTGGCAACCGTCAAATCCAACGCAGTTTATCATTTGCTACCTTCGCCAATGGTTTACCACACCCACTTGGTCAATAAGCCACAAGCTGCCCATTTACAACGCGGCAGCGATACCGAAAACCTAGCCTGCAATTACTTGCAGGCTAATGGTTTGAAACTTATCCAAAGAAATTACCGAATTCGCACAGGTGAAATTGATCTCATCATGCGTGATGGTAATGTGCTAATTTTCGTCGAAGTACGTTACCGTAAAAGCCAACGCTATGGCGGTGCACTGCACAGTATTGACCCACGCAAACAAGCGCGTATTATCCGTACCGCACAACACTACTTACAATACCGTGCACCGGATGCACAGGTTCGTTTCGATGTCGTTGCAGTTGAAGGCGACAATGGCATACAGTGGATTAAAAACGCCTTCGACTTGGGCTAAACAAAAGATGACAAACTACAACAAACGCATTCGGCAGCATTTCCTCACCAGCATCGAGACCAAACAAAAAGCACTGGAACTGCTTGAAAAACCGATATTTGATGCCGCTCTCCTAGTATTTCACACCTTACAACAAGGTAACAAAATCTTAAGCTGTGGCAATGGTGGTTCGGCAGGCGATGCACAACATTTCTCCTCCGAAATGCTTAATCGTTTTGAGCAAGAACGCGAAGGTTTAGCGGCTATCGCGCTCACTACCGATACCTCAACCATTACTTCTATTGCGAATGACTACAGCTATGAACGCATTTTTGCCCGTCAGGTTGAAGCATTAGGACGCGCAGGTGACGTATTGCTGGCAATTTCCACCAGTGGTAACTCCTCTAACGTAAACCGCGCGATCGAAGCCGCACATAAACGCGGGATGCGGACCATCGCTTTTAGCGGCAAAGCAGGCGGCAGTATGAAAGAGTTACTGCATCATGAAGATATTGAACTGCGCGTTCCAGCCGACAGCACCGCCCGCATCCAAGAAACGCATTTGCTGCTCATTCACTGCATTTGCGATGTTGTAGATCAAATGCTACTCAATCCAACCGAGGAATAAGCAAGGCAACCCTAATGGCGCAAGCAACTGACTGCAACACCATTTCATTTTTCCGCGAAGCCGCACCTTATATACACGCCCACCGAGGCAAAACGTTTGTCCTTGCTTTCGCGGGTGAAGTCATTGCTAGCCCTCAGTTCCCCCAAATTATCCAAGACATTGCGATTATTTCTACATTAGGAGCGCGTTTAGTTCTTGTGCATGGCACTCGTCCACAAATTGACGAACGCTTACAACACAGTAATACCCCCATTTACTTTCACCACGGCATTCGTGTAACGGACAGTGCCGCTCTGCTTGCCGCACAAGAAGCTATAGGATTCCTACGCATTCGTATAGAAAACTTACTAACTCACGCCTTAAACCAACCAACGTTATCCAGCAATGGCTTGGGTATTATTTCAGGTAACTTCATCACAGCTCGCCCACTGGGTGTCCATGATGGTGTCGATTATGGTTACACAGGGCTAGTACGAAAAATCAACCACGAACTCATCCAGCAACAACTAGACGCGCACAACATCGTTTTGTTGTCCCCTATGGGCTACTCACCAACGGGAGAAGCGTATAATTTACGTTATGAACAAGTTGCCGTCACCGCCTCAACAGCCCTAAAAGCGGATAAACTGATCTTCTTTAGCCACCAACCTGTTAACTTACCCCAAGAATTAACCCTAGAAGAAGCACGCAATTACCACCAGCAAAACGAATTACTACCCACCATTATAGAAGCCTTAGAAACCAGTGTAGAACGTATTCATTTACTGCAAGCACAAACAGACGGGGCGTTGTTGCTAGAGCTTTATACCCGTGATGGGGTGGGCTGTATGGTTTCTACTGAACAGTTTGAATGCTTACGTGCCGCATCTGTAGAAGATATAAGCGGCATTATGAACTTGATTCGTCCCTTAGAAAATCGTGGCATTCTCATCAAACGTTCCCGTGAGCAATTAGAGCTAGAAATAGAAAACTTCATCGTCATAACACGCGATCGAGAAGTTGTTGCCTGCGTTGCCTTATACGATACCGATGATCCTGACATTGCCGAATTAGCCTGTCTTGCTGTGAATCCCCATTACCAAGGTGGTAATCGCGGCGATAAACTCCTCAAACATGTCGCCCAACTTGCTCAAGCTAAAGGTAAAACCCAATTGCTGGTGCTAACCACACAAACAACAGATTGGTTTAGAGAGCGTGGTTTCGAGAAAGGCGAAATCGAAGACTTACCTACACACAAAAAATTACTTTACAACTACCAACGTAACTCACAAATACTCTTCAGACGGTTATAACTTATAATTCGACGTTTACTAAATTTGACCAATTAAATGTTTCGCACAATAAAAAAGCCCCGCCTGCTTAACAGACGGGGCTTTTGGATAAGCACTTGGCGTTGACCTACTCTCACATGGGGAAGCCCCACACTACCATC
>CAZJDN010000051.1:0-1732 GCA_964544775.1 uncultured Thiothrix sp.
AAAGATCATTCTGACTTTAATTTTACTGTACGGTTTTGCTATTGCCGCTATTTGGCTGGATGGCGTAACTACGGGTTACGAAAAGTCGGAATATGCCGTGGTGTTGGGTAATCAAGTTTATCCTTCTGGAGAACCTTCTGAGCGTTTGCAAGCGCGTCTAAATCGCGCCGCCGAATTATTCCGCGATGGGACGGTGGAAAAAATCATCGTTAGCGGTGGTTTCGGTAAGGAAGGTTACGACGAAGCAAGCGTGATGAAGCGTTACCTAGAGGCACAAGGCATCCCCGCTGCGACGGTAATTGCTGATTCCTATGGGAAAAATACGGCATTAACAGCATGGAAAGCCTCGGAAATACTGCATGGTGGACTACAAAAACCCGTGATTGTGGTTTCGCAGTTATATCACCTTTCGCGTAGCAAAATGGCATTTCAACACGTTGGTTTTACGCAAGTTGGCGCGGCATACCCGCTATATTTCGAGTGGCGTGATGTGTATGCCTCATTGCGCGAATTACCCGCTTGGGTCAGTTATTGGTGGAATCATTCTGAGCCTGAGTGCAAAGATTTCCTAAAAGAAATAGGTTGGAATATTACTGGTATTGAATATCAATCTTGCCACAAGGAAGTTACAGTACAAACTCGTACAATGGTTGCCGACTATCATGTTGCAGGTAAGAATGCAGCGGATGTAGAGCAGTTTTTTCATGATCAGGTGGGAATGCCCAAGATGAAATTTGCTTGCTGTGGTTGGGAAGTGCAAGGGCAATCAACATTTGGCGTGGATATTCCGGGCACAGGTTATGCTGTATACATGATGTCCGCCGAAACGGGGATTAATGAACGTGAAAGGTGGGACAAAATCCCGTCATTTACCGTAAGGGTTCTTAATTTATATTGGGCAGATATTTAAGGTTGAATATGTTATCAAATTTAAAATCTATGGTAGTGATGCCAGTATTCTTCACAGGTTTACTGTTTACACTGCCTGCTTGCAATAGCACGCCAACTAAATCCGCTACTACTACAATCGCAAGCAAGTCTAAGTGTGAGATTGAGCAAAACTACACCAAAGAAGATGAAACATTTTTGGGTTCGCCGCTTAATTTTGCCGTTTCCAGTGGCAATTTGGTCGGTGCTGAATGCTTGTTAAAAAACGGCGCTGACCCTAACGCTTACAATCTCGTGGGTGAAACGCCGCTGAAAGTGGCGATTACCCGCAAGCAGCCTGAAATGGTTGCGTTATTAATTCGCTATAAAGCCAGTGTGAATAAACCGACCACTGCATTGACCACGCCTGACGGGTGCGGCAATGAAAAGCCAATGGACGTTGCCAAGCAAAGCGGTGATGCCCAAATTCTTGCCTTATTAAACGGTGCTGAAACGGCAGGAGAATGCAGCTTCCGTCCAGATCAAGAAATGAAATTGATGGAATCCGTTGACCCCATGCGTAATCCACGCATGTATCAATAGCATGAATTTGGCTTTCGATGTGGATAAAAGCGAGCGTTTACGCTGTGCCCATTACTCAGGTTTACAGTGGGTGGTGGAAAATACTTTAGCTGAAACAGGAACATTATGACCCCTGCAATCAATCTTGCGAAAAAAGCGCAAATTGCGTTCAAAGTACACGAATACCAGCACGATCCCGCCAGTGAATCCTACGGTTTAGAAGCGGCGGAAAAGCTGGGGCTTGTTCCCGCGCAAGTGTTTAAAACGTTGGTGGTGAGTTTGG
>CAZJDN010000051.1:1832-13764 GCA_964544775.1 uncultured Thiothrix sp.
GAAAAGCTGGGGCTTGTTCCCGCGCAAGTGTTTAAAACGTTGGTGGTGAGTTTGGAGGGCAAAGAACTCGCGGTAGGCATTTTACCCGTTGATACCCACTTGAGCATGAAACACATTGCCAAAGCCGCGAATGCCAAAAAAGCAGAAATGGCAGATAAAGCCTTGGTCGCCCGTACTACAGGTTATGTCTTAGGCGGCGTTAGCCCCTTGGGGCAGAAAAAATTACTCAAAACCTTTATTGATTCCTCCGCGTTGCAGCTTGCTACGATGTACGTGAGTGCAGGGCGGCGCGGCTTAGAAATCGAGCTTGCCCCCCAAGATTTACAGGCATTAACCCGTGCAGCATTTGTCGATTTGGTACAATAAAAAACAAATCCGGGTATAATCACGCCTAAAATAATTAACACAATTAGGAGTATTACCATGCCATTTTTAGGTGGACTTATCCTGCTGATTCAGATTGCCTTTGCGATTCATGCGGTACGCACAGGCAGGGAAACCTTCTGGATTTACATTATTGCGTTTCTACCGGGGATTGGTTGCGCGGTGTATTTTTTCACCCAAATTTTGCCGGAAATGCAACATAACCGTACCGTGCGTATGGCTGGCAACCGTTTAATGAAAGCCATTGACCCCGAACGCGAGTTGCGTCGCCGTAAAGAAGAACTAGAAATCGCCGATACGGTAGCAAATCGGGTGAAATTAGCCGATGAATGCATTGAAGCTGGTTTTTTTACGGATGCCATGACCTTACTGCAACGCTGCCGCATGAATGGGCATGACGACCCTGACATTCTGTTGAAACTCGCGCAAGCGCAATTCGGGGACGCACAGTTTCAGGCTTGCCGCGCTACTTTGGACGATCTGATTAAAGCACACCCGAATTTTCGCTCGCATGATGGGCATTTGTTATACGCACGCAGTTTGGAAGCTATCGGTGAAACGCAACAAGCCCTGACTGAATACGAAGCTCTTGCCACTTCCTTCCCCGGCGAAGAAGCACGCTTGCGTTACGCGCAACTGCTGCACCAAAGTGGGCAATTAGGGCGAGCGCAACAAGTGTTACAAGAAATCGTACTGCGAGCAAAACGCGCCCCCTCCTATTACCGCCGCAAAGAACAAGCGTGGGTAAAACAAGCCGAATTAATGCTGAAAGCCGCACAAACCTGAAGCGGTTGGCGGCACGGCAGGGGGAAGTTACTTACCAATCAATGCCTTGTTGAGCGCGAATACCAGCACGGAAAGCGTGTTTCACATCGGCAATTTCCGATACCGTGTCTGCCAATTCGCACAGTGCATCACTTGCGGCGCGTCCGGTGACAATGACGTGCTGCATGGGTGGGCGGTTGACCAAGGTATCTAATACCTGGTCTTCGTCCAAATAGGTGTAATTCAGCAGGTAAGTTAATTCATCCAACACCACCAACTGGTAGGTTGGGTCGGCTAACATGCGTTGTGCGACTTCCCAGCCGCGTAGAGAAGTCGCAATGTCTTGCTCGCGGTTTTGCGTTTCCCACGTAAAACCGTCGCCTAAAACGTGCCATTCGCAGTTGGGTTGCGCACCGAAGAAGGCTTCTTCGCCCGTATCGGTACGGCTTTTGAGGAATTGGCACACGCCTACGCGCATTCCGTGCCCCAATGCTCGTCCAACCACGCCGAATGCCGAGCTGGATTTGCCTTTGCCATTCCCCGTTAATACCAGCAATAAGCCTTTATCCGCATCAGCGCGGGCAATACTGGCATCAATCAGGGCTTTTTTACGCTCCATGCGCGTTTTGTGCCGTTGGTTTTTATTTTCGTCCATTGTTAACTAACTGGGTGGTAATGAAGAGCGCATGATATACGCCCGAATCTCCGCTGGCTGTTTCATACTTTTTATGTGTTGGAATATGCCTTCGGCTTGTGGGTATTGGCGACGCAAATAGGTAAACCATTGCTTGATGAAACCTGCCGCATAACGCGGGGCGCGTTGCTCAAACTCAGCGGCATAATGCCATACCAACGGCAAAACGTCTGCCCATTCCAACGGTGTATAGGTTTCCCCGTGGTAACGTGCTTTGATACTGCGTGCCAAATCCGGGTAACTCAATGCACCGCGCCCCAACATTAAATCCACACAGGCACTTTCGGCTTGGGCTTGCAGGGCATTATCCGCTGACCAAATTTCCCCATTAGCAATGACTGGCAGGGTTAGGTAGGGTTTTACTTTGCCGATTTCTGCCCAATACGCAGGTGGCTTGTAACCGTGCTGTTTGGTACGCGCATGGACACACAATTCCGTTGCCCCCGCTGCTTGTATGCCCAAAGCAATCGCCGCAAACAAACTGCTATCGTGGAAACCCAGCCGAATTTTCGCCGTAACCGGAATGCACGGGTCAACCGCATCCCGCACTGCCTGAACAATTTCCTGCACTCGCTGCGGTTCACGCAGTAATGCCGAGCCACCGTCATGGTGATTCACCACTTTCGACGGGCAGCCAAAATTCAGGTCGATCCCGCGTGCGCCCAAACGGGCAGCAACTTGCGCATTACGTGCCATACTGCTGGGGCATCCGCCCAACAACTGTACGTAAATCGGCACACCGACGGGTGTACAACAATCGGTTAATAATTCAGGGCAAGCACGGTAAAACACGCGCGGCGGCAATTTCTCACGCGAAACACGCACAAATTCCGTTACACAACGGTCATAACCGCCAATGCGGGTTAGCAAATCGCGCATGGTGTAATCCACCACGCCTTCCATCGGCGCAAGAATCAAGCGCATACATTACTCATCAAATCACTCCCTATTGCGTAACGTGGGTTACGGCGTATCACGCAACCGCTTTAATGCCGCAGGCGACAGAATCAGAATCTGCGCTTTATCTTCGGTAATCACGCCTTGTTCTTTCATTTTACCCAATACCCGCGAAAAGGTTTCCGGTTGTAGACCTAAACGCGAGGCAATCATGGCTTTAGTGGCGGGTAGTTGAATCGGCTGGTCGAAATCCTGTTCGTCCAAAAACGCCAGTAAATAACCCGCGACTTTTTGCTGTGCCGTCGACAAACTCAAGGTGTGAATGTCATTGAGGAATTTATGCACGCGCATACTCAGGCTTGCCAACATTTTAAATGCTAACCCTTGTTGTTGCTGCAATTGCTCCCGAAACACATCGGTGGGAATGGCTAATAACTCGGTATTTTCAATCGCGGTGGCAAACACGGGGAAGGGTTTATCCATAATCGCTACCGCTTCGGCAAAGGTTTCGCCTGCACGAATGATTTCAATGATTTTTTCCTTGCCATCGGGCGTAAGGCGGTACAAGCGCATACTGCCGCTTAATACCAAAAAGAATGCATGAGATGCATCGCCCGCTCGAAATAATAATGTCCCCGCTTTCAAACTTTGCAAACGTGTGGCGACAGCGAGTGGTGCAAGGTCAGTATCACTTAAACTATTGAAAATAGCGGCACGGCGTAATTGCGTGTACATCGGTGGTGCGGTTTCCTTAATGACGTTCGCCGAAAATTGCCGTACCAATGCGCACGATGGTCGCGCCCTCGGCAATGGCGGCTTCCATGTCGTCGGTCATGCCCATTGATAAGGTATCCAAAGCGAAACCTTGTGCATTGAGTTTCGCTTGTAATTCGCGGACTTGGGCAAATACCGCCCGCTGTTGGTTGAAATCCACTTGCGGGGCGGGGATTGCCATTAAACCGCGCAATTGTATGCCGGATAATTGCGCCACTTGTGCGGCAAGTTCGGGTAAATCGGCGGGTAATACGCCCGATTTCGTGTCTTCGTGACTGATATTTACTTGTAAACAAACATGGATTGCAGGTGCATCCACGGGTTTTTGCGCACTCAAGCGTTGGGCAATTTTGAAACTGTCCACCGAATGTACCCACCGTGCCGTTTGCGCAATCAGTTTGGTTTTATTGGATTGAATCGGGCCAATGAAATGCCATTCCAGCGCGTAATCGGTCAGTTCCGCCGCTTTTTGCGTCATTTCTTGCACGTAATTTTCGCCAAATATTGTCTGCCCCGCAGCGAATGCGTGACGAATCGCTTCGGCAGGGTGTTTCTTGCTTACGGCGAGTAATTGCACGCTACCCGCAGCACGCCCGAAACGTTGTTCAGCAGCACGAATGCGTTCACCGATTGTCTGGATATTCTCACCTATCGTCATGGCTTGTGTTACTTTCCTGTTTATATAAACCCTGAAAACCCTAGCTGGGAATAATAACAACAATGGATATTACCCAACTGCTCGCTTTTGGCGTGAAAAACAATGCGTCCGACTTGCACTTATCGGGCGGTATGCCACCCATGATCCGCGTGGACGGCGAAATGCGCAAGATCAACCTGCCCGTGTTGGAACACAAAGAAGTACACGCGCTGGTTTACGACATCATGAATGATTACCAGCGTAAAACTTACGAGGAACATTGGGAGTGCGATTTCTCGTTTGAAATTCCCGGTGTGGCACGTTTTCGGGTCAATGCTTTTAACCAAAATCGGGGCGCGGGCGCGGTATTTCGTACTATCCCTAGTAAAGTATTAACTCTTGATCAACTCAATGCCCCTAATATTTTTCGCAAAATTGCCGACAATCCGCGTGGTCTCGTGTTGGTAACAGGGCCGACAGGTTCGGGTAAATCGACCACACTGGCGGCAATGATTGATTACAAAAACGATAACGATTACGGGCACATTCTGACCATCGAAGACCCGATTGAATTTGTCCACCAAAGTAAAAAAAGCCTCGTCAACCAGCGCGAAGTTCACCGTGACACCCGTGGTTTTGAAAACGCGCTGCGTTCCGCCTTGCGGGAAGACCCAGACACCATTTTGGTCGGGGAAATGCGTGACCTCGAAACCATCCGTTTGGCATTAACCGCTGCGGAAACGGGGCATTTGGTGTTTGGTACATTGCATACCACCTCCGCACCTAAAACCATTGACCGTATTGTCGACGTATTCCCCGCTGCGGAAAAAGAAATGGTGCGCTCCATGTTATCGGAATCGTTACAGGCGGTTATTTCCCAAACCTTATTGAAAAAGAAAGGCGGCGGACGGGTCGCAGCCCACGAAATCCTGATTGGGACACGCGCTATTCGTAACTTGATTCGGGAAAACAAAATCGCACAAATGCGCTCAGCAATGCAAACGGGGCAAGCGGATGGAATGCAAACCCTTGATCAATCGCTGAAAAACTTGGTGATGAAAGGCTTTGTGGATCGCAATGATGCCCGCCGAAAAGCTGATAGCCCCGATGCCATCTAGGAGAAAGCGTCATGTTAGACCGTGATTCCGCCGTCAGTTACGTACACAAATTGCTTGCTACCATGTTGGATAAGCGCGGCTCTGACCTTTACATTACCGCCGATGCCGCACCGTCGGTTAAAGTTGACAGCGAGTTAGTCCCGCTTACCAACCAAACCCTCAACGAAAGCAGTGCGCGAATGCTGGTGCGTTCCATTATGAATGACCGCCAGCTCAAACAGTTTGAAGAAGACATGGAAGGTAACTTTTCCATTAGTTTGCCGGGTAAAGCGCGGTTTCGGGTCAATACCTTTACCCAACGCGGGTGTGCTGGCATGGTATTACGCCACATTCCTAACCGCATTCCCGACTTTAAGGAATTGGGTTTGCCACCCGTCTTGCGCGAACTTTCTATGACGAAACGCGGTTTAATCATCATGGTGGGGGCAACGGGGTCGGGCAAATCGACCACACTGGCATCAATGGTGGATTACCGTAACACCAATTCCAAAGGGCATATTATTACCATCGAAGACCCGATTGAGTTTACCCACGCGCATAAAGGCTGTTTGATTACGCAGCGTGAAATCGGGGTGGATACAGCCAGTTACGAAATCGCTATGAAAAACACCTTGCGCCAAGCACCGGATGTTATTTTACTGGGGGAAATCCGTGACCGTGCGGCAATGGATTACGCGATTGCTTACGCTGAAACAGGGCATTTGTGCTTAACCACCTTGCACGCCAATAGCTCGAACCAAGCCTTAGACCGGATTATTAACTTTTTCCCCGAAGAACGGCGCAATCAATTATTGATGGATTTATCCCTCAATCTCAAAGCGGTGGTATCGCAACGTTTAGTGCGTAAAGCCAAGGAAGACGGGCGTTTACCCGCCGTGGAAGTCATGATTAATACCCCCTTTATGGCGGATTTAATCCTCAAAGGCGATGTAGCGGGGATGAAAGAGTTAACCGCGAAATCGCGTGAACACGGGATGCGGACATTCGACCAAGCCTTGTTCGACCTGATTGAAGCACGAAAAATTACCGTCCACGAAGGTTTGCGTCACGCCGATTCACAAAACGATTTACGCCTTAAACTCAAACTGGAAAGTCGTTTTGCCAAAGACAATGACTTTTTCAAAGGTTTGGACAATATGGCGATTGAGCCACTGGAGAATGGGCAAAAATGACAACTCCCAATAACACCGCACTGGCAGAAAGTGAGCTGCGCATTAGCCCATTGTTGTCACACATGGTCAAGCAAGGGGCATCGGATTTATACCTCACCACTGGCGCACACGCTTCCTTGAAAATTCGTGGCAAGCTCAAACCGATTAGCCGCGAACCGATGAAACCGGGCAATATTCGTCAAATCGCGGAAGAGTTGCTGTCGGCGTTGGAAATCGAAGCCTTTTTCAACGAACGCGAGTTAAACAAAGGGTTTTCCCTACGCGGGGTGGGGCGGTTTCGGATGAACTTCTACTTCCAACGCGGGGAAGTTTCAATGGTGATCCGTCATATTCGTTCCGACATTCGTTCGCCCGAAGACCTCAAACTACCTGCCGTACTCAAAGAAATGGTAATACGCAAGGAAGGGTTGATTCTGTTCGTCGGTTCGACGGGTTCTGGGAAATCGACTTCGATGGCATCCCTCATTCAATACCGCAACCAACGCCACAGCGGACATATTCTGACCATTGAAGACCCGATTGAATACACCTTCCGCCACGAAAAATCGATTATTGGGCAACGCGAAGTCGGCTTTGATACCTTGAGTTACGCCAATGCCATGCGCGAAGCCATGCGCGAAGCCCCTGACATGATTATGATCGGGGAAATCCGTGATACCGAAACCATTGACGCGGTACTGGGTTTTGCCGACACGGGGCATTTGGTGTTATCTACGTTGCACGCAACCAACGTGATTCAAGCCTTAGAACGCATTTTGTATTTATTCCCTAGCGAAAATAAAAACCGCGTCTTGATGGATTTATCGCTGAACTTACGCTGCATTGTTGCTCAACGTTTGATTCCTGATGAAAAAGATGGCTTACATTTAGCGGCAGAAGTGTTGGTGAATACCCCTTACGTGGCGGAATTAATTCGTCAAGGGCAATTCGGCGATTTGAAAGAGATTATTGCCAAAGGCGTTACCGATGGAATGCAAACGTTTGACCAATCGCTGTACCAATTACACCGCGAAGGCAAAATCAGTCGGGCGCGTGCTTTAGAATACGCCAGCTCTGCTAACGACATGGAATGGCAATTGAATTTCGGCGCAAGCGGGGCAATGCCAACGCAAACGGCTGCCCCCGTAATGCCTGCGATTATTGCTTAATCAATTGCTTACAATTAGTGCGTTCTTCACCTAAAAAGCGTGAATACATCACAGTTCTGTACTAGCGTTTTTCTTACAGTAATTCCAAGGATCGGAAACAACCACAAGGATGTGGTACAAACACCAAGGACGGTATTTTCCGGTCTGTTTCCTCCTTAGCTAATTGAGAGAACTGACTATGAAACACCCGCATACCGTGCTTGCGGCTACGCTGAGTCTCGGCTTACTCAGTAGTAGCAGCGTGCTAGCAGCCGATGGACGCTGTGATAACTTCAATATAAAAATTAATAACCAAACGGGTTATGCAGTCAATGTAAGCAAAGTTGAATACTTCGACTTTGACAGCAATGCTTGGCGAACCGAAGCCGTTATCGACCAACTGTTACAAGAAAGTGCACAATGGACTTGGACGCGCAATTTGCAACACGTTGGCGATAAAAATACCAAGCTACGCATTACTTATAAACCCAAACCGGATGGATTTAATTTGAGCGCGTTACACGCCGCCCAAACTACCGAATCCAGCGCATTTACCTGTGCCGATAACGGCGCAAGCCCTGCGGTCGTTTTACAATAAATCCGCAAAGGTATCCGCTGTCAAAATCGGAAGCGTTAACCATTGCCCTAAGTCGGCAGGATTATCCATTCCGGCTGGGGCTGGATGGCGGCGGTTTAACACAATCCCCGCTAGGCGTAACCCGCGCCGTTGTGCCGCTTCCACCACCAATAAAATGTGGTTAATACAGCCCACACGGTCTTCCGCTACCAATAACACGGGTAAACCTAACGCCACGGCTAAATCGGCATTTAAGCCGTCTTGGGTTAACGGCGAGTAAAAACCGCCAGCACCTTCTACCAGTAAAAATTGTCCGGCAGTGACATTTTCGCGGCATTGCTGAGTTAAGGTGGCAATGTGTAAGGTTTTACCTTCCAACTGTGCGGCGCGTGCAGGCGATAACGGGGCAAACAAGCGGTTAGGGCAAACCGTTTCCCACGCACAGCCAGCCGCTTGTGCCAATTGCCATGTATCCGTTTGGGTGTAATGTGCGTTGTTCCAACCGGATTCAACGGGCTTACGCGGGATCACGGTTTGCCCCGAAGCGCGTAAACCCGCAATGAAACGTGCGCCTATCCACGTTTTTCCTGCGCCAGTATCCGTTCCAGTGACGAAGATTCCACCACTTTGTAAAATTTTTTCATCCACTAGCCATTGTGTGAATGCTGTACTGATTGCCATATTTATCCCCAACCTGTGCCTTTTGGGCGAAAATTGTACGTTCCGAAGTGACAAAATGTTACTTATCGGCGGGTACGATTAATGATAGATTTAGTTTATCCATAAATTGAACCACTGATAGGCTTGCAACGACAGAGTAGCAAAAAAGACCAACGCTTAAATAATTGGCTACATAATTTCCCTTTAGATTGACGACTTGCTGGTAACAACAATATGAAAATGACCACAAAAGCATTCACGCTCGTGTTGGGCGGTTGTATTTTATTTGCGAGTGAAATAGGTTTCGCCCGTAATCAAGAATGCCTTGCCAATATTCCCGCTTCAACACCGGATGC
Organism: uncultured Thiothrix sp.; assembly: GCA_964544775.1. Taxonomy (GTDB): domain Bacteria; phylum Pseudomonadota; class Gammaproteobacteria; order Thiotrichales; family Thiotrichaceae; genus Thiothrix. The sequence goes on from CAZJDN010000051.1 coordinate 10,994, forward strand.
CCGTTTTATTAACCACGGTAATGGCACACTTACCGACAAACAAACCGGATTAATGTGGAAACAGTGTTTGGAAGGGCAAAACGGTGGGCAATGTGCCGGAAAAGCCAACCCCTTATCGTGGGACGGCGCAGTAAACGCTGCCCAAACCGCCAATAATGCCCATTACGCTGGGTATTCTGATTGGCGCTTACCTACCGTTGATGAGTTAGTCAGCGTTATCGAACGCCAGTGCAGTAACCCAGCGGTAAATTTAAGTATTTTCCCCAGTACCCCTGCGCATAGTGTGTGGACAGGTAATCGTTCCAGCGCGAATGCGTGGAGCGTCGACTTTGGTATTGGGCATCCGTTTCAATCCGTCATGGCTGGCGGAAAATACGTGCGTTTAGTGCGCAATCTGCGCTAAAAATGCTGCAAACTAACGCACGTTAACCCCATACTGGTAGCCAGTTTTCCCTCGCTCCCTCTCCCCTGTGGGAGTTTACAAACTGGCTCCAGTATACTTTTCGCGCTGATAACGCCCTGCAAAAAGCCTAGGTTTCGCATATAGTTATGGGGATACCTACGTGGAGGGCTATTATGTCGTCGCCAAAGACCCCAGACTTTTTGCAAACCCTAAAACCGGAACAATTAAAAACGGCTGCCGCTCGGCGTTTTGCGGATTTTTGCCTGCAAGACTTTCCTAGCCATGCCCATGCGGAAGGTTTCGACCCGCAAGTTTACGCTGATGCGGTTAGCATGGTTATCGCTCGCCTTGAAGCCAACCGTTATTCGGAGTTCAACGCATGATCATTACCGCTTTGATCGCTAAAGATTTCCGTAAATATGAACGCTTACAACTGGAAAATTTACCCGCACGCGGTATTTTAGCCATCACAGGCATGAATGAATCGGGTAAAAGTAGCATTGGGGATGCTATTCAATTTGCTTTATTTGGCTGCACATCCCAACTGAATGGGGCAGAAATCGCTAAACTCATTCGCTGGGGTTGCCCACAAGCCAGCGTAAGTTTGAAACTGCAACAGCGTGGGCACGCTTATCACCTGATTCGCTCGGTTAACCAAGACGGTGATACGGTAGCGACTTTATTTTCCGGCGAAGAAGGTACAACCCTTGCCGATACCCCCGAAACGGTGGAAAAGCAGCTTAAAGCCTTGTTCGGTTACAACCATAAAACCTTTGATCAAGCCTTTTACTGGAATCAACAAAGCCTGCAAACAACCCCCAGCGATAGTGAACAATTACTTGCTGTGGCGGGGTTACGTGAATACGCACAACTGAATGCGCAGTTGCAAACCGAAAACCACGCGCGTATTCAAACCATTGTCGATATGAATGCCCAACGTAAGACCCTGCAAACCCACTACGAACAGGCTTACGTGGATGATGCCCGTTTAGGTGAGTTAGAGCGCGTTGGTACGCACCTCGAACAACGCCAGCAATATTTCCTGCAATTGGCACAACGCATTGATAAAGAAAGCGAAAGCTACGCACACAATCACAGCCAGATTCAACAACTTATTACTCGCAGCAGTAAAGTTAACCTCTGGACAAAAATCAGCGTCTTACTGTTTCTGTTGATGTTACTCACGGGCTTGTGTTTGTTATTTGCCCCCACATTGGGCAGTGTTTTCCTTTCCGGCATGGATAATGCTTTGCGCGAAATGTTAGGTCGTACCACCATTCGCGTGGCAGCGTTTTGTGCATTGATTAGTGCTGGCATGTTAATTTACGGCTGGTTTTTGGAAATGCGCCGTGTACGCCCCTTACACCAGCAAAGTGACAATCTGGCGGATACCTTATTGGAAGGCTTTAGCGTCACCAATACCCCAGCGAATGAGCAAATTGCGTTACCAGCAGCGCATTACATTTTACAAACCCAAACGGATATTCCCGTGCATAGCAGCGAACACCCTGATATAGCGGTGATCCCTGAATGGGCGAAATCCGTGCGTGATTTTTCCTTGAATCCTAGCCATGTGCAAAGTGCGGCTGATGTGCTCAATATCAGTATGGAAAGCCGTAATCGTGAATTTGGTAAGTATTTGCGTTCCTTACACCTCGATATGGATAAGCAGCAAACCAGCCTCAACCAACGCGATAATTTGCAAGCGCAACTGGATCAACAAGAGCATGATCTCGAACACATTCGCCGTGATCGTGTGGTATTTGATACCGCGATTGATTTGCTTCAGCGCAGTGCGAGTCAGTCGATTACGCGCTTTAATCAATTAGTTCGGCAACGGTGTGGTACGCTTTTGCAACGTTTCACTTTCAACCATTACCGTTCCTTGGAGTTGAAACACGACTTTACGTTCAAGGTTTTGTCGGAAGATAAAGGCGATTATCTGGAATTCGATGAAATTTCCGCCGGAACGCAGCGGCAAATTGCCCTCGCTATGCAAGTTGCCATTGCCAATGCTTTAGCGGATAACACCCATGCAACGGCACAAATGCTGTTTCTTGATGAACCACTAGCATTTTTTGACCCCGAACGTACCAATAGCACCTTGAAATGCTTACAAGAGTCAAGTCAAGGTGCTGTTACGCAAATTTGGCTAACTGCGCAAACACTGCCGCAAGGAATTGAATTTACTCGAATTATTCAGTGTCCGCAAAACAGCCGTGTGCTAAGTGCGTAACTGGGCAAAACTTATCCTTAACAATAACGTAAAAAACACTTGCAACGGAATAAAAGTTCCGTATAATGCGCGGCTTCCGGGACATTAGCTCAGTCGGTAGAGCATCTGACTTTTAATCAGGTGGTCGTGCGT
>CAZJDN010000052.1:0-13727 GCA_964544775.1 uncultured Thiothrix sp.
CATAGTACCTGATGCGAACACGCGAGAGAATAGCCAGCGTTTGTGTGGAACGCAGCGGATACTGCGTCAAACCCGCGTGAGAATGGGCTTTTCGGTCTGAAAGTGCTTTACGGCAGGGGCGGCTTTTCTGCTATTCTAATCGAATAGTCATCTTGATTGAGTAGCGGTTTCTATGAAGGTATTCCAAGGCGTTGTAACGCTAGCCGCGTTGTTATTTGTGGGTGTTGTGGTCGCCGATACGCAGCCTGTTGAGGCATTGGGTTTGACGTTTCCGCCACCCAATGGTGGGTTTACGAATGCAGCCCCCGCCCCACAACCTTATGCGTATTACCCCGTAAACCCGTCTGTGCCTTATACTCCTTACGCACAGCAAGGGGGTAATCCATACCCCTTGCGTCCGCTTGTGCCACAACAGTCACAGCAAAAAACGGTGAAACCGTGGGGGGATACGCGCTACATCTGGCCGGATTTTTACACCGATTTTACGAGCGATATGTGGGATAAAATGATTAATGCGCCGTATGATATGGGGTACATGCCGGGCGGGTGGCGTTTTCCATCGTTTAGTTCGCCAGACCCCGTAACGGTGGGGGATGCGGTGACTAACCAATTTCCGCCAATCATGGAAGAAGCCGGTAATTTTGTTCACTTTACGCAATAAACAAAGGCATTGGGCTTACTGTTAATTTTTACTCCCCCGCTTGATGTGGGGGCAATTAGTTGATGTCGCTTCATTAAAGGAGAACTGGATGCGTCTGTTCAGGGATTTTTGTACGTATTCTGCGGTTGCAGTGTTGGCATTGGCGTTGGGGGCGTGTAGCCAAGTACCGGAAAAACCGGAAGAGGGCAGCACTAATACACCTCCTGTAAAGCAGACTCCACAACAAGGGGATTCGGGGGGTAAAGGCAATGATCAGCCCAAGTCCTTGAGTTACGGTGGGCGTGGTGCGGGTAATTACTCCGCAAGTAGCCTCGGTGGGGATTTTGCAGGCAATCCGCGCTTGATTAACTTTATTGAAAACTTGGCGGCATCCAGCGGGTTTGACCGTGCGTATTTGTACGGCGTGTTTTCACAGGTGAAAAACCGTGATGACGTAGCGCGGTTGTGGGCGCAAACCAGTAATGACCCCGGTACACCGAAAGGTTGGTACGCTTACCGTGATCGTTTCGTTAATGCACAAAACATCCAGCGCGGGGCAGAGTTCTGGCAGCAAAATGGCGCGTATTTGCAACGGGCGGAACAAACTTACGGCGTACCTGCGGAATACATCGTCGGGATTATGGGGGTAGAAACCCGTTGGGGACGTTTCTTTGGGAAACACCGCGTAATCGACGCGCTGACGACTTCCGCGATTGTTAACCAACGCCGCAGTGATTACTTCTTCCAAGAATTGAAATACTACATGCTGATGACGCGCAGCGAACGCATGGACCCACTTGAGCCAAAAGGTTCATTCGCGGGTGCAATGGGTTACGGGCAGTTCATGCCAAGCAGTTTCCATTCCTTGGCGGTGGATTTTGACGGTGACGGCATCCGTGATTTGTGGAATCCGGCGGATGCTATCGGCAGTATCGCTAATTACTTTGCACAAAACGGTTGGCAGCGTGGCGGTGTGGTAGCCGTACCTGCGAATGTGGCATCCGATGAATACGCGGAAATGCCCGACGGTTACAAAGTGAAATACAGCGAAGGTTCTTTAGCCGCGCGTGGCATTACCCCGAAATACGGTAATGGCAGCGGCGAAGCCTATTTACTCGCGCTGAGCAGCGTACCGGGTGGCTATAAAGAACCGTGGATTGGTTATCACAACTTCTACGTAATTACCCGTTACAACCACAGCAATTATTACGCAATGGCAGTTAACTTACTGGCAGAAGGCGTAAAAGCGCGGGTGGGTAAGTAATACTCACCAACAAGGGGCTGGTTTTAGAGCCAGCCCTTGCGTTTGAAATACAAGTAAGGCGCAATGCCTGCCATGACCATTAACCCAATCGCTAACGGGTAGCCGTATTCCAGATGCAATTCGGGCATGAAATCAAAGTTCATACCGTAAAGGCTGGCAACCAATGTCGGCGGCAAGAAGACGACCGAGGCAATCGAGAAGATTTTAATGATTTTGTTTTGTTCGATATTGATGAAACCTTGCGTGGTGCTCATCAAGAAGTTGATCTTGTCGAACAAAAACGTGGTGTGAGACATCAGCGTATCAATGTCGCGGATAACGTCGGGAATGATTTCTTGCGCGGCAGTGGTATCGCGTAAATGGCGTTGCAAGAAAGAAATGGAACGCTGAGTATCCATCAAGCACAAGCGGATTTTCCCATTGCTATCTTCCAATGCGGCTAAATCATCAATCGCGCTTTCAAGGTCAGTACCTGCTTCTTCCAACACGCGGTGGCTGATAATCTCTAATTCGTGGTGAATGTCTTCCACCGCATCCGCTAAGTTTTCCACCTTTTGATCAAACATGGTTAGCAGTAAATGCCGTGCACTGCGTACTTCCACTTGCCCCCGCCGCGCTCGCATCCGCAGCAAACGGAAGTCGGCTAATTCGCATTCACGCACAGTAATTAAGCGTTCGGGTTGCAAAATGAACGCAACAGTGGTGGTATCCATACGCCCTTCGCTTTGGGTCAAAAACAGCGAGTGGACGTGAATACCGCTGCTATCCACGAAGTAACGGGCGGACGATTCGATTTCTTCTACATCGTCGGATTCGGGTAATTCCGTGTGTAATAACACTTCAAGGCGCGTGTGTTCCTCCTCAGAGGCATCCTGTGCGTCTACCCAACCCGTTGCCGGAATGGGGTTTTCCAATAAGCCCGTTTTAAGTTTTTGCTCAACCAATTTGCTGTCAGTAAAGGCGAAAAAGCGCAGCATAGAATATCTCCCCTGTTTAATGAGGCTAGCCTTGGTGGAGGAATAGGATTAGCAGCCCGAAAGGCGGGTCATTGTAACGCCCAAAACGGTTTAGCGCACGTAATTGAGTTCGCGATGACGCAAGACCACACTTTCACCCAAAGTTGTGCGGAAATGCTGATAAAGGCGTTCGGCAATGTACACGGAACGGTGACGACCCCCCGTGCAACCGATGGAAACGGTGAGGTAAGCGCGTTGGTTTACGCTGTTTTGATCGGGTAGCCAACGGTCGAGAAAATCCCGTATGTCGCTGTACATTTGTTGCACGGCATTATGGCTTTCCAGCCATTCAATAATCGCGCTATCTTGCCCTGTTAAGCTGCGTAAATCGGGCACCCAATACGGGTTGGGTAGACCGCGTACATCGAATACAAAGTCCGAATCCGACGGAGCTTCGTGCTTAAAGCCAAACGATTGCACCATCAACGATAACGGTCGCGGCTGGGTTTGGCTGATACGTGCATTCAACAAACGCCCCAATTCGTAAATGCTGGTGTGCGAAGTATCAATGCGCAAATCTGCTTCCGCTGTTAACGGGTCCATCAAACTGGATTCCAGCTCAATGGCTTTATCTAACGCTAGGGTTTCGTGTGCAAGCGGGTGACGGCGGCGGGTTTCATTGTAACGTTTACGCAAAATGCCTTGTTCGGCGTACAAGTAAACCAATTGTGTATTCGGTACGCGCTGGCGAATCCGTTTCACAATGTCGGGGAAACTTTGCAAACTATCGCGCCCTGCACGAATGTCGATCCCAATTGCTAAATGTGTTTGTCGCGCAATTTGCGTTGTACCCAGTAAGGCTTCGAGTAATTCAGACGGTAAGTTATCAATGCAGTAATAACCGTTATCTTCAAGGGTGTGTAAGGCGAAACTTTTTCCCGCCCCCGACATACCGCTGATAATAACGAGGTGCATGGTACTCATGCGGCGAGTGCTGTGTCGTAAGGGGTTTCGGGTGGGGCAAGTTGCTGTTGTATGCAAGCCCACAGTGCCTCTGGGGACGTACATTGCTGAAGGTTTTCGGACAAGGTTTTATTCAGCAAGGTCAAGGTTAATTCGGGAATAAAGCGCGAGAAACGCGAGGCTTGGGTGGTCGGTACAAGAATCGCCATAAACAATTGCACGGGCTTTTTATCTGGCGCGTCCATTTTTACCCCTTCCTCAACCCGCAATAACGCGCCACAAGGTTCGAGGATGGGTAAACAGGCATGGGGAATCGCAATGCCATTCCCCAATGCCGTACTACCTAGCTTCTCACGGTTAGTCAGTGCGTTGAAAATCGCTTCTGAACCTAACCCTGTTTGACAGCGTGCAAGCATATCAGACAGGCGTTCAAACACACGTTTGCGGCTGGAAAGCTCCCACTCACAAGCAATGCGGTCGAGTGTCAGCAAGGTAGTCATATTCATAAGGATTATTCCGCCGCTTCCGCGATTTGTTTCGCTTCTTGACGGTGATGGCTTTTGAGTTTCTCCTTGTGTTTCACAATCTGACGGTCCAGTTTGTCAATCAAGGAATCAATGGCAGCATACATATCCCCAGAATGAGCATCCGCGAAAATTTGCGTACCGCTAACATGCAAGCTAGCCTCAGCTTTATGGATTTGTTTTTCAACCTCCAGAATGAAATGGATGTTCATTACTTTGTCAAAGTGACGTTTCAGACGATCCGCTTTTTCACGGACGTAAGCACTCATAGAATCTGTCACTTCCAGATGATGACCAGTGATTTCTAATTGCATTTGCAAGCTCCTTTTTTTCAGGTCATGGTGAAAACCACATCCCCATTCCGTCTGACGCTCAAAGCCTTTAGTCGCGGTAAGGGGGGAGGCGGCTCAACTCGGAACCAATGCCTTACGCTCATGTGAGGAGGCGATGGACATTGCTTCACGATACTTGGCAACGGTACGCCGTGCCACATTGATTCCCTGCTGGTTCAGCAGTTGGGTTAATTGACTATCACTTAGGGGGGCGGTTTGACTTTCCTCTGCAATCAACTTTTTGAGCATGGCTCGGATTGCGGTTGACGAACAACTAGAACCTGTATCTGTATCGACTTGGCTAGAGAAAAAATATTTGAACTCAAACACACCGCGAGGGGTATGCATGTATTTGCTGGTGGTAACACGCGAAATAGTGGACTCGTGCATTTCTAGCTCTTCGGCAATGTCACGCAACACCAACGGTTTCATGGCTTGTTCGCCGTATTGCATGAAAGCACTTTGCCGCTCGACGATGGCTTTCGCCACCCCCAGTAACGTAGCATTGCGACTTTCAACGCTGCGAATCAACCATCGTGCCTGTTGCAAATTGCTTTTGAAGTAGCTGGAATCGCTTTCACTTTTCACTTGCCCAAGCATGTCTGCATAAAACTGGTTTATTTGCAGATTCGGGGTAACTTGTGCATTTAATGAAACCACCCACTGTCCTTTAATCTTACGCACGAATACATCAGGAACAATATAGTCAGTGGAAGAGGCGGAATACGCGCTGCCGGGTCTGGGTTGTAGACTACGCAGCAGTAAAATCATTTCCTCTAATTCACTCTGATCTATTTTTAGTCTCTTCTGTATTTCTTTATAGTCGCGTCGCTCTAACAAGTCCAGATTTTTTTCTACCAATTGACGTGTTTTGAATAAAAGTCGGCTTTCTGGTAGCTGCATTAATTGAACTAATAGACATTCGCGTAAATCGCGCGCTCCAACACCCACAGGGTCAAGCCGCTGAATGTATTTCAGCACCGTTTCAATGTCGTCTAGTTCAATCGGTAGTTCTTGGCTGAGAAGGGTGAATATATCTTCAAGGGAATCACACAAGTAACCTGCCTCATCGAGTGAACCGATCAAGGCTTCGGCAATTTGTTTGTCAATCGCTGATAAGTTACTCATGCGGATTTGCCACAACAAATGCTCTTGTAAACCTGACCCCGCGCCTTCTTGGTTTTCTAAAAAGCCTGCGTTGTCGTTGTTACCGTCGCTATTGCTGCTGCGGGTGTCGTAAATGTCTTCCCATTCCGCATCCATATTGAGTTCATTGGGGATGTCTTGGTCGAAAGGGGTATCGTCTGATGCAGTGATGGGGGATTCTTCACTGCTGGCTTCCGAGGTGTCTTCGGTAGGTGTATTGGCGATATTTTCGCTGTCACTGGTTTCGTCTGCTAGTTGGAGCAGGGGATTTTCTTCCAGTGCCTGTTGGATCTCGTTTTGCAATTCGAGCGATGACAGTTGCAGCAAGCGGATAGCTTGTTGCAGTTGGGGGGTCATCGACAGCGTTTGCCCAAGTCTTAGGTCAAATCCCTGTTTCAACATTATTCTTGTTGTTCCTTTTTCTGTACGAGGGGGAATGGTATGGGTTTCGTCTTCATGTTTCCCATACTACTCCAATCAAATCGGTGTGCAAAGATGCGTGATTAGTGGTGAATGTCTGCTGACTCACAGACTAAAGTTTTCACCCAAATAAACGCGGCGGGCTTGTTCGTTACGCAGAATTTCTTCTGGCGTGCCTGTGACGAGGATTTTGCCTTCGCTGAGGATGTAGGCGCGGTGGCAAATGCCCAAGGTTTCGCGCACATTATGGTCGGTAATCAGTACCCCAATGTCGCGTGCCACAAGGTGACGAATGATTTTTTGAATTTCGAGCACAGAAATGGGGTCAACCCCCGCAAACGGTTCATCCAATAGGATAAAAGCGGGTTCAGTTGCTAAGGCACGGGCAATTTCTGCGCGGCGGCGTTCCCCGCCAGAAAGGCTGATCCCAAGGCTGTTGCGCAGGTGCGTTAGTTGGAATTCTTCCAGTAAGCTGTCGACTTTTTCATGACGTTGAGCGCGGCTAAGGTCTTTGCGCATTTCCAAAACTGCCATGATGTTTTGTGCAACGCTTAACTTACGGAAAATGCTGGCTTCTTGTGCCAGATAACCAATGCCTTCACGGGCGCGTTCGTGCATGGGGGCGGCGGTAATATCTTTACCATTGAGTAATACTTTACCTTCATCCGCCCCGACTAAGCCAACAATCATGTAGAAACTGGTCGTTTTCCCTGCACCGTTTGGTCCTAGTAACCCCACGACTTCGGCATTGTTGATCTGAATATCAACGCCTTTGAGAATTTGCCGTTGCTTGTAACGTTTTTGTAAGTTGTACGCAGCTAAGGTATTCATTCGTCGGCTTTCTTTTCGGCTTTGCTGGTGTCAGCTTTATTGGAAGGGAAGAAGGTCGCAGAAACACGCCCCGATTTGCCGCCTTGCCCGGTGGCTTTCAATTGCCCACTGTCTGGCAGGTATTCCATGAAATTACCTGTCAGAATGTCTTGGTCTTGCTGTAAGGTGGCGTTGCCTTGCAGGGTGATACGCTTTTCTTTGACGAAATATTGCATTTCCAGCGCGTCGCCTTTGGCGAGTTTGCCGCCTTCCATGTCTTGTTTGAATTTGACAGGTTTACCTTTGGCGGTAATGTGCTGAATTTCGTGTTCGGGAGCAAGAATGTCGACATGATCCGCAAGGATTTCGAGCGTACCTTGCTTGATAATGACTTTGCCGTCGTAATTGGCTGTGCCTGCTTTGTTATTGAATACGGCAGTATCAGCCTCAATTGCGACGGGTTTTTCAACGTCTGCATCCAAGGCGTAGGCACTGCTAGAGCCTAGCAGCAGTAATAGGTAGCAAAGCGTACTATTTAACTTGATAGAGTGTGCGAACATTATGCTTAAATTCCAGTAAGTCTGCGTCCAGTTTACCTATCATACCCGTTGACTGCATAGTGCCGGAGGGTGTTTTGATGAGCACACCCGCGTCGGTGGACAACACATGTGTTTGCATCTGGTAATCCATGTAGTCGGTGTAAAGGTCAGACTCGGCATGTGTGCCGGAAGCAGGTTGGTGGCTGTGTACATGCCCTTGTAAATGAGCAAGTTGTTGGTTTTGGTCAATGTGGGCAGTGTCGGCGGTGGTATTGGTACGGGTTGCGAAATCCATGCCGTTGTAAATGATCGGCGCGAGAATGTCGCTTTGTTTACTTTGTTGCCAATGGGCTAAATGTTTCCCTGCCAATTCTGCCGTGACAATGCCTTGCGCATTGATTTGTTGAATGGAAAAGTTAGTCAGGTAATAGTCAATTTTCTCTTTATCGTGCTGGAGTTTGCTAAAGTCTTGCTGCCCCAAATAGTCTTCGATTTGGGTAATGAGTAAAATCATCACAATGGCAGCAACCAATATCGCTAAACCTTTCATACCAGATAGCTTTCCAATTTTGCTTGTAACAAGCCTTGTGCGTGCAACAGCATTTCGCAGGCTTCCCGTGCTGCCCCTCGCCCACCTGCGTATTGCGTAACCCAATGCGCGTGTTGTTTGACAAAAGCGTGTGCGTCATTTACCGCAATGGCTAACCCCACTTGGGTCATAACGGGCAAATCAATCACATCATCGCCGATATAGGCAATATTACTGGCGTGTAAACCCGTTTTCGTCAGTAAATCAGCAAACGCGGGGCGTTTATCGCGGTAGCCTTGCCAGATGCGCTCACGCGGGATTTTCAGGTTGTCGGCACGGTGTAAAACCAATTCCGATTGCCGTCCAGTGATAATGGCGGCTTCGATGCCGCTTTCCATCAGCATACGCATACCGTGCCCGTCTTTGGAATTGAAGGCTTTGTATTCTTGCCCTTGATTGTCGAAAAACAAGCTGCCATCGGTTAATACGCCGTCAATATCGAAAATCACCAAGCGCACTTGGCGAGCGCGTTCGAGAATGGCGGTAGGAAGGGTGTCAAAAGCGTACATCAGGCGATTCCAGCACGTAACAGATCATGCATGTGGATAATACCGATAAGCTGCCCCGCCTGCACGACTGGTAACACGGTAATGGTGTGTTCCTGCATGATATTTAAGGCTTCGACGGCTAGTTTATGCGCTTCAATGGTTTGGCAGTGTTGCGTCATTAAGTTGGCAATCGGTTGTTCCAGTTGGTTTAGCCCTTTTTCAAACGAACGGCGTAAATCCCCGTCAGTAAAAATTCCCAATAAGCTACCCGTTGGGTCGGTAATGGCGGTAATCCCCAATTTTTTACGGGTCATTTCTAAGATAGCGGCAGGCAAACGGGTATCAGGCGTAACCTGTGGAATCGCTTCCCCCGTGTGCATAATGTCGCGTACATGCACCAATAAGCGTTTGCCTAAACGCCCACCGGGATGAGAACGGGCGAAATCTTCCGCCGTGAAACCGCGTGCTTCCAACAATGCGACAGCCAATGCATCGCCCATGACCAGTGTTGCGGTCGTGCTGGAAGTGGGGGCAAGCCCTAATGGGCAGGCTTCTTTGTCTACTCCAACATGGATGTGAAAGTCCGCCGCTTGTGCCAGTGGCGATTGCGGGTTGCCTGTCATGGCGATAATGCGCACGGCAAGGCGACGGATGACGGGTAAAATTGCTAGAATTTCTTCACTCGTACCGGAATTCGACAAGGCAATAATGACATCGCCTGCGGTAATCATGCCTAAATCACCGTGGCTGGCTTCCGCAGGATGAACAAAAAAGGCAGGAGTTCCGGTACTAGCAAGTGTGGCGGCAATTTTGCTGCCAATGTGCCCCGATTTGCCCATGCCCATGACAATCACTCGCCCTTTACACTGCAAAATGGCTTCGCAGGCATTGACGAATGCATCGTCTAATCGCGCTGGCAGAGCCTCCAACGCGGCAATTTCCGTGCTGATAACGGCTTTAGCTAAGGCAAGTAAATCCGTGCGTTGTGTTTGGTTCATAGCGTGCAATGTTTGTCTTGAAAAAGAGGGCGCGATTGTACATCAATTCGTGGGGGCGGCGTTACGCACCACAAAAGCTGCCGTCTGGAATAAATTCGCTGGCAATGCAGGAGCGGTGGGCTAAACTGAGTCGATGCTACGTAAAATACTTTCTATCATTCTGCTTATGGTATTGCTGCTGTTTTTACTTCAGCTAGGGCTATACCTTTACCGCCATTTTTCTCCGCAACCGTTAGAGCCGCGTGTGTCGGAGCAAGTTCCATTGCCTACGGTAATGCAGGAATCTTCCGTGGGTATCAATGCCAACGAAATTCATTACGAAGATGCCAGTATTCCGTTCATTGATTTGTTTCGTGTGTCCAGCCCGTTTGCGGAAAACGTTTTAGGTCTGCATTCGGGTGATGTTACTTACGATGCCAACGGTTGGCCGACGGATTTGCACGGCGGCGAAGCAGGCACGAAGTTCTTGGGTAAAATACCTGCTGAAGCCCTACCGCAAGGTGAATACACCGTGTTGTATGACGGTGAAGGCAAGTTGCGTTACGGGCATGACGTAAAAGTGGTTTCGCAAACGACGGGGCGCGAAACCATTACCATCAACGCGGGGGATGATGGGTTGTTGGATGCAAGCGTGGTTATTACGCAAAGCAATCCGGCGAATTACCTGCGTAATATCCGTATTTTGCCGCCGGGGGGAATTTGCCAACGTAATCCACTTAAATGGGTGATGCAAGCCAGCGAGTGTACGGCAAACGATGGGCAGTATTTGGCGTTTGTGCAGTATTACGCCAGCATTGTGTTTAACCCCGATTACCTGAATTTCATGAAGGATTTCAGTACGATTCGTTTCATGGGCATGTCGGGGATTACGCGCAATCCAGTTGAACATTGGCAGGCGCGTCCGCATCCAGAGCAGGCTAACTGGGGTGGAACTTACGGGGCGCGAGGCGTACCCGTGGAGGTGATGGTTGATCTGGCGAATCGTTTGCATAAGGATGCGTGGTTTAATTTACCGCACGCGGCAGACGATGATTACGTGCGGCAATTTGCGACTTGCGTGCGGGATCATTTACGCCCCGAATTGAAGGTGTATGTGGAATACACCAATGAAGCGTGGAATACCACGTTTTCCCACAGCGAATACGTGCAGAAAAAAGGCATCGAGTTGGGCTTGGGGGAAAATAATGCGGTAGAAGCGGGGTATCAGTATTACACGATTCGGGCGCGGCAGGTGTTCCAGTTATGGGAACAGGTTTTCGGTGGGCGCGAGCGTTTTGTGCGCGTTTTAGGCGGGTGGGATACACGCCCCGACATTACGCAAAAATTACTCAGTTACGACAATACTTACCAACAAGTCGATGCCGTGGCTATCGCGCCGTATTTTGGCGGCAATGTGAAAGGCTTCCGCGAGTCGAGCAGTGTGGAGGATATTTTTCGCTTAACAACGGCGGAAGATTCTTACCGTTCGTTGCCCGAAGTCTTAAAAATGGTGCGTAAACAAGCCGAGTTAGCACATCAATTTGGGGTGGATTTAATCGGTTACGAAGGGGGGCAAGGTTTGGTCGATTGGGTAACACGCCAAGCTGATCAACACCCGAATCCGTTGTTTTTTGCCGCCAATCGTGACCCCCGCATGGGCGAGTTGTATACGCAATTTTTGCAAGGTTGGGGCGATGCGGGAGGTAAATTACTGATGCTGTTTTCCGCCCCGCGTACTTGCCAATGGTACGGTTGTTGGGGTTTGAAAGAGGATATTCGTCAACCGCGTGAACAGGCTTACAAATACGATGCGGTTTTGAAATTCCTTGCTGAACGCAAGCAATGGTGGGGGCAACAAGCACAAGACAAACCTGCGCAAAATCCTACGGGTGCTGCGAAACCGCGCAACCCGAACGACCCGGTGATTGTGTGGCGACCTGCAACCGAGCCGGATCGGTTTTTCTTTTTAGAAAACCCGCGTACCTTGGATATGTTGCTTGAAACCCGCGATTGGGCAAAAAAAGATTCGTTTGGAAAATGGCAGGGCAAATGGGATGAGGATTACCTTTACCTCACCGTGCGCGTTTACGATGAGAAAATAGTGCAAGATTCGCCCGACCCGACGGATGATGATTCCGTCGAGTTGTTGCTGGATGCAGACAATAGCCGTGGTGAACAAATGGACGGGAAAAACGATTTTCGCTTGGTATTTTCCTGTAAGCGTGGTGTGACATTGGGCGAAGGTTCTGCGTTTGTTGCGCCGGAATGGCTTACGCAAATCAATACGGATATGCGTACTACGGCGGATGGCTATGTGTTGGAGGCGTGGATTCCGTGGTAAGTGTTTGGCATAAAACCGCAAGTTAAAGACCGTGTGGCTGCTGAAGTGGAAATTAATGATGACGATGATGGGGGCACACGCGACAAGAAAATCGGTTGGGTTGCCGCGAACAATCAAGCGGTGCGTGAACCTAAACAATGGGGCGTAATTTTATTCAGTGGGCGGTGAGGTTCACGCTTTTTTTGTCGGTGGGTTAATCACTTTGGGGGCGGTAGAATGGGAAAGAGCAGTTTTGCCTTTTTCTTGACGAATGCGTAACACATACCCACCTAATGCGCCGCCTGCGGTGGTCAGCGTCAGCAAACCCAAGGTCATGAATTGCGTCAACAGCAGTAAACCGCCAATGCCTGCCACGCTTGCTAACGCAACCCCAACTTTAATATTGGCGTGAGTAGCGGTGCGGCGTACTTCCTGTAACGTTTCTTGCTGGGCTTGTTTGAGCACTTGATGTTTGGCACGTTCAGCGTTTACACGAAGGGTTTCGCGCTCTTTTGCATGATTTTCCTGCAAACGGCTGATGGCATCTTGGTGTTGCTGTGCGGCAACCGCGCCCAACCAAAACGCCGTTAACACCCCAATAATGAGCAACGGAATGCCCAAACGAAACCATTCCCAACCTGTTAACCCCGTTGGAGCAAGCAATACCAGCGTAACGGTGATGATTTGTAACAGTAAAATGCTGGGTAGAAACTTAAGCATGGTTGGTGTCCTTATTAGGCTATCGGGTCCACAAGGAAGCATTATAATCGGCTTGCATCGGGATTGGATAACGGTTCTACTGCAATACAAATTCACACTAGGCTGCTAGAATCAAGTACTACGATAACGCAGTATCTGGAGGTATCTAATGCATACTATCGGTATTAAAGAGCTGCAAACCAATCCAGCTAAGCTCAGTCATGCTTTGTTACAAGATGAATATTTGCTGATTACACGTCGTGGTGAGCCGCTTGGCATTGCATTGCCCTTTAGTTTGCCATTACTGGAAAACGGTATGAAAAATTGGGTTGCGCTGAAAGCTTTCCAAGCAGGTGATTTGAGCCTTGGGCAATTGGGCAAAGTATTAGGGAAAAATAAACACGATACCTTGGCACTATTGGGGGAATTAAATATTGTCGTGGCTGATTACGATTTGCAGGAAGACCTACAAACTTTGGATAGCTTATTCAATCCATGAAAACCGTCATTGTGAGTGATACCACGAGCCTGATTGTACTGGAAAAACTTCATGCGCTAGATTTACTGTGCAAGTTGTTTGACCGTGTATTAGTGCCAGCCGTGGTGATGGCGGAAATGCGTGCGGGTTCGCCTCACATTGATGCAACTTTACGTGCATTGCCATGTATGGACATCGTTGAACTTACGCCTTCCAAAAGATTGGCATCATTACTGTTGTTACTGGATGCAGGTGAAGCCAATGCTATTGAACTGGCAGCTAACCGTGCTTTACCCCTGATTATTGACGAACGTAAAGGTCGTCAAATTGCCCAACAGTTAGGTTTACGTGTCACTGGTTTTGCAGGTCTCTTGATTCAATCCACCCGTAACCAGATTCTAGATGCTAATGCTGCATTAACGCTATTGGAGTGTGCCATTCAGAATGGTTTACGCTTATCGCCTGCCTTGCAAAAGCAAGTACGAGACGTATTACATACGTCAATTTAATGTTTCTTTTTACGCTGTGATTATTTCATGACCCAATTCGTTCATTTGCGTTTACACACTGAATATTCGTTGA
>CAZJDN010000053.1:0-6777 GCA_964544775.1 uncultured Thiothrix sp.
CGCATTGTCATTTGTGGTCCTTCGGGTTCGGGCAAATCCACGCTGATTCGCTGCATTAATCGTTTGGAAGTGCATCAGCAAGGCACGTTGATGGTGGATGGTTTGGAACTCAGCGATGATGTGAAAACCTTGCACGCGATTCGCCGCAAAGTTGGCATGGTGTTCCAGCAATTTAATTTGTTCCCGCATTTAACGGTTTTAGAGAATCTAACACTTGCGCCCATTCAGGTGAATAAACAAAGCAAAGCCGAGGCGGAAGAACGTGCTATGGTGCAATTAAAACGGGTACGCATTGCTGAACAAGCACATAAATACCCGCTGCAATTATCCGGTGGGCAACAACAGCGCGTGGCAATTGCGCGAGCATTGTGTTTAACGCCACAAATTTTGCTTTTCGATGAGCCGACTTCCGCGCTTGACCCCGAAATGATTAAAGAAGTGTTGGATGTAATGACCGAACTCGCCGAACAAGGCATTACCATGTTGTGTGTCACACACGAAATGGGGTTTGCTAAATCGGTGGCGGATCGTGTGATCTTCATGGATGAAGGGCAAATCATTGAAGAAAATAACCCGCATGATTTCTTTAATCGCCCGCGTAATGAACGCACGCAGGCGTTTTTAGCCAAAATTATTGCGCATTAAGCGGTTTATAAAGTAACTTGCGTACCGATTTCTACCACTTGGTCGCTGGGTAAGTTGTAATAGGTTGCGGCACTTTCTGATTGTCGCGCCATCCACGCAAATAATATGCACCGCCACGGTGGTAATACCCCTTCGCAATCAACAATTGCGGTGCGAGCGACGAAAAACGTTGCGTCTTTGGGGATTTCTAGCGCGTATTCTGCGGTGCGTTCCAACGCCTTGCTAATATTGGGTTCTTCACGGAAGCCGAATCTGACAGAAATGCTGTAAATACCGCGCGTAAAACCTTTTACAGATAAACGTTCATTGTCATCAATATAAGGCACTTCTTCATTGTGTACGTGCAGAAAAATAATCGTATCATGCATTACTTTAAAATGTTTGATATTGTAAAACAAACGGCTGGGTACTAAGTTTGGATTTGATGCAAGGTATAAGGCTGTACCCGGAACACGCGGGATTTCCGCATGTGTTTCGGTTACAAATTTTCGCATGGTCACATTGATTTTGCGGCGATGCTCGGCGACTAATTCACTGCCTTTTTTCCACGTGGTTAATAGTGTAAAAATAATAATGCCCATTGTGATTGGCAACCATCCTCCATGACCAATTTTACTTAGGTTAGAGGTGAAAAACATAATTTCAAATACACTACAGATTAAAACGATACTAATAATAGTGCGCCGAATGCGTTGATTCGGGCGTGCAATGGCTACTAATAAAACCATCAGGCTATTAATGATCATTGCTCCAGAAACTGCAATGCCATAGGCTGCTGCTAATGCACTGGATGATTTGAAACTTAATACCAAGATTAATACGCCCATTAGCATTAACCAGTTTACACTGGGAATATAAACTTGCCCACGTTCAGAATCTGAGGTGTGTTGTACACGAATACGCGGCAAATAACCTAAACGAGTTGCTTGTTGGGTTAATGAATACGCGCCAGAAATAGTCGATTGCGATGCAATAACAGTTGCCATTGTCGCCAAGATTACCAATGGGACTAAAAAACCATCCGGTGCAAGTAAATAAAAAGGGTTTTCTGTGGCTGTAGGTTCTCGTAATACTAAAGCACCTTGCCCAAAATAATTCAGCATTAAAGCAGGGAATATAAGTGTGTACCAAGCGAAGCGGATCGGTCTTGCACCGAAATGCCCCATATCGGTATACAAGGCTTCCCCACCCGTTAGCCCTAAAAAGACCGCAGACAATAAAACAAAAGCAGCAAATGGGTGGTTCAGGGTAAACGCTAATGCCAGAAATGGATTAAGTGCCTGTAATACAGCAGGTGTTTGGATGATGCTGTGTAAACCTAATCCGGCAAGGCAAAAAAACCATACCAACATAACCGGACCAAATAAACTACCAACTTTAGCTGTGCCGTGGCGTTGAATGAGAAATAAGGTAATTAAAATCCCCAACGTAATAGGAATAATCAAATTCTCAAATTGCGGTGTGGCAATACTAATGCCTTCAACAGATGATAGAACTGAAATAGCGGGTGTAATAATGGCATCACCGTAAAATAAAGCCGCTGCAAAAACACCTAAAATAGCCACTACTTTTGACCATTTTGGTAAAGTGCGGCGTGTATGGCGACGGGCTAATGCCAATAAAGCTAATTCGCCACCTTCGCCTTTATTATCAAAGCGTAATACGATCCAAACGTATTTTATCGAAATAACCAGAGTAACAGCCCAAAATAGCGCAGATAATGTTGCCAATACATTATCGTGTGTGGGAGCCATTCCGTGCATAAAGGCTTCTTTAAACGCATAGAGCGGGCTTGTACCAATATCACCAAAAACGACACCTAATGCAGCTAGCATTAATGTGCCTAACTTTTGTTTCGGAACATGAGGGTTGGTCATAAGCAGATTCCTTCCTTTACTGTCATTGTTGATAGATCACAATTGAAAACGGTATCCAATGCCCGTTTCTGTGAGGATATGCTGTGGTTGACTAGGGTCTTTTTCGAGTTTTTGGCGTAAATGGCGGACATATACCCGCAAATAATGATTACTTTCTATATAAGTGCTACCCCATAATTCACGCAGTAAAAAACGGTGAGTCAATACGCGGTCAGCATTCAGTAATAAGAGGCTTAACAACTGAAATTCAATCGGAGTGAGATGGACAATTTCACCCCGTTGAATAACCTTACGTTGTTGCAAATCCACTTCAATATCACTAAAGCAGAACGCGGATGCTGATGTACCTGCTTGAAATTGGCTACGGCGTAATAAAGCCCGTACCCGCGCAAGTAATTCACCAATAGAAAACGGTTTGCCAAGGTAATCGTCTGCGCCTGCATCAAGGGCTTTGATTTTGTCTTGGTCGGTAATGCGTGCGGATAGCACTAAAATGGGCAGTTTTGACCAAGTGCGCAACGTTTGAATGAGTTTCAAACCGTCGCCATCCGGCAAACCTAAATCTAAAATCAGTAAATCCAGTCGTTGATTATTTAATGCTTGTAACGCAATGTGGCAATTGCCTGCTTCACTGACGCGATAAGTGGCACTTTCTAAAGCAGCACGGACAAAATGCCGAATGTGCGGCTCATCTTCAACGACTAAAATGTGTTGTTCTATTGAGTTCATGAACGTAAATTTCCCTGCGGCAATAATTCTGTATCTAATTCCGGCGGATTACCGCGTGGCAATAAAAAACCCGTGCAGCTTCCCCCTGTTACTACGTTTTTTGCGAAAATAGTGCCGTTATGTGCTTCAATAATAGCGCGGCAAATACTTAAGCCTAAACCAACACCGGGAATGGTTGATTCTGGTGTACCGCGCTCAAATAGTTCAAAAACCTGTTGCAGTTTATCGACAGGGAATCCTTCCCCATTATTGCAGACGCAAATTTCTAGGTGTTCAGGTAATAATTTTGCCGTGATCTGTAATACAGAATCCGCAGGGGAGTATTTCGCCGCATTTTCTAATAGGTTGCAAAATACACGTTCCATTAAAATTGCATCGAATTCTACCAGCGGTAAATCATCAGGCAAACTCACTTTTACCGTATGGTGTTGTAATGCAGGTTGAAGCAATTTAATGCTCGTGCCAATCACTTCCTCTATAGGTTGCCATTCTTTGCGAAATTTAACGTTGCCTGTTTGCAGACGTGCCATTTCTAATAAATTGCTGACCATGCTATTTAAATGCAGAGCTTGATCACGCAAAGCGGTAATGGTTTCTTGATGTTCTGGGCTTAAAGGCGTTTTACTTAAACTTAGGGACTCAGCCAGACCGTATAATGACGTTAATGGGGTACGAATATCGTGTGATAACGCGGATAAAATTGAGCTGCGTAAGCGTTCTGAAGTCATTTGTAATTGTGCTTCTTGTGCAACTTTTTCCAGACGATAAAGTGCCAGAGCTTGTTGTTCACGGCTATTGGCATCGTTTGCTTGTTGGCGTAAACCTGCGGTTAAATGGGTAATAATCAGTGCAACGACTAGCATGACTAATAATGTGACCAGGTATTGAATGTGTGTGATTACCATTGACCAATGCGGCGGAACAAAAAAGAAATTAAAGGCAATAACGCTGGTAATAGCCGTTAAAATGGCAGGTTTCCGCCCCAATTTAACAGCAACTAAAGCAACGGTTAGCAAAAACACCATTGCTGTATTGGCTAAATCAATGTGGGTATGTAAAGGCAAAGCCAGCAATACGGTGACAGTAACTGCCGCCAAAGCCAGCGCATACCGTTGCCATAACGGTTTACTGTCTAACGCACGCAGGTTAGGTAAGCACCCCAAAACGTTCTTCATCTGACACTCAATTCACCGTGGGACTGAATGCGGCGGATTTTGGCAGGCTGGAAATAAAAAAACCGTAGAAATTTAAAGGTAGAGGCTCGTAGCACACTAATGGCTGCGAGCCGTGTGATTTAGGCTTTTCCGCCGCCCAAACATAAAGGCGAATCTGCCACTTTTCCACCGCGTGCCAAAAATTCATCCGGTGTGAGTGTGTGCAAAGCGAGCGCGTGTATCTTACCCCTTAATTCCTCTGCCAAAATGCCATTAATCAGGCGGTGTCGCGCAATTAGCATTTTTCCATTGAACTGAGGGCTAACAAGCGTCACTTTAAAATGCGATTCAGAGCCGGGAGGCACGTTATGCATGTGACTCTCGTTGATGACTTCGAGGAAGTCAGGTTGAATGGCTTGTTGTAACTTGCGTTCGATCTGTGCCTGCATGGTCATAGTCTGTCACTTTTGATTAACGATGATTAACTTGAAACCACGGGAATAGGGCGCGTATATTTCGCCCTACACCCATATAACGATTACGCAACATGAACCAAAAAGAAAACTTTGACAAGTTATCGCAGTATTTGCAAAGCAAAATCATCGGGCAGAAATCCCTCATTAACCGTTTGATGATTGCCTTGCTTGCCGATGGGCATTTGTTAGTAGAAGGTGCGCCGGGGTTGGCAAAAACCCGTGCGATTCAGATGCTTGGGCAAGGTATTGAAGGTGATTTCCACCGCGTTCAATTTACACCCGATTTGCTGCCAGCGGACATTACGGGAACGGAAGTTTTCCACCCAAACGATGGCACGTTCCATTTCCAAAAAGGTCCATTGTTCCATAACTTGATTTTGGCGGATGAAATCAATCGCGCTCCAGCGAAAGTGCAATCCGCGTTATTGGAGGCAATGGCGGAGCGGCAAATTACCGTTGCGGGTACAACGTGGGTGTTACCAGAACCGTTTTTGGTCATGGCAACACAAAATCCGATTGAGCAAGAGGGCACATACCATTTACCGGAAGCGCAACTTGACCGCTTTTTAATGCACGTTATCGTTGATTACCCCACGCCAGCGGAAGAAAAAGTGATTCTGCATTTGGGGCGGCGCGAAGCCATGCAACAAGTACAGCATGAGCAAGAAACGGTTGAACCGTTGGTAAGCCGTGAAGATGTGCGTTTAGCACGGCAAGATGTATTGAACGTGTACATGGCGGATAAGGTGGAAACCTACTTGCTGCAATTGGTGTTGGCAAGCCGCAATCCCGAACGTTACGGCAAATCCTTGGTGGGAAGCATTGCTTACGGTGCGAGTCCGCGTGCGACCTTGGCGTTGGATCGTTGTTCACGGGCGTATGCGTGGTTGGCAGGGCGTGATTTTGTTACGCCAGAAGATGTGCAAGCCGTGGCACACGATGTCTTGCGTCACCGTTTACTGCTGACATTTGAAGCGGAAGCAGATGGTATGACGGCAAATCATGTGGTTGATGAATTATTAGCGTTGGTGGCTGTTCCCTAATGGCAAACACGCAAGGTAACGCGGTTAATGCAGCAGGTGCGGGGATCATTTTTAGTTCCCTGCAATCGCTGTTACAGATGCAAGGGCAAGTGCGAACTTTGCATTTGGCGAAAAAGCACATTCGGGCGCGTCATGCAGGTTTGCACCGTTCGGTACACAAAGGGCGCGGTATGGATTTCGCCGAATCCCGTATGTACCAGTCCGGCGACGATATTCGCACCATTGACTGGCGGGTAACAGCGCGAAGTGGGCGTGTACATACCAAAGTGTTTGAAGAAGAACGCGAAAAA
Organism: uncultured Thiothrix sp.; assembly: GCA_964544775.1. Taxonomy (GTDB): domain Bacteria; phylum Pseudomonadota; class Gammaproteobacteria; order Thiotrichales; family Thiotrichaceae; genus Thiothrix. The sequence continues at coordinate 6,215 of CAZJDN010000053.1, forward strand.
CCCGTGTTGCTGTGGTTAGATTTACGCCCATCGATGTTCTTTGCTACCCGTGGGTGTTTTAAGTCGGTAGTTATGGCAGAAATGGCCGCGTTATTGTTGTGGAAGACGTTGAAAGAGGGCGACCGTATCGGCGGTATTTTGCAAAACGGTCAGCCAATAGAGTTGAAACCTTCGCGTAGTCGTTCCGCTGCTTTGCATTTTCTGCGGCAATTGAGTGATCTGACGCAAACGGGAGCGCAGGCAACGCTAGGTAATAGCAGCGATTTGCTTGCCAGTTGGACACGTTTGCGGCGCGTAGCGCAAGCGGGAAGCCAAGTTTTTGTGCTCAGCGATTTTCGACAATCCACTCCTGCGGCATTGCGGCAATTGGCAATGATTAGCCGCCACTCACAATTGACCTTGATTTCGATTCATGACCCGTTTGAAGACGTGTTACCCAAACAAGGAAATTTGCGCCTTACCAATGGCAAACGCAAATTGTGGGTTAATTTGAGTTTACCTTTGTGGCGTAAACGCTATGCCGAACGCGCAATACAAGCGGCAAAAACCTTACAAGAGTTTAG
>CAZJDN010000053.1:6877-9776 GCA_964544775.1 uncultured Thiothrix sp.
GTGAGTGGATCAAATTACAGGGGGAACGTAAACATGTATAACTTCCTCTGGTGGTGGATGTTTGTGCTGTTACCGTTGCCGTGGGTTATTCGTTACTTGTGGAAACCTGCGGAAATACAAGCAGGCATTGCCCTGAAAGTACCGTTTTTGGATGAGTTCACCCAAGGAAATCGGTTATTAACCCGCTCTTGGCGCAGTGCTTTGGCAACAGTGTTTGCCATTGCTGCGTGGGTATGTTTGCTGACAGCGGCGGCGCGTCCGGTTTGGATTGGCGAAAGTGTAGCATTGCCAATGCAAGGGCGCGATTTAATGATGGCTGCGGATTTATCCGGCAGTATGCAAGAGCAGGATTTTATCTTTGACGGGCACGTTGTTGACCGTTTAACTGCGACTAAAGCCGTGGCGGGAGACTTTATCCGTAAGCGGGTGGGGGATCGTATTGGTTTAATTTTGTTCGGTGATCAGGCGTATGTGCAAGTGCCATTAACCTTTGATCGGCAAACAACTTTGCAGTTATTGGGGGAATCTTTCATCACTTTAGCGGGTGAACGCACCGCGATTGGTGATGCAATTGGTTTGGCATTAAAACGTTTACAAAATAGCCCTGAAAAGAATCGCGTACTGATTTTAATGACGGATGGAGCTAATACCGCAGGCAGCGTTAGCCCATTGGAAGCGGCTGACATGGCAGCAAGTGCAGGGCTAAAGATTTATACGGTTGGTATTGGTTCGGAAAGCGATGCCATGCGTAGTATGTTCGGGTTTTCGCTTATGAATCCAAATGCTGATTTGGATGAAGATACCTTAAAAGCCATTGCCGCTAAAACGGGTGGGCAATATTTTCGGGCGCGTGATACAGAAGAGTTTCATAAAATTTATGCGGAATTGGATCGTTTAGAACCCGTGGAAAAAGAAGCAGAACATTGGCGACCCCAGCAAGAATTATTCCGTTGGCCATTATTACTGGCTTTTTTACTTAGTTTGCTAACTGCCCTATTAAGAATTGACCCGGAGTAGCATGTTAAACGAACTGCATTTTATGCACCCTGTTTGGTTTTGGCTGTTATTGCTGATTCCTCTCGTGTGGGTATTGGGTTTATTGCGTAGTCAACGGCGTGGGCAATGGGAACACATTGTTGATAAGCAATTAATGCCTTTTGTATTAAGTGGAAAAGAAACTTCTTTGGGTTTTATTCCGCTTATCTTACTTTCAATCGCATTATTGCTAGCGGTTATTGCAATGGCAGGTCCGGCATGGGAAAAGCGCGAAGTGCCTGTGTTTCACAATCAACAAGCAGTTGTGGTGGCAATGGATTTTTCTGCTTCCATGTATGCTGCCGATCAAAAGCCAAATCGTTTGACCGAAGCGCGTTTTAAATTATTGGATATTTTGAAAAATCGTCAAGATGGGCAAACAGGGTTAGTGGTATTTGCGGGGGATGCTTTCGTTGTTTCGCCATTAACGGAAGATGTAGCTACCGTTGAAGAGCAGGTAAAAAACTTATCCCCCGATATTATGCCCGCACCGGGCAGTTTATTAGCTCCAGCGATTCAACGTTCAGCCGAGTTATTGCAACAAGCGGGGGCAATCAAAGGGCAGATTCTCGTGTTAACGGATGGTGCAAATGACACTGATGCGGCAATCGCAGCCGCAAAAGCGGCGAAGCAAGCGGGGTATCCGGTTTCGATTTTAGCGGTGGGTACGGTTGATGGGGCGGAAATTCCCTTAGCACAAGGTGGTTTATTACGCGACCAACAAGGGAATCCAGCAATTGCGAAAGTTGATTTTGCGGCTTTGCAAAGTATCGCCAATGCTGGGGAGGGTGTATTTACCCAAGCCCAAACAGGGGATGCCGATATTGCCGCACTGTCAGCCCAATGGCAGGCAGATACCAGTGGTAAACTCCGTGATGGGCAGGGGCGACAGGTGGATGCGTGGGTTAATGAAGGTTATTGGTTAATTCCCATACTATTGCCATTGGCGGCATTAACCTTCCGCCGTGGTTGGTTGGGTGCTGCATTAATCTGCTTTTTATTACCTCAGCCACAGCAGGCTCATGCGTTTGGTTGGAATGATTTGTGGCAAACACCCGATCAACAAGCACACTCTGCCTTAATGCAGGGGCAAGCCAATGCCGCCGAGAAATTATTTCAAAATCCTGATTGGAAAGCCGCTGCTGCTTATAAAAGCCAAGATTACGCCACTGCGGCAAGTCGGTATGCACAGGCGCAAACGGCTGATGGGCAATACAATTACGGCAATGCATTAGCCATGCAGGGCAAGTTACCCGAAGCGGTTTCTGCGTATGAAAAAGCCTTGCAACAAGACCCGAATAATGCGGATGCTAAATTTAATTTGGCTGCCGTAAAAAAAGAGCTGGAAAAAAAGCAGCAACAAAATCAGCAGCAAGGTAATGGGCAACAGCAGCCGCAAAATAATAATCAGCAGCAACAGCAGAATCAGCAAGACACTAATCAGCAACAGCAAAGTGCGGCAGATAATGCTGCCCAAAAACAAGCGCAAGAAGAGGCTAAAAAACGCCAAGCCGAGCAAGCGAAACAAGCACAGGAAGAAGCTAAAGCCAAGCAGCAGGAACAACAACAAGCTAGTGCGGAAAAAGAAGCGACTGATCCACAACAGCGCGAGCAAGTGCAAGCGACTGAGCAATGGTTACGGCGTATTCCTGATGACCCTGCCGGATTATGGCGGCGTAAGTTTCAATACCAGTATCAGCAGCGTGGTGGTGCGCAGTCGCGAGGTGGTGAATGGTAAGACTATTGTTTTTAATACTGTTTTGGTTTAGCCCCGTGTGGGCGCAAGCGGCGAATGTTACAGCGCAATTAGACCGTAATAGCGTTACTTTGGGTGATCCGGTAACGCTGACTTTTACGGTGGCTG
>CAZJDN010000053.1:9876-13635 GCA_964544775.1 uncultured Thiothrix sp.
GCAGAACAATTACCGAAACTGGATTTGCAAGCTCCGGTAGGAATCAAAGCCTACACCGACCAACCAGACTTAAGTAATAACGCTACCAGCACGGGGGTGATTGGTACGCGCCAAGAAAAATGGGTCATTGTTGCCCCGTACAACGGCGAATACGAATTACCTCCTATAACATTGGATTGGTGGAATAAAACCACAGGTAAACAGGAGATAGCTACACTCAACGCGGTGAAGTTGGTGGTAACGGGTGGGCAAACAGCCCCAGCGAATTCCAATCCACCTGCGGTTTCTACCCTTGCTACTGCGCAAACGGCAACACCTGCGGCTAATTCCGCCCCGCAAGCGACTGATGTTGCACACTCTGGTACGTGGTTTAGTTGGGGGAAAGTGGCAGCGGTTTTACTGCTTGTTTGGGTGGTGCTGAGTTTGGCGTGGCTTCTTTGGCGGTGGCGTAACCGTAGCCAGCGGAATGCGGTTTCAACCGTTGCCAAATTGGATGCCAAAACAGCGTGGCAAAACTTAACATCTGCGTGCCAGCAAAATCAGCCGCAAGCCGCGCATGATGCTTTAATTGCGTGGATGGAGACAGTGCAGGGTATGCGCCCAGCATTGTTAACGCAGTTACGGGCGCACGCCAATGCGGATTTACGCGCCGAAATTGATGTTTTGGGTGAGGCATTATACGGGCGTGCGACGCATTCGTGGAATGGCGCACGCTTATTGCAAGCAGTGAAGGCGTTTAAGCCAGCAGCGAAAGTTTCCACCAAACGCTCAGGTTTGGCGGAACTTTACCCTGATGTTTAGCAGCCATTCCACCAGCATTTGCCAATGGTTTCTTGGAACTTCATGATTGCGTCGTATTTTTTCGCACTACTACGCGCTTGCAGTAACGTTTCCTTGATGCCGAACAAGCCCCATGTGTGGAAAGATTGTGGTTGGGTATAGAGCATAAATTGTTGCCCACCTGCCGTTTTCCACGCATTTAGCAATGTGGTGTAACGATCACCCATACGTGGGTCGCGGTTTGCGGCTTCAAATAAGGGGCGGCGCGTTGCGTCAGTGGTGCTGTCTACGGTTAAGTGTTGTCCACCTTCATACGCATACAAGGCTTTGCCGAATTTAGCGACTTCCGTTGCTTGTGCGGTAATTTGGCTTTGCAGTTTCGGTAAGCCGTAAGGATCATTGGCATTGTCAATTGCGGCGAATATTTCATCTAATGTGGTGACTTCATTTAAAGTTTTGGGAATTTTTGTGGTATCAGCACAGGCTGTATTGCTAGAACGGGTTAAACAGGCGAGGAAGTAGGCATTCATTGCTACTGCGTCCACATGGCTTTTGGTATCGCTGTAATTGAGCATATTGCGCGTGAGGTATGTATCCGTCTGCACCGTGCCTAAGACCCGTACTAAACGGCTGTTATCGGCGAAAGCGTTTTCCCACAGTTTAAAAATTTCGGTGGCACGTTTGGCGTAATACAATGCCCCAGCCCAGTATTCTTGGTTGGTATAGGCATTGCCTAAGCCCAAATCCATGCCTTTTTTACGCACGTATAACGAACCCCAGAAAATATTATTCCACGCTTCATTGGTGTATTCGATGTGGGCTTTCAAACCAGATTTGAGGTGATCACGTACATAACTGGCAAAATTCGTTACGTAATCGTCGGTTGCATTGTGTGGCATGTTAAACCACGGGTGAGCGTTTAATTGGTTAGCCAGTTCGACTTGAACTTCCAGCGGTACACCGCGTGCATAACGGTTTAACAAGGCAATACGTGCCGAACCTCCCCATGTGGCATCGGTCATTTTAGCGCGTTGTGACCAATTGAAATCTTGTAGTAAGCAAGCGTTGTATGCATCGCCGCTTCCTGTACACGGGTTACGTGGGCTGGCTTCCATGAAGTTCATCATCCGCACTACTCGGAAGTCTTTCATGAAGTTGAGGTAGTCGGGGTTAAAAACAATCGCATTGCGATCAGCCGCGAGGGTATCGACAAAACTTTTGTATTTCCCTGCTGGGCAACCGGAAGCATCCGCAACGCGCACAAAAGGGTTGCCTTCGCAAATACCACCGGGCATAACAATGCGGATATTTTTAAGCGGATTGGATGGGTTGTTAACGGAAAGGGATACACCAATCCGATTTACGCCTGCGGTTGTTGGGTTATTGAATTTAATATTAATAATATCGCGTCCCGCTGATCGGGAAACTAAACTGGCATATCCGCCATAAACCAATGTCCCAGAACCTTCATATAAAACGGTGTATTGCCCTTCGGGTAAAACCTCAGCGGTTGCACCTTGAGCAATAATGGTGCGTGCACAATTGGGGTCAGAAGTCATCGCAGACGTAACCCAACCGCTACCGTCATAGCTATTGCTACAACTGGATAGTTCCTGAAAAGGGCGTGCAACACGGAAAATATCAGCAAACGGAACCGACTGTACAACCGTATCTTGTTCTGCTTGGGCAGCCTCGGTATTCATTCCTAATGCAGGGGTAAAGGTTGAAATGGGTTGTGTCCCAGTTTGAACGAGTTGGGTTGTTAATGCACTAATGAATTTTTCATCAGTAAAAGCTAATGGTGGTAGGGAACTGGCGTTTAGATTAATGCCATTGCTAGGGTTGTGATCGTCATCACTGTTCAGGAGGAAGAATTTGATGTTGTTGGTAATGGTATTTTGCAAGCTAGCATCACTGGTTTGTACTGCTGCTAACATTTCCACAGTGACTTTGCTTGCACCTGTTAAGGTGAAAGTGCTGCCACCAATGGTGAAGGTGACAGTAGAACCGCTGGTATAGGCAAAACTACCATCCAAACCTGTTACATTACTGGCTTGCGCGGCTGTGCCATTGGGGACAGGTTGAGCGGAGGTTACATTGTAGCTAATATTGCCAACAGCAATTTCAGTACCATTAGTGGATACAACTAAACGCCCGGATTGTGTTGTTGGTGTACTACTTCCACTGCCGCTACTACTACCGCCGCCGCCACCACCGCATCCAGCTAAGCTAATCATCGTAGCAATAAGGAACAGGTTGGGTAAGGTATTTTTAGGGGGGTATTTTGGTATTGTAGGTAGTAATGCTTGCCTCCATTGCGCTATGTTATGTATAACGCATTGAAAATAATGGCGTATATTAGTCATTTGAAGCTCCATGATTAATTTTAAAGTCTACTAATTTACCCGCTTTCGGCACGTTTAGATTAGGAGTTACCGTGAAAATTCCCTTAATTATAGGTATAAGCACCATTTTTTTAATAGCATGTGTTCCGACTAAAAAAGCGGTTGTGCCAACAACAGCGACAAATAGTGAGCTTGTTTCATCGAGTGAGGTGAAATCCGTGGTGATAAGTACAAAGCATAAGCTCCGCTTTTCTGTTTATGTCGCAGGTGACGTAGTGATGGTTCAACCGATAAATGGTGTTAGTCAGCGGCTAACAGGTATTAACCCCGCCTTATATTCCGACTTCAAGCAAGGGTTTTTCCGTATACAGGATAAAAACCATGATGGTATTAATGAACTGGCGGTACTTTCGGGAACGAATACTGGAGCATCGGAACTTTGTTACGATGTTTTTGCGTACAATCTTGTTACACAAGCCTTCGAGCGTAAATGGGAAGATTTTTTCTGTACAAAAAAATAAAAAAAGCAACACGGTAGACATTCCTACCGTGTTATTTTTACAGCAAGGTTATAATTTCGCTTGAATAAAGCTCAAAACGTCGGTCATGGGAATTTTTACCGCATCGCCGCCGC
>CAZJDN010000054.1:0-13594 GCA_964544775.1 uncultured Thiothrix sp.
AAGCCTTGCCCAATGTGAATCGGATAGCTGCGTTCGCCCAGATCAAGATGCAGCGTTTGCATGGGTAACATCCTGTATTTGTTTTAACTTGGTAAGAATTTCGCGCAAGATCGTGTTTACTTTTTGCTTACCCGTTGGCACGACTAAATCCGCCACTTCCAAATAATAGGCTTCACGGGCTTTGAGTAAATTACGCAAAGTTTGCAATGGATGACTGGTTTGCATCAAAGGGCGATTAGGGTCTTGACCAATGCGATGGAAAAGTTGTTCCGCCGAAGCCCGTAAGTAAATGACAAAACCACCCGCTTTAATCTGTTCACGGTTACATTCACGCAATACGCTCCCCCCTCCGGTAGCGACAACAACACCGGATAGGGCGGTTAATTCGGCAATGATTTGTTCTTCGCGCTCGCGGAAACCTTGTTCACCTTCGATCTCGAAAATCGTTGGAATGCTTACACCTGTACGCTCTTCGATTACCTTATCAGAATCGTAAAACGTCAGGTGTAAGCGACGTGCGAGTTGTCTGCCTATGGTGGATTTTCCCGCACCCATCAAACCCACCAGAATGATGTTTTGTTGCATGTGGGCTTTATGCCAGCACTGCGCACGGGAATCAAGCAACTTGCTGAATTGAGTTACGATTTACTGTCGATAATTTTAGGTGTCACGAAAATCAATAACTCACGTTTGGTATTGCTTTTACTATCCGAGCGGAATAGACGACCTAACACGGGCATATCCCCCAGTACGGGGACTTTCTTCGCGCTATTCACGTTGGTTTCCTCATGTACCCCACCCAACACGACCGTTTGCCCATTCTCGATCAATACTTTGGTCTGAATCTCGCGGGTATTGATGCTCGGAATACCGGAATATTGGCTGCCAACGCTGTCCTGATTCACTTTCAAGTCGAGAGAAATGTGCTCATCGGGCGTAATTTGCGGCGTGACTTCCATGCTCAACACCGCTTTTTTGAAGGATGTGGAAGTAGCACCGCTCGAAGAGGCTTCTTGATACGGGATTTCCACCCCTTGTTCAATCAAGGCTTTACTTTGGCTTGAAGTAATGACCTTCGGCGTGGAAATAACCTCACCCTTGTTTTCTGACTGTAACGCCGAGAGTTCCAAGTCGATCAGAAAATCTTTCGTCAATACCGAGAAACCAAATGCCCCTGCCGCACCGGATGCAGGCATATTCACCGCCAAACGGTCGGTTAAACCGGGCAACGTAATCGCCGTTTTTCCGGTAGAGTCCAAAGCAGCAGCCGTAACACTGGTGTAGTAAGCATCAGAACCATCCAAGCTGCCTAGACCGATGGAATCTGACGTACTCCATTTAGGCGTAATCCCAAAGCGCGTCCCTAAGTCTTTACCAAATTCGTCGGTCGCCGTAACCAAACGCGACTCAATCAAGACTTGTTTAACAGGCACATCCAGCGTTTTAACCAAGTCGCGGATAGCCTGAACCTGACTGATCGTATCTTTCACTAACAGCGTATTTGTCCGCCCATCCACAGACACGGAACCGCGTGGTGATAACAGAGATTGCTTTTCATCAGTACCGTTTTTTGATTTTGAAATCAGCTCTGCCAAGTCATTGGCTTTGGCAAAGTTAATCGCAATGTATTCGGTAATCAACGGCTCTAATTCTTGTTTCGCCTTCAATGCTTCCATTTGTTGCTTTTCTTTGGCTTCTAATTCGGTTGCAGGCGCAACCCAAATCACATTGCCGTTCTCACGCATGGCGAGGTTTTTGGAATCCAACACAATATCCAAGGCTTGATCCCACGGTACGTCTTTCAAACGCACGGTAATATTGCCTTGCACCGTATCGCTTACCACGATGTTCTTATTGGTGAAATCTGCCAATAACTGTAAAACAGCCCGTACTTCAATGTCTTGGAAGTTCAACGAGAGTTTTTCACCCGTGAAATTTTTCTTTTTCTTTTGCTCTTCTGCCAGCTTTTGTTCGGGCGTTACCTTGGTTTTGCTGATGTACAACGTGTATTCCGTGCCAGAACGTTGCGTGCGGTAATCAAAGCCTTCGTGCCCAGAAATCAAAATGCGTGCGCCTATATCGCGTTGCGCCACTTCCATATCCGTTACGGGCGTACCGAAATCCATTACGTCCATGCGTTTTTGTAACTGCTTGGGTACGTCTACATCCGGCAGGGATAAGGTAACGGTATTACCACGCTTTTCATCGTTTACTTTGGTTTCTACCGACGGCAGCGAAAGAATAACCTTACCACTACCATCCGGTTCGCGGCGGAAATCAACCCCCTTTAACTCCGTTAGACTATTGCTTGCCACGGGTGGCGCAACGGGCGGCGGTGTTACGACAGGTGCGGGTGCAACAGCGACAGGTGCTGGAGTTGCAACGGGCGGAACAGGCACAGTTTTGACTTCCGGCTGGGCGGGTGCATTGCCTGCTGGTGGTACATACCACGAATAACTGGGGTCAATCGCCGTTTTCTTTGGCTCAGGCAAAACGACGGATGCAGGTAACTCTGGCAAAGCAGCACTGGCTTTTGCCGCACCGGAACGCACGGGTGTCAGCGGTGCTGTGTTTTTTTCCGCCCCCGTTGTACACGGGTCACAATTGGCATCAAACAGCAATACAACGGTATTGCCTTGCAATTCGGCACTGTAATTTACCAACTGTTCCATCCGAATCACAACGCGGGTTTTGCCTTTGTTATCCGCCGCTTCCACAGACTGGATTTTACCCATGTTAATCGCTTTCTGGCGCGAATTGGGACTAACTTCAGTGGCAGGGAAATCAAATACCAAGCGTGCCGGGTTTTCCAATACCACGCCTTTCGGTAAGGTCACAGAAGAATCAAATTGCAAACGTACTTCCGTTTTCCCCGCACTGTTCGCCTGTGCAGTAACGTCTTGCAGGTGATGTCCTGCGGCGAGCGATAAGCCTGCTACCGAAGCCGTAGAAAGGAAAAGTGCCATAGCGACGGCATGTTTTATTGTTTTCATTATGAGCCAATCCTTTATTGATACTGTGCAGGATAGTGTTGTTGAAACATCATTTTTTCGCATCCGCTGGTTTGTCAGCTAAAGCGATTGCATTTTCCTGCTCTTTGTAACCACCAAAACCATTCTCGACCAACTCTTGCAACGTTACCCGCATGTCTTCGACTTTCGTAACTTTGCCATAATTTTTCCCCATGTAATTCCCTTCCTTGACACGGTGTACTGCACCGTCTGGAATGCGAATCAATGCCCACAGCGAATTGTTCTGATAAACCGTACCCACCATGCGCAAGCTGTCTAACGGGAAGCCTTCCAAAAACTCACGCGGGCGGTTCATATCCGGCGTAATCGCATTCGCAGCCTCCGGCGATTTATCCGGCGCAAGAATTTTAGCGTCAAACGGGTCAACTTCGTGCCCAGGGTAAATGAAACGCACATAAGGTTTCATTTCAGGGATCGGTTCAATCGGTGCTGGCGGACGCGCTTTGACTTCATTAATGTAAGCGGTCAAATCGGACGTATCTTGCTCACACGCCGCCAATGACAGCAAAACGACGGTACTGGCTAGCCACTTTGCACCTTGCGCCAACTGATGGCGTAATTGGGGTAAATTCATCCAGCCTTCCCTCCCTTCGCAGGTGGTGGAGGCGTTTTACCTGCCACAGGCGCAGCCGCCGCTGGTGCGGTAGCATCATCCAAATAACGGTAAGTACGCACCATTGCATCCATACGTAACCGTCCCGTATCGGCTAACGGGGTTAAATCAATGTCGTTAATGGTAACAATGCGGGGTAAGCCTGCAATATCACTAACGAAAGTTGCCAATTCGCGGTAAGTGCCTTTGGCGATAATCTTGATCGGCTTTTCCGCGTAGAAATCCATCGTCACATCCGGCTGTGGCTGGAATAGCTCCAGCTCCAAACCGTTCGATAAACCTTTTTCCGAAATGTCCAAAATTAAACCGGGGATTTCAACATCGCTGGGTAATTGCTTAAGCAAACCACCAAACAAATGCTGCATTTCCGCTAATTGCGCTTCGTACAACGGTAATTGGCTGGCACGTTTTTGTTTGGTTTCAAAGGTCTGGCGTAAATCACGTTCTTTTTGTTCCGCACTCGCCAATTCGTCCATTTGATTCACAATGACCAATTTAAAGCCCAGAAAACCAATAACCCCCATAACAACGATCAACGCAAAAATCTTTATTGGCCACGACACACTGCCGGGGTCTTCCGCCAGACTGTTGATTTCATTTAAATTCATTTAGCCCCCTCCGGCTTTTTTGGCGCACTCGCATCTTGCTTTGCCGCATCCCCTGTTTTCAGCAATTGCGTGACATCCAATTTAAAATCGCGCAGCATTAACTGCCCATCTTTCCCACCTCCGGCAGTTGAAATGATGTTTAAGTTAGACGAGTTCAACCACTGTGAAGCATCTAACTTATTCATATAACTAGAAACACGCGCATAAGATTCGGCTTTACCATCCAAATGCACTAACGTTCCGCTTTGCTGTAAGTGGGTTAGGTACATCCCTTTGGGTAACGCATTCACCATTTCATCGAACAAGTGCACAATCGCGGGGCGCGTGCTTTGCAAGGTGTCAATAACCTTCATCCGATCTAGTAACGACTGGCGGGTTTTATCCAACTCTTCGATTTTTTTAATTTGCTGTTCGACGGCTGCGATTTCATTTTCGAGCGTTGTATTGCGACTTTGTTGGTTTTCAATGCTGGATTGCATGTACAAATTGCCCAGCAATACCATTGCAGCAGAACCAACGACTGCCCCCCCCAATAATGCAAAGAATTGTTTTTTCTTCGCTTCGCGCTCTTTTTCGCGCCAAGGTAATAAGTTTAAACCCGGCATTATTCCAACCCCCGTAACGACAGACCCGCCGCAATTAACAGGGCTTGCATGTCATTGGTAAAACGCACTGGGCTGACTTTCGTTCCCAACGCCACCCGCGTAAACGGGTTAACCACTCGCACGGGAATACCGATAATGGATTGCAATTGCTCATCAATGCCCGGAATTCGCGCACAACCGCCACAGATGAGAATTTGCGCCACACTGTCGCGCTGGCTGGAAGCGTAGTAAAACTGGAGGAAGCGGTGTAACTGCCGCACCATGTTGTCTTTGAACGGCTCTAACACTTCAGAAACGTAGTTTTCGGGCAAATTCCCCTCTTTCTTTGCCAACCCTGCTTCCTGCCACGACAGCCCGTAACGGTGCATGATTTCTTCCGTTAATTGCCGCCCACCAAAGGCTTGTTCGCGGGAAAAAGTCAAACGCCCTTGCTCAAACACACTGATTCCGGTCATGGTTGCCCCGAAATCCACAATGGCAAGGGAATCGTGTTGTTCCAACTCCGTGGTCAAAGTACGTAATACTTTTTCCAGTGCATGGGTTTCTGTGTCGACAATATCAACGGTTAAACCCGCCATTTCCGCCGCTGCGACACGCACTTCCACATTTTCAGAACGGGTTGCTGCCAGCAAAACATCAACCGCATCCGGTGAATGCGCGGACGGACCTAACACCTCAAAGTCATAGTTAACTTCATTCATCGGGTAGGGGATGTGTTGTTCTGCTTCCATTGCCATTTGCGCTTCCATTTCGGCACGCGGAATCGAGGCTGGCATAGGCACAATTTTGCTAATCGCCATTGAGGTAGGAATGGCTAAAGCACAGTGTTTCAAACGTGAACGACTATCGCGCAAGGCTTTGCGAATCGCCTCCCCCACAGGCTCTGGTTCAACAATGTCTTTTTCATTTGCCACCCCTTCTGGTAAGGGTGCAACCGCGTAACTTTCAATCCGGTAGTCACGCCCTTTGCGGGTCATTTCCACCAGTTTGATCGCGGAAGAACTGATGTCCAAACCAAGCAGCGATTCTTTACGAGAGTAAAATGAGAACACAGGCAATTTCCCGGTTATTGTTATTATTAATTGTTATCTGTAAGGTTTTTTTAATCCTATTCGTCGTTCAATGGTAGCGTCGACGCAGAAAATAGTCTACTCTGCCACTCTCAGCGGAGACCTTTTCAGACAAACGGAATCTGCACAAAACAATCAAAACGTACCAGTCAAAAATACTACTCATGCGCTTCATTGGTAAAATATTTCAGGTCATTTTCGGCTCATTTTTCGCCCTGCTAACTGTGGCGGCGATTGGCTTGTTCCTTGCCTACTCTTACATCGTGCCGCAATTGCCGAAAGATGAAGAGTTACGCAAAATCGAAATTCAAGTACCACTGCGTATTTATACGCGGGAAAACCAGTTAATTGCAGAATACGGTGAAAAACGCAGCCACCCCGTTAAACTCGACGAAGTGCCACTTAAACTACAAGAAGCGTTTATTGCGATTGAAGATAACCGTTTTTATGACCATAGCGGCATTGATTTCAAAGGGATTGCCCGCGCCATTTACAGCAATGTGCTGGCAAAAGGTGCAGCTAACCAAGGGGCAAGTACCATTACAATGCAGCTTGCCCGTAATGCCTTTTTGAATGCAGAAAAGACGCTCGACCGTAAAATAAAAGAAAGCCTATTAGCTGTTCGTTTAGAGCAAGAATTATCCAAACAAGAAATCCTTGAACTGTACTTAAATAAAATTTATTTGGGTAAAAGTGCCTACGGGGTCGCAGCCGCCGCCGAAGTGTATTACGGTAAAACCTTAAACCAATTAACCCTTGCCCAATCTGCCATGATTGCAGGTTTACCTAAAGCCCCTTCACGTTATAACCCTGTCGTTAATCCTGAACGAGCCATGATACGGCGTAATTACATTCTGCAACGCATGTTGGAATTAAATTACATTAAACAAGCGGAATACGACGAAGCCATCAAAGAACCCAACACCGCTACGGTGCACGAAACCACCATCGACACCAGCGCACCTTACCTTGCGGAAATGGTACGCGCAGAAATCGTTAAACGTTACGGCGAAACGAATGCCTACACCCAAGGCTATCAGGTTTACACCACGCTAGATTCCAAACAACAAGCCTACGCGGAAGATTCCCTGCGCAGTGCGCTACTGTCTTACGACCATCGCCACGGCTACCGTGGGGCTGAAGATAAACTGGACATTGACGAGTTTAAAAACGAAGAAGAATTACGCGACAAACTTTCTACCTACCCCACATTAGGCGATTTAGAAGCGGCGTTGGTATTACAAAGCAGTGCAAAATCGGCTGAATTACTCATGGGTGAAACTAAAATCACCTTGGATTTAGAAGCCGTTAAATGGGCACGCCCGTTTAAAAGTGCCGACCAACGCGGTGCATCCCCCAATCGGGTCAGCGATGTACTAAAAGTGGGCGATATTGTACGAGTACGCCGACCGGACAAAGATAAAGATACTTGGGTGCTGTCACAAATCCCAACTGTCAGCGGGGCGTTAGTATCAATGAACCCAAGCAACGGCTCTATCCTTTCCGTGGTTGGTGGCTTTGACTTTTACCACTCCAAATTCAACCGCGTAACGCAAGCATCACGCCAGCCGGGTTCGAGTTTCAAACCCATTATTTACGCTGCCGCCTTAGCAAAAGGCTTCTCGCCAACCACCATTGTGAATGACGCACCGATCACCATTCCGGGTAGTAATTGGCATCCTGAAAACTTCGGCGGTCACTACGTAGGACCTACAACCTTAGCCGAAGCCCTCGCAAAATCGCGTAACTTAGTCTCGATCCGCGTATTGCGCAGCATTGGCATTAACTACGCGGTGGATTACGCAACGAAATTTGGCTTCCCAAAAGAAAACTTACCCCCCAACCTCACCCTTGCCTTGGGCACAGGTATGACCACACCGCTAGGCATGGCAACGGCTTATTCTGCCTTTGCGAATGGGGGCTTTAAAATCGAGCCGCATTTTATTACCCAGATCAAAGACAATGCGGGTAATTTATTAGCGGAAGACAAACCCATTACTATTTGCGGCGACACCACCGCAGAAACCTGCACAATTAAGCCCGAAGCGACCAAAGACGAGAAAAACGCTGACAAAAAAGAGGCAAAAGACGCGGATAAAAAAGACAAAACAGCCGAAGCAAAACCAAACGATAAAAAAGGCGAAGAGCACACCAAACCTGTGTGGGAAACTGGCGAATTAACCGGAAACACACCACCAACTGCGGTAAATCCAGCGGAAATCCAAGTTCCGGCAGCAAAACGCATTATCGACAAGCGCACACACTATGAAATCGTTGGAATGCTCCAAGGTGTTACGCAATTCGGTACGGCAGCACGCGCCAGCCGCGCCCTCAATCGGCGTGACATTGCAGGTAAAACAGGCACGACTAATGACCAAAAAGACGCTTGGTTCTGCGGTTTTACGCCCAAAATTGTCACGGTCGCTTGGATGGGCTTTGACGATATGTCCAAACTCGGCGAAGGCGAAACAGCAACCAATGTTGCCTTACCTTTGTGGATTGATTACATGCACCGCGTATTGGAAGGCACGCCTGCTAAAGAATGGGAACGTCCGGCAGACATGAAAGACATTGACTTCAAAGAAGCTGGCTTGAATTTAGACACAGAAGACGGCGAAAACCCACCCGGAACGGATGCTGACATAAAACGTGCAGCACACGCCGCCCCCAGTGGTGGTTTCCAATACCAAAACGAACGCGACATTGTAGCCCCGCGCCCACAACCGCGTCCGAACAATAATAACGCTGCGGGTCACACTGCTGCACCAGCAGCCCCAGCCCCGCGTCGTCCAGAACGGGTTGAAATCCCTGAACAGCTATTCTAATGCGCAATACTCATGACAGCCTCCGTAACTTAGTTGCGGAGGAAGCAGCACGTTTAATTTACGAGGAAGGTTTTCGGGATTACCGCCTTGCCAAATTAAGGGCTGCGGAACAATTAGGGGCGGGTCAACAAAGCACCGCCGCACAACCGACGAATGAAGAAATCGAGCTGGCTATTCATCAACGCATTCGCCTATTCGACGCGGAAACCCAACCACAACTATTACGCCAACACCGCGAAGTTGCCTTGGAAGCAATGGATTTCTTGCAACCGTATAACCCCTATTTAACGGGTGCAGCGTTGGAAGGCATTTCCAGCCCCCATTCTGCTGTTACCTTACTGCTATCCGCCGATAGCACAGAAGAAGTCATGTTTTTCCTTGAGGATCACAAAATCCCCTTTCAAACACTGGATAGAAAAGTGCGGTTTGGCAGTAAAAAGCCGGAATATTTCCCGCTATTACGTTTTTATGCAGATGATGTGGAAGTGGAATTGATGGTATTCCCGCACGATGATCGGTTTGCGAATGCACCGATCAGCCCCGTAACAGGTAAAGCGATGAAACGGGCAGACCGGAAGAAAGTAGCCGCCCTATTGCAATCTTAGACGTGGTATTGACGACCGAACTCGTGCACTGCGTCAACCAATACTGATACATTTTCGGGGTTGACGTGCTGATGAATACCGTGACCTAAATTAAATACATGCCCCGAACCGTGCCCATAGCTGGCAAGAATATTGGCTACGTTTTCACGAATTGCTTCGGGGGAAGCATACAGCACGCAAGGGTCCATATTGCCCTGCAACGCGACCTTATCGCCTACACGCTGGCGAGCTTCCGCAATATTAATCGTCCAATCCAAGCCTAAACCGTCACAGCCTGTTTCTGCCATTGGCTCTAACCACTGTGCACCGCCTTTGGTAAACAGAATCACAGGAACGCGCCGCCCATCATTTTCGCGGGTAACGCCATCGACGATTTTCTGCATGTAGCGTAACGAGAATTCGCGGTAAGTCGCAGGAGTGAGCGTGCCACCCCACGTATCGAAGATCATTGCTGCTTGTGCACCTGCTGCAATTTGCGCATTCAGGTACAAGATAATGCTATCGGCTAATTTGTCCAATAACAGGTGTAAGGCTTGCGGATCGCCGTACAACATGCCTTTTACTTTCGCAAATTCCTTACTTGAACCGCCTTCCACCATGTAAGTTGCCAACGTCCACGGGCTACCCGTAAAGCCAATCAATGGCACACGCCCATCCAACTCGCGGCGGATAGTACGCACTGCATTCATAACGTATTGCAATTCACCTTCAGGGTCTGGAATACCGATTTTCTCAATATCCGCCAAAGTACGCACCGGGTTGGTAAAGCGTGGACCTTCGCCTTCCGCAAAATACAAACCCAAGCCCATTGCGTCAGGAACAGTGAGAATATCAGAAAACAGAATCGCAGCGTCCAGTGCGTAACGTGCTAGCGGTTGTAGGGTAACTTCGCAGGCTAATTCTGGATTTTTACACAAATCCATAAAGCTACCCGCACGGGCGCGGGTGGCACGGTATTCAGGCAGATAACGCCCTGCTTGACGCATGATCCAAATGGGAGTCGTATCAACAGGTTGCTTCAGGAGTGCGCGTAAGAAACGGTCGTTTTTTAATTCGGTCATATCGACACCCCTGCAAGCGAAAAGTAATGCTTAAGCACCAAGACGCGCTTTAATCAGCCCGCTTAGTTTCCCCATATCAGTACGACCTTGTACTTGCGGTTTGAGCCAGTTCATCACTTTGCCCATATCCCGCACCGATACTGCCCCTGTTTCTTCAACGCCTTGTTGAATCAATTGGGCTAACTCAGTTTCGTCCAATGGTTGCGGCAGATAATCTTGGATAATGCCGATTTCAAACGTTTCTTGTTCCGCCAAATCACTGCGCCCTGCGTCAGTGTATTGACGGATCGATTCGCGGCGTTGCTTGGTCATTTTATCCAGCACCGCCAAAATCGCGACATCATCTTGCTCTAGGCGAGTATCGACTTCTTGCTGTTTAATCGCGGCAAGAATCAAACGAATAACCCCCAAGCGTGGCTTATCTTGCGCACGCATGGCAGCTTTCATGTCTTCGGTGATACGCGCTTTCAGGCTCATTAGTACAGGCGAACGCGGCGGTTCAGATCACGCGAAATGCGTTTCAGGTTGCGTTTAACCGCAGCAGCACGCATACGTTTACGCACGGAAGTGGGTTTTTCGTAGAATTCGCGACCACGAACTTCAGCAACAACGCCCGCTTTCTCGCAAGTGCGCTTAAAACGACGCAGGGCAACTTCAAAAGGCTCGGTATCACGTACTTTTACACTTGGCATAATAATCCTGTCTCAAAATCTACAAGTTGAGTAAAGCGCGGGATTATACCTTTATGCTCGACAAATGCAAAAGCGAATCACACCTTTTCGTCGTTATTGTCAAGAAACTCGCCGTAAAGGATTAAAGAATGACCAGTAATACGAAAGCTGTAACGGTCGGCAAGTGCTTTTTGCCGCTGCTCAATGACTTCATCGTAGAACTCCAATACACGCCCACTTTTCATGCAAACCATGTGGTCATGATGTTCGTCGGAAGAGAGTTCAAACACCGCTTGCCCCCCTTCAAAATGGTGGCGGTTAACCAAACCTGCGGCTTCAAATTGTGTTAGAACACGGTAAACGGTTGCCAAACCAATTTCTTCACCATTCCCCAGCAGTGCTTTATAAATGTCTTCTGCACTCAGGTGACGCGCCGTAGAACTGCCCAGTAAATCAAGGATTTTTAGGCGCGGTTGCGTTACCTTTAGTCCAGCACGTTTAATATCCTGCTCTTCCACCCTGCACTCTCCGTCGTGAATAGTCTATCATGATACACATGTTTACTTTGGATGGTTCAAGATTAACATGATAAAACATCTCATTTCATTCACCTTAGCGGCAGCGTTATTGAGTGGTTGCAGTTTGTATAAAATGGAAATTCAACAAGGCAACCATATCTCTAGTGAAGAGCTAGCGAATGTAAAACCGGGCATGAGTGCAGACCAAGTTCAAGCTATTTTAGGCACACCTTTATTAGTGGACGATTTCCACAAAAATCGTTGGGACTATGTGTTCTACCTGAAAAAGCCTAACGGCGTGGTGGAACATAACAATGTTACGGTTTTCTTTAATAACGGCGTGGTGCGCGATATTCAACAAGATAAGCCGCCAGCAGAAACAAAATAACACAGGAACACTAGCCAAGCCCTGCCATTATGGTCAGGGCTTTAGGTCGTTTAGCAGGAGTATTAGGTTTCGTCTGCGGTTTCGCCGCCGCCTTTTTTCATGCGTTTACCTTCCGCAGCACGTTGTTTACGTACCGCTTTGGGGTCGGCAATCAAGGGGCGGTAAATTTCAATCCGATCCCGTTCGCGTACAGGTTCGGTGAGTTTGACCAATTTACCAAATATACCTGCTTCAAGCGTATCAAGACTGAGTACAGGGTAACGTGCTAATACGCCGGAAGCTAAAATACCGTCACGCACACTTGCACCTTGAGTTACACGCGCTTCTAATAGCAGTTGTTCGTGCGGCAATGGGTAAACGACTTCAATGCGAATGCTGTCAGGATTTGCCATAAACTTTTCTCGCCCTTTCAACAAAAGAATCCACCAGTGTATTTGCCACTTGATTAAACACCGGACCAATTGCCAAACTCAGAATCTTGTTGGAAAACTCAAAATCCAAATCCAGCGAAACCTTACAAGCACCTTGTTTCAGCTCATCAAACCGCCAAAAACCGTGTAAATGCCGAAAAGGACCATCCACTAAACGCATTTCAATGGTTTTATTCACTTGTAAACGGTTTAAGGTGGTAAAACGTTTATTCACTGCGCCTTTGGCAATGTCGATGCTTGCTTTCACTTGATCTGCATCGCGTTCGTGCTCGACCGCTGTCCGACACCACGGCAAAAACTGCGGATAAAGTGGGATATTATCCACCAAGCGGTACATTTGTTCGGGGCTGTAGGGCACTAAAGCACTACGGCTAATGTGAGCCATGCCTATTCCTGAGTTTGCGTAGAAACAGGCAGTATCCCACATCTTGCAAGAAGAATCTGCTGCTTGAAATGCCGCAAAAACCTAGTGCTGAACCACCAGACTTCCGGCTAATTTATCTTGCCAACTTTGCGGATTGCGCTCGTTAAAAATCCCCACCATCCCCAAACCCAACGATAAAACGCTACATACACAACCGATATAACGCAATAAACATTGCTGGATCGAAAGCGGCTGGTAAGTACTGGCATCCACGATACGCAGCGACAATAACAATTTACCGGGAGATGCATTAAAAGCGCACCAACAAGCAACAAAATACAAAAAAGGTACGCAAACCAATAACACCATTACATCCAACCACAAACCGCTGTTGCTACTGGTCTGCCAACGGCTGACATCCATGAGTAATAACGCAGACACGATCAGTAAACCAACCAGCATCAAATCAAACGCCGCCGCAAGCAAGCGCATTCCCACAGGGGCAAAAGCGGGAATGGCTTTAGCAAAATGGCGGCGGGGGAAATTTACCCGTTCGTTAAAACCCGCATCCGTTGCAGGCGCATCAACTTCGACTATTTCGCTACTTTTCATGTAACGATACTCCTTGTCACTTTGGCACACTCATCCCCGAAGTATAGACAAGCTGCTAATCTTTTTGCTGTTTTCTGACCAAATTGCTTTAATCCAGCACAAAATATTTTAAATACCACCCATGTTGATGTATTTCAGTTCCAAGTACTCATCTAAGCCGTATTTCGAGCCTTCCCGACCTAAACCAGAGT
>CAZJDN010000055.1:0-13547 GCA_964544775.1 uncultured Thiothrix sp.
TGGACGCAAGATAAGTACGTGCAAGCATGGGATTTCGCCTGCCTTGCGCACCGTGGGCAAACCTATACGGGGGCTGTCGTAGGGGAGTTTTTCGAGTACGTCAATCACCCCGCATCAGTGGCGATGGAAGTGATCCACGCACTCGCTCAGCACCCTGAGTTTGACGGCAATCTCGCCGTGCAATGTGCTTTGTTACACGATACGTTGGAAGACACGGCAGTGACTTACGCGCAGCTATGCGAACACTTTGGTGAACCAGTGGCGGATGGTGTTGCAGCCTTGAGCAAGAACCCTGAGTTGCCCAAAGAACAACAAATGACAGACAGTTTAGAGCGGATTCGTTTGCAGCCCAAAGAAGTGTGGTTGGTAAAATTGGCGGATCGTATCAATAATTTACAATACGTGCCACCGCATTGGCAGGCAGAAAAGGTAGTGAAATACCGTGTCGAAGCGCAGTTGATTTTAGCAACTTTGGGTGATGCCAGCCCCGCATTGGCGCGTCGGCTGGCGGAACACATTCAATGTTATGCCTGAACCGTTAGGCATGGTGACGGCTCTCAATCATTTCGTGGATGATGGGGTTTAGAATTAACTCCATCGCCAACACCATTTTCCCCCCCGGAACAACAATCGTATTGCGCCGTGACATAAACGAGTCATGGATCATGGCAATTAAAAACGGAAAATCGACACTAAACCGCTTGGTATTGGCAAAGCGAATAATGACGAAACTTTCATCAGGCGAAGGAATATCCCGCGAAATAAACGGGTTCGACGTATCCACCGTCGGTACGCGCTGAAAGTTAATGTGGGTGCGCGAAAATTGTGGCGTAATGTGGTTTACGTAATCGGGCATCCGGCGCAAAATCGTCGCTACAGTCGCTTCCGGTGAATAGCCGCGTTCCGCATGGTCGCGGGAAATTTTCTGAATCCACTCCAAGTTAATGCTTGGCACAACCCCAATGCCCAAATCAACATATTGTGCCACGTCATAACCGCCGTACTTCTGATCGGGGGTAATATCTTTCACCAAACCGTGCAAACCTTCGTAGAACAGAATATCGGTGTTGGGTTGCGTATCTTCCCACGGGGTAAATTCGCCCGATGCCGCATTGCAGGCAACCCCCAGTTTGGCTAAACGTTGCTGGTGGTTACGGGCTTCTTCGTCATTGTGCAAGTAATAACGTTTTTTGCCCATGCCTGTTTCACCGTAGCTTTTAAACAGGTTTTCTAGGGCATGGAAATCATTCGCCTCCGGACCAAAATGGCTGAAATGCTCTTGTGCAGCGGCGCGTTGTTTGAATTCCGCACGGGTTACGCTGTGGAAACTGTCGCCCTCAATCACGGCGGCGGTAATTTTTTCACGGAAGAAAATGTGCTCGAAAGCACGTTTAACAAACGTCGTCCCTGATCCAGAAGAACCAGTAACGGCGATAACAGGGTGCTTTTTGGACATTTGGTTCTCTCCTCACATGAACCGAGTTAGGAAACTGTGTGTGCGTGATCAGTTCGCATTCTAACCAAACGCCTAGGGGGGCTGTATATGTCTTTTAATGGGTAGTTGCCGAGGCTAGCCAAAGAATTCTTAATCCTAGCTGAATCAGTCAGTTAATTAGCTTATCCCCAGAACCTGTGGATAACTATGTGGAAAACCCTATTTAAAGGTTGCTATCAACTTTGATTTTAAAGGAATCTTAACAAAATGCGCAAAAAAACAACAATGTTAAGATGCTTTAAAATCAATTACTTAAAATGCTTTTGTTATTTGACCGACAAAAAAGCAAAGGTTTTGTGTCATATTGGCGACATATAGCGCGATTGTGCATAAGTTTGTGCACAATGCGAAAAAACCTTGACACAAGATGTTGTGTGTTCGTGATTTGTGGCAGCACAAATTCAGCGAATCAGTTATCATTAACCGCTTTCTGTCTGGCAATTAGTACGTATCATGAAGCAAATCCAGCCTCGCGTCGGTTTCGTTAGCCTTGGTTGCCCCAAAGCCTTGGTGGATTCTGAGCGCATTCTTACCCAATTACGTGCCGAAGGGTACGCCATTAGCGGCAGCTACGACGAAGCCGATTTGGTCGTGGTGAATACCTGCGGTTTCATTGACTCAGCGGTGGCAGAATCGTTGGAAGCCATTGGTGAAGCCTTGGATGAAAATGGCAAAGTCATTGTCACGGGTTGTTTGGGTGCTACGGCGGATAAAGTACTGGATGCTTACCCGAATGTGTTGGCAGTCACAGGACCGCATGCGTATGAAGCGGTAATGCAATCCGTACACACGCATTTACCGCCCCTGCATGACCCGTATACCGATTTGATTCCACCACATGGGGTACGCCTTACCCCACGCCATTACGCCTACCTGAAAATCTCTGAAGGCTGTAATCACCGCTGTTCGTTTTGCATTATTCCCGCCTTACGCGGTGATTTAGTGTCGCGCCCGATTGGTGATGTATTGCAAGAAGCCGAAAATCTGGTGAATGCAGGCGTAAAAGAGTTGCTGGTGATTTCGCAAGATACCAGTGCTTACGGCATTGATACCAAATACCGTACTGGATTCTGGCAAGGTCGCCCGATCAAAACCCATTCGCAGCAATTGGCGGAAGCCTTGGGTGAAATGGGCGTGTGGGTACGTCTGCATTACGTTTACCCCTACCCGCATGTGGATAATTTGCTGCCATTAATGGCGGAAGGAAAAATCCTGCCGTATCTCGACATTCCTTTCCAACACGCCAGCCCCAATGTGTTGAAAGCCATGCGTCGCCCTGCACACGCGGAAAAAGTGCTGGATCGGCTGCAAAACTGGCGTGAAACCTGCCCTGAGATTGCGGTGCGTAGTACCTTTATTGTGGGTTTTCCCGGTGAAACCGAAGACGACTTTGAAACCCTGCTCGATTTCTTGCAAGAAGCCGAGTTGGATCGGGTTGGCGCATTTACTTACTCCGCGATTGACGGTGCGCCAGCGAATGCGTTGGAAGGTGCTGTGCCAGAAGCTGTGAAGGAAGAGCGTTTAGAGCGTTTCATGGAGATTCAAGCCGAAATCAGTGCGCGTAAACTCAGCCGCTTACTGGGTAAAACCATGACCGTGTTGGTCGACGAAGCGGGTGATGGGCAAAGCCTTGCGCGTACTTACCGCGATGCGCCAGAAATCGACGGTCAAGTGATTGTCGAGGGTGTGGAATTGCCTGTGGGTGAGTTTGCCAAGGTACGCATTACCCATGCCGATGAGCATGATTTGTGGGCTGAAGTGGTTTAAGCGCGTTACTTTATCCCCAAGAAAAAACCCGCTTAATGCGGGTTTTTTGTTAAGTGTCACGGTGAAACTCAGCGGCTCGCGTAGCCGTTTTGCCCACCAAAATAGACCCATTCAACGAGGTCATCGTGAACTTCTTTGGCTGTACCACGGATATTCGCGTCATTGTGCAAGATGGAAATGACGTAAGGCTGCCCGTTTGCTGCCGTCAAATAACCTGCCAATGCCCGCACGTCACGCAATGTACCTGTTTTGAACTTGCCGCGCCCCGCGAGGTTACGCATCCGGTTTTTCACTGTACCGTCTACGCCTAAGATTGCCATTGAAGACAGCATTTCGTCGCGGTAAGGGCTGTTGTAAATATCTACTAGCATTTCACCCATTTCCCGTGCCGAAATGCGTTCAACGCGGCTTAAACCGCACCCATTTTCAATGCTTAAGTTGCCAAAGTGCAAACCACGGCTTTCCAACCATTGCCCAACGGCAGCCGCGCCTTTTTGGGTTGTGCCGGGTGCGCCGTATTGTTTCGCGCCC
Source organism: uncultured Thiothrix sp. (assembly GCA_964544775.1). Lineage (GTDB taxonomy): Bacteria > Pseudomonadota > Gammaproteobacteria > Thiotrichales > Thiotrichaceae > Thiothrix. The sequence goes on from CAZJDN010000055.1 coordinate 3,794, forward strand.
ATTGCTAACAATAACTGACGTGCCATAACGTTGTTACTGTCTTTATTAATCTCGCGGATAATCACACTCAAAGGGTCGGAATGGTGGGTTTGTACCAATTGCGCACCACTGGGTGTTGGGGCAATTTCCAAGCCGCCGCCGACTTGACCGCCCATTTCGCCTACCCAAATGCGCCAGAAGTCGCCGTACAAGTTGGCGTTCAAATCGCCACTATTACGCGGGGCAATCGGGCAAACGCGCTGTACTTGACCTGCTTTACCGGGGATGGAGTAGCAGCTACCGCGTTCGTTATACAACAAGGCTTCGGGTAAGGCGTTGTAAGCAGCCCCTTCGTTGCCGTCGATGGAGGCTTGGTTGGGGACGCTGAAATAGGTTTTGTCGATTACGAAGTTACCCGCAATATTGCGGATACCGCGTGCGCGCAAGGCTTGCAGCAATTGGCGGAAATCCCCCTCACGGAAATCGGGGTTGCCGTAGCCTTTAATAACGACATCACCTTGCAAGGTGTCACCCGCTAGATTGCCCGTGGTGTAAATTTCGGTTGGGAAGCGGTAATCCGGGCCTAATACCCCCAAGGCAGAATAGGTTGTTACCAATTTCATGGTCGATGCCGGGTTACGCGGCGTATCGGCGTAAGCGGTGAGTAACGGTTGACCACCATTCACAGGGCGTACATAGACCCCCATGTTTTGCTCAGGCAAACCGCGTAACCGCAACCCTTCCGCAATACTGTCTGGCAAACGGGTTAGTGAACCTTGCCCACGGAAGGTTTTATCCCCACCTGCGGGGCTTAAATTGGCGGGTTGATTGGGTTCTGCACGGGGGGAAGATTGTGCGTATTGCTGTTTTGCAGCGTGGTGTTGCGGTTGTGGGCGAGGGTGATACTGCGGTTGAGAAATGGTTACATCGTCGCCAGATGCCCCCGCTGAACCTTGCTCCGCTGGCTGCGAACTACAAGCGGTAATAGATATTGATAAAACTGCTAGGGCAGTAATCCGCCAATTCAGCATACGATCTTCCCTCGTAATGATGTCCGTAAAAAATCAGCGTCTAGCGTAGAAGTAGATGCGGCAAAACTCAAGAGCCAAGCGGCTTTCGGCTGATAATTATCTTTTTATGAGAGCGATAAAACAGGAATTTGCTACCGTTTATCCGGCAAATGCCCCACGCTTGGCACAAATGATACTTAAGGAAGTCATAGACATAGCTTGTGAGCGTGGTATCCTTGCGCCAACCTAAAGTTATTATTTTGGAGATATGGTTTATATGGCTTCGTCAGCTAATACATTTGCTGGATCAGTATGTCGTTGGAGCTTGGGGATATTATTAGGATTATCAGTAAGTACCCTTGCGCTGCATTCGACGGCTTATGCCAAAGAAAAACACCAAACCAAGGCAGAAATTTCAAAAAAATCTAACCCAATAAGCACCAACAAGAAAAAAAATACCGCTAAGCAAGTCGCTAAAAACACCAAGCCCAGCAAAGTCAGTTCCCACGATACGAAACACAGCAAAGATAAAACGTCTAAAACGGCTCATCAAACCGATAAAAATAACAAGGTAAGCAATACCAAACTCAGTTCACAGACGACCCACAGTAAAACCGACCAACACGCTAAAGCAGATGCCCACGACACAAAACACAGCAAAGACAAGCTAACAAAGACCGCTCATGCAGTAGAGAAAGACCCTAAAACGAACCAAAAAACCAAACTTAGCGTGCATGAAACTGTCGATAAAAAAGCCGACAAGCACACCAAAGACAAAACCAATAAGCTAACTAAAGTCGACGATAAAAAATCCAAAAACAGCAAGTTAAGTGCAAAAGACAGTAAAAATAAACACGACAAACATCCTACGACGCTTGCCGAAGATAAACACAGTAAGTCATTGCACGCTCTAGCCTCTTCCAAACACAAAGGTAAAAAATCGGCTGAAAAATACGCCGCAAATGAACGCCAAGACTACTACGTTATGCCCGGTGGCAAGCAAGCAGCAGAAGAACAAGTGGAGGAACAGCCACGCAAAGCCCGCCACCTGCAAACAGGTTCTGCGTCTTACTACAGCGACGATTTTAACGGTGGGCGTACTGCCAGCGGTGAACGTTTCGACCAAAATAAACTGACGTGCGCTCACGGTAGTTTACCGTTCGGTTGCCGCTTGCGTGTTACCAACCTGCGGAATAATAAATCGGTAGAAGTGCGCGTCAATGACCGTGGTGGTTTTTCCAAATACGGGCGGGTACTGGACTTATCCAAATCTGCTGCGCGTGAAATCGGCATGTTAGGGACGGGGACAGCGAAAGTAAAAGTCGATGTCATCGAGTAATTGCCCATTACCCAGTGCTTAACCTAAAGCTGCGGGATGCAAATCTGCGCAGCTTTTTTTAATCCCCGTGTGGCGATGGTGCAGCAAAAACAGTTAAAAGTAATTCTGCATCATCAATGAGACGGTAAATCGGGCGTTTACCTGCTAATTGTTCGCTTTCAGATAAGATAATGGGGACACCTTCGCCGCGTTTATCCATGATAAAATTGCGTTGTGAACCAATGGCATCCACATTCATTGGGCATTTAGCTAATAAAGAACAAAGTAATTCGTTACGCGCTGACTGGCGTTCTGGCAAGCTATCAACTGTCATGGTGTTGGGAATTGCGCCGGGAGAAAATAATTCCAAACGGTCAGCAAACAAATGCAGGCGAATTTTAGAACCGTAAATGGAATAATCGCGGTGTGCTACGGCGTTAACAATCGCTTCAAATACCGCATTTAGGGAAAATTGCGGAGTTTCAATGCGGTTGGGATTTTTTACCGCATACACACGCATATTGCGTTCCACAAATTTACAGGCTTCACGAATTTGTTCATCTAATGTACCGTGAATGTCTTTCGCATCCAGTTGGTAAGCCGCGTTTCGTTGTGTGCCACGGTATACCACTGCTTGAATATAGGCATTGGTGATGAAATCAGCGGGGCGTTCGGTTGCCATGAGGATGCCGCTGACGGTGGGATACCACTGCGCATCTTCGTCGCAGGTAATCAGTTTTAGTTTGGCTAGAAATTCGTGGTCATTTTTGGGTGAAAGGGGGGAACGGAAACGCTGCCACAGCGGTGTTTTAAGGTTGTCTAAACGTGCTTGTGGTACAGCTTGTTCGTCATAGCGAATAATACGGGCTTGGCTGCGTTGCTGAAAAAGCCGGGCTAATGCGTCGGGTGTCATTTGCCGTTTGGAGCTACCAATCCGATACAAATAGCCACTAGGGCTTTGATGCACAAACAAACTGCGTGGAATATCAATTTTAATCAAGGCAGTTTCTTTCGCGGTGCTGGTTTGAACGGCTAATTTCCGAATGCGGCACTGTAATGGCGGGGTAATTTGGTCATTGGCAATGTCGCGTACCCACGTTTCAATGGTATCCAGTTTCTCAAGAGGAATACCGCTAATCGTTTTGGTTTTATCGTCAATACCCAGCACAATAACCCCTGTATTACTGTTTGCCATTGCTGCCATTTCATCTGCAAGGCTACTACGGTGTGGTGCGCTAATGTGTTCGCCCTTGAATTCAACCCGTTTTAATTCAAGCGAGGAATCTTCACCGAGTGTGATTTGCTTGAGTAATGCTGCGGTTGAATCCAACATGGGGTGTCCTTTCTCGTTGAACTGGGTAGCGGTAGGATAGCATAACGTTCTGTTTACGGGGTGCAGTGTTAAAAACCGCAGGAAGCTGTGTCATTCCTTACATGAGGGGGAATATTTGCCTGTGCTAAACCCGACATCTATACGGATGCTTGTCTTTAATTTATTGAATTTAGAGTAATAATTTTATCTGGCACGTCCTTTGCTTGATCTGTGTTATCCAGCCAAAGGAGATAACACATGACGGACACCGACCTCGAACTCGATCTGGAAGAATTGGTTAGCGCGGAAGATTTCCTCAACTATTTTGCGATTCCGTTTGATCAGACTACCGTTCACGTTTACCGCCTGCACATTTTGCAACGTTTCCACGATTATTTGGCGAAAGAGGCGAAACCCGCTAATGATGATGGTTTACGCGAGCAATACACGCGCTTGCTGACGCAGGCTTATAGCGATTTTGTGGAGTCGGATGCGAAAACGGAAAAAGCTCTGAAAATCTACAAGATGCTTGCGCCGCAAACGACATTTATTCCGCTAGATCAGCTATTTGCAGTAAAGGGTTGAGCGTATGCGACCACGCTTTGATTTTGGCGATAGGGTGCGGGTAATCCGCAATGTGCGTGATGATGGCACGTTTCCGGGGGCTAATATCGGGAATCTGCTGATTCGGCGTGGCAGCGTGGGCTATGTGCGCGATGTGGGAACGTTTCTGCAAGATCAGCTTATTTATTCGGTGCATTTTTTCGAGCAGCAAAAAATGATCGGTTGCCGCGAAGAGGAATTGATCGGCGCGGATGAGCCGTGGAATCCGAGTATTTTCGAGTTCCGTGAAAAAGTCACGCCGAAAGTGAGCATTCGCATCGCGCAAGAAACGATTGCCAACCCCGGTGACGTAGGGCAAGTGTTAAAAGTGTTACGCGATTTGCCGACGGGCGTGGCGTATCACGTGCGTTTTCCGGGACGCACTTTGCAAATTCCTGAGCAATTGCTTGACCCCGCTCCCGTGGATGCTCCCGATCTGCTTGATGTAATGGATGAGGAGGAAGAGAGCGATGAATGACCTCAGTTTTGCGGTCATGGGCAAACCGCCTGCGTACCGTTACCACCTCTTACGCAATGCGTTGGAAAGTTTCCAAAAGAACTTAACGCAATTGGATGACAAAGAGTTCAGCCGTGTTTGCCAACGGGCGAATCGCAGTTTCCATCTGGAAACCTTAGCCCTGAGTAGCCCCGAAGCAAGTCAGGTGGTGATTTCCCCCGAACGCTTGGAAGTCGCGGTGCAAGAAATTGCGGAACGTTACCCCAACGATGAAGATTTCACCCAAGATTTGAGCCAAAACGGGTTAACCCCTGACACCTTACGGCAGGCTCTCCAGCGCGAACTGCTGTTTGACAGTATTTTGGGGAAAATTGCCGCTCGTAGTATCAGCATCAGTGATATTGACGTGCAGCTTTACTACGAAATGAATCGCAGTAAATTTACCCAGCCGGAAACCCGCACGGTGCGCCATATCTTGATCACGATTAATGAGGAATACCCCGAAAATCAACGTGAGCAAGCCTTGCAACGCAGCAATAAAGCCGCCGCACAAGCCACGGGCAATGCCAAACAATTTGCCAAATTAGCTCGCCAATATTCCGAATGCCCGACGGCAATGGAAGGCGGCAAACTGGGTACATTACCGCACGGGCAGCTTTACCCTGAGTTGGATGCGGTGTTGTTTCGCCTGAGTGCGGGGCAAGTGAGTACACCGATTGAATCGCCGATTGGTTTCCACGTTTTATTGTGTGAACAGATTTACCCCGCGCGGCAAATATCGCTGACGCAAGCTAGACCACAAATCCGCACTTTATTGCAAGAACGCGCCCAGCGTAACTGTCAAAAAGCGTGGTTAAAACAACTGGAGGCAGCAACCGCCCCCACGGAGGTATGTGTATGAGCGATAAAACACCCGCCTGTTCTTTCTGTGGACAGGTACAAACCCCGCAAATTCCGCTGATTGCTGGCATGAATGGGCACATTTGCGAAGCCTGTGTGCGGCTGGCGCATCAGGTTATCAGTACGTGGAGTCGCAAACGCAGCGTCACTGAACCGCTGAAACAATCACCTAAACCGCTGGAGATTAAAGCGATTTTAGACCGTTACGTGATTGGGCAAGATGTCGCAAAAGAAACCTTGTCGGTGGCGGTTTACAACCATTTCAAACGCCTGCGGGTAGAAACCGAACAGCCACGCATTTGCACTCATCCCGATAGTTTAATCGTCGAGTTGGATAAGTCGAATATCTTGCTGTTAGGTCCTTCTGGGACAGGGAAAACGTTACTGGCAAGTACGTTAGCAAAAATCGTGGGTGTACCGTTTGTGATTGCTGACGCGACCACACTGACCCAAGCGGGTTACGTGGGGGAAGATGTGGAAAGCATTGTTGCGCGTTTGCTCGACAGTGCCGATAACAATAAAGAACTCGCGGAATGGGGCATTGTTTACATCGACGAAATCGACAAGCTGGCACGTAGCGGGGAAAATTCGCACGGCACACGCGATGTCGGCGGCGAAGGTGTGCAACAAGCCTTACTTAAACTGGTGGAAGGAACGCAAGTTAAAGTCCCCGCTAAAGGGCGTAAAGACCAAGCTCCGGTCATGGTGGATACGCGCAATATCCTGTTCATTGTGGGTGGCGCGTTCGCGGGGTTGGAACGCTTGCTGGAAAAACGCCTGAAACCGGGGGCAAAGGGGATCGGTTTCCGCGCTGATCATGCCGTACCGAGTGAGGCGGAAAAACTCGCCGACAAATTGCGTTTGTTTAGCGAAGTACAACCGGAAGATTTGCGGCATTTTGGCTTGATTCCTGAATTTATTGGGCGTTTTCCGGTTATTACGGCTCTGCACGATTTGGATGAAGCCGCTTTAGTCAGCATCTTAACCGAGCCGCAAAATGCCCTAACCAAGCAGTATCAGCAATTGTTCGCTTTGGATGGGGTGGAACTGGAGTTTACTGATGACGCTTTGCGTGCTATCGCCCAAAAAGCCATTGCGCACGGTACGGGGGCGCGGGGTTTACGCGGCGTATTAGAAAGCATTTTACGCAAGCTGATGTTTACTTTGCCGTCGGAAGCGAACGTAGCACGTTGTTGGGTTAATGCCGCTGTGGTGAATGGCGAAGCTGAGATTCAATTGGAATACCACGCAACAGAACTCGACGCACAGCCAATAGCATCCGAAGCAACGGCGTAACTTACCTGCCTATTTCACTTTACGCGACTAACACGACCAATGTGGCACGTACTGCCAGATTGGTCGGTGGTGTTCTTTTGTAACCGTTTTAGCCTAGTTTGGTTGCTCCCGGTTTTGTGACGTTGTATTCCTCGTGCGACATCAAACTGGTGAGGACTAACCCCACATTGGTCTGTTGATACAGTAGTCGGAAGTCATGATTCAACGGAATGGAAATCACATTCCTATCGAAATTCATGCGTTTACCTTTGTACTGTGTGTAAGGTGCGCCGGACTCTATCCCCGCAATGATCAATCGAGCCTTTTCTACCAAGCTGCGGTTAGGCAAGCCCGTAAGGTCGATCACGTCATGCTTGAATTGTTCCTTCCATGCCTGTTTTTCGGCACGGGCATCTTGCACCTTGTCGCGGTCTTTTTGATCTTGTGCACAGCGGTGGCAATATTGACCTTTGCCTTTATGTCCGCAGGGGAATGTTTTTGTAGCCATAGTACTTTATGCATGTTAGCTAAATGAAAGGCATTTACACTCGATTCACAATAGACAAGCCCACGCTTGACTACAGCTAGCAAGCGTAATGATGAACAACTGACGCTTTCTATTATACATTGCTGCCACTATAACTAAAGTGATACTACACGCTGTAAGGTATCACTTTTTTAGCATTGGCTGGCGTAAGTGTAACCACGCTAAGGTTAAATAACGCTGAAAATGGCTTCTCTGCACGGGTAAATGCGGCGATACTGCACCTAGTAAACGAAAGGGTTTTTAGTGTGCAAGTCGTATTCAATTTAGGGCGTAAAGCGGCGCGTTACCGTGTTGTAGCCTTGCTGTTAGTGGTCTTGGTTAGCGCGTGTTCGAGTGTACCGCGTGAATATGCCGCTCCCCCTGCGGAACAATACCAAGCGGTACAAATTCCCGGTTATCAAGACATTCGTTTTTGGGGGGATGAAAAACCGCCGCAAGTAACTGAACAGCTTGCGCGGCAAAAGCGATTACTTGCCACAAACCCCGCTATGTTCCAGCACATTGATATATTGGCATTATCCGGTGGGGGCGAAGACGGGGCGTATGGTGCGGGAGTATTAAAAGGCTGGAGTGAACGCGGTGATCGCCCCGTCTTTACGATGGTAACGGGCATTTCCACGGGGGCTTTGATCGCCCCGTTTGCGTTTTTAGGCTCGCAATACGATGACGCAATTAAACGCTTTTACACCGAAACGTCCCGCCGCGACATTGTTTTACTTACCCCGCTGAAAGCCTTATTCGGTGGTTCGTCACTCGGCGACAGTGCCCCGCTGCGGCGTTTATTGCACGAGGAAATTAATCCGCAACTGGTGGCAGCATTGGCGGCTGAAAGCCGTAAAGGGCGCATGTTATTTATTGGTACGACCGATTTGGATGCGCAACGCCCCGTTATTTGGAACATTGGGCGCATCGCCGAAAGTGGGAATCCGCAATCTGCCGAACTCATTGCCTCTATTATGCTTGCGTCGGCTTCGATTCCGGGCGTGTTTCCGCCTGTTAGTTTCGATGTCACTATCCACGGCAAAGCGCATCAGGAAGTACACGTTGATGGCGGTGTTACCAATCAGATTTTCGTTTACCCGCCTGACGTGAATAGGGAGGAAATCGAACAAAGTCTTGGCGTAACCATGCAAAAGAACTTGTGGCTGATTCGGAATTCCAAAATTACCCCCGAATACGAAGCCGTGGACATGGGCGTTGCTAGTATCTCCAAGCGTTCCATCAGTACCCTGATCAAATACCAAGGGCTGAGTAATTTATTGGCATTGCAAGGGCTAGCGCAGCGTGATGGGTTTGCGTTTCACTTAACTTCTGTACCGCCGGATTTCAGAACAACGCCGAAAATGCCGTTTGATAAAAATTACATGCGGGATTTGTATGTCAGCGGTTATCAAGCAGGTTTGGCGGGGAATTTGTGGCGCAATGAAGCGTATGTATCACCCTCATGGAACAGTAAGGCGGCGGTAAACTGATAAGGCATTCAGATGTGTTGATGTAAAAATGCGCTAACAATGTCACACGCTTCCTGCAAGTGCTCATCAACATAGCCGTGTCGCCCACCTTCGATCCAATGTAGGTGCGCGTGCGGAATACGTGTGGCGAGCAAACGGGCATTTTCCGGCGGATTAATCCGATCTGCATTGCCATGCACGATTAAGGTCGGGGCGGTAATCTGCGGCAATAATTCCCACGTATCGTGCGCTTCACTTGCCAGATAATGCAAACGTCGCGCAAAGGCAGGCGTTGGTGCTGGCTCTAAACATTCTGGGTGCGTGGCGGCAAATGCAGCGGAATACAATAGCGGGGTAATACGGGCAATGTCACCCGTTTGTAGCCATGTGTTGGCTTCGGCATCGCGGGGAACGCCGTGTTTGCCCAGTGTGGTCGCACCCAACACTAACGCGCTAATGCGTTCGGGGTAATCAATGCCCAACCATTGGCACACGCGCCCACCCATTGAAATGCCGTACACCGCCGCTTTGGCAATTCCCAATGCATCCAACACCGCTATTGCATCAGCGGCAAACCCACGGGTCGAATACGTGGGTTGTTGCGGTTTATCGCTTGTTCCTGTGCCGCGATAATCCATGCAAATCACTTGAAACTGTCGTGCCAACAAGGGTGCTGCTAACCGCCACATGTGTCGATCTTGCCCCTGACCGCTCAATAATAACAAGGGTTTACCCGCGCCAGAAACCTCAAACGCAAGGCGTGTACCATCCGAAGCCACTGCAAAAGGCATCATTGTCCTCCGTGTTTCATATTGTGCTAGGCTATGCAGGATAAAACCCTAGGATAAGATCATGGATAGCCAAGCCTTGCAACAACGCATCCGTTTAGGTGAAGACTCCAC